>CAMYJX010000129.1 GCA_947258825.1 uncultured Pseudomonadales bacterium
ACGTTATCAGGTTTCGAACGCCGGCCACGTCTATGGGTTCGCCATTCACCACCTTGGGTTTGTACTTGAACTTCAGAGCGGCAGACATGGCCGCGCGATCAAAGATACCCGGCGGCTTCGATTCGATGACCACCGGGTCGCGTACGGCGCCCGTCTTTGTCACGACGAATTCCAGCAGAACAAAACCCTCTATTCCCCGGGTCTGGGCACGTCGCGGATAGACCGGGGCTACCTTCACGATCGGCAGATACTCGCCGTCTGAGCTGAACCCGCCGGTACCGCCTACGTTGAGGTCCACGCTGACGTCCACGCCACCGATGTCCACGCCCTGAGAGACGTTGCTCTGGTCGAAATCAGGCTTGGGCATGTCGGGCGGCGGCTCGTCCGGTGGCGGGGGCGGCTTCGGCTTGCGCTGCTTCGTCTGCAGGTCCACATCATCTTCCAAGCGCACAAAATCAACGATTTTGCCCTTAACCGAGTCGTCGAACGGGCTCTTGTCGCTCTTGATGAGCGCCTGCATCAGCATGAACAATGCGAAGGTCGCAATCGCTCCAAGGACAACGCCGAATAGGTAACGTGTGGTCATAAATCGATACCTCTAGGTTTCCGTGGAAATCGCCACTTCGGTGAGGCCGGCTGCCCGCGCCGCATTCAACACGGCAAGGAGCTTCTCATTCTTTGAGCCTTTGTCTGCCTGAATGACCAGGCCGCCCTTGGGATTTTCCGCATGCAGGCGCTCGATGTGGGCTCGAACTGCCGCTGAATCCACTTTCTTTTTATCTATCCAGATTTCGCCGTTTGCGCTGATGGCCACCAGCACGCTCACCGTCGGCTTCTGCTCGGCGGTTTCGGCCGGCGGCCGCAAAACGTCGATGCCCGCCTGCTTGATGAAGGTGGCGGTGACGATGAAAAAGATCAGCATGATGAAGACCACGTCGAGCATGGGGGTCAGATTAATGTCTGATTCCTCATCCGCGCGAGAAAACCGATTCAAGCTCTTACGCATACTGCACTCCGATCTGCAAGGTCACCGTCAATGGTCCATGGTGAGATGGTCATCGAAAAGCTCTACTTCGAAATCAACCTTGCGTTTGATGAATGTCGCCGCCAGCAAACCCGACAGCGATGCGATCATCCCCGCCATGGTAGGGATGGTGGCCATGGACACGCCGGCAGCCATGGACCGCGCGTTGCCGCCCTGGGTCGCCATGGCGTCAAACACCGAGATCATCCCGGTCACCGTGCCCAGCAGGCCCAGCAACGGGCAAAGCGTCACGCAGGTCTGGATGAGCGGCAAGGTGCCCGTGATCGTATCGGAAGCCTCGGAAATCAGCCGATCGCGGACCTGGTGCGCGCTCCATGAACGTCGCTCCGCGCGGTCTTCCCAGACCTCGGTCGACTCGCGAATGAGCTGCTTGTGCTCTGACTGAAAATACCAGAGGCGCTCGAAGATCATCGTCCACATGAGGAACGTCAGGCCGGCGATGAGCCACAGCACATCGCCGCCCTGGTCCATGAAGGTGATAACGTTGATGTAGGCGTCATACATGTCGTCTTACCCGAGGGCCTGACCGGACTTCTCGGCATGATCGGCAATGATGCCCGCGCTCTGCTCCTCGAGAACGTGAATGACCGACCGACTGCGGGTCGCGACGATGGAATGCAGCAAAGTCGTCGGAATGGCGACGCACAGGCCGAGCACCGTCGTCATGAGCGCGGTTGAAATACCGCCCGCCATGGTCTTGGGATCACCCGTACCAAACAGCGTAATGGCCTGGAAGGTCAGAATCATGCCGATTACCGTACCCAGCAGACCCAGCAGCGGTGCCACAACGGAAATCACCTGCAGCAGCGTGATGTTGCTGGTGATAGCCGGCGTCTCTCCTAGTATGGCCTCACCCAGCTTCAGCTCCAGCGTTTCAACATCTACATCCTTATTATCCTGATAGACCTTGAGCACGCGGCCCAGCGGGTTCCCGGTATCCGGCGTATCGCTCTTCTTCTGGGCGTTTACCTTGGTGCCCATGACAGACAGCTGTACCAGCTTCCATATCGCCAGGATCACACCGAAGATGCCGCCGAGGATGATCACTGCTCCTACGTAGCCCCCCTGGCCGTCGCAGAATGGCAGGTAGCACTCGCCTTTCGCGATACCGCCGAACGGCGAACCTACGCGCTCACCAACCGTTGCCGCCTGGATTAACAGGCTGAGCAGCGAGCCGCGTGTGGGATCTACCGCAAAGGCGACGGTCTCGCCGGACGCCGCTTCCTGCAGGTCATCCACCGTGGAGGTGTAACGCCCTGCGGGCTGCCGCGCCAGCTCGATCAGGTTGCCGCTGTCCGGGTCGTACTGAACATAACCACCATCTGCAATCACGGCAAAGGCCCCTACCCGAGTCACATCGGTGTTCAGCTGCTCGCCGTTGTTCAGAATCACGGTTCCCGGGAAGGTCACTACCCGGCCCGATTCGGTCATCTCACGCTGCAGCTCGAACCAGAGGGTTTCCATCTCGTCGATGGTGGCCAGCTCGCTGGCGGTACCCATCTTGCGGGCCAGATTGTCCAGCCACTCGCCCCGATTGGGAATCTGCGCGCTGATCACCGAGCCTTCGAACAAACCACGGGTGTCGCCCGCCACCTGCTGCAGCACGCCGAACAGCTCGCGTAGCGAGCCCAGCCGACGATCGAGTTGCTCCTGCAGATCGCCGATGCGAATCTCATTCTCTTCGAACTGCGTTTCGAGGCGTTCCGAACGCTGCTCTTCCCGGGTGCGCTCAGCCTTGGCGTCGGCCAGCATTTTGGCCTGTGCATTCTTATCACGGGTGAATCGGGCTTCACGCTGGGTGTTTTCCCGGCTTTCTACGACCCGGCGCTGCTCCACGTTCCGCAACAGCTCGTCGAGAGATCCGGCCTTGTTGACTTTCAGATCGCTCTGGGCTGGTGCGGATGACTCGGCCGCTTCCTGTGCAAGCGCGGCGGGAGCAAACCCCAGGGCCAGCGCCGCGGCGATCGCACCCACGTAGAAAAGATTCAGATGCTTCTTCATGCTAATCGTTTTCATTCTGCAGCCTCCGGGCCTTGAATCGGCAGGGTCAGCATGTCTACAGACAGCTGCTTGCGGGCCATCCGGATGCCGTTGCGAATCGGAGTTTTGAAAGAATCGTCGAGGGCCTCCCACTGGCCGCTATCGGCATTGAAAGCACCGGTCTCCTCTCCGTCCGGGGTCTGGTAGACAAGGGCTATGCGACCCACCTTGAGAATATCCACCTTGCGGTCCGTGCCGTTGAGCGCAATGGTGTCCCCATACGCTTCCATGGTCCGCCCATACTCATTTTCGATCTGGAACGCTCGCAGAATCTGGCTGAACTTTTCCGAAACAGCCACGTCTGCCCGGTCCATCATCTCGCGCAATCCCTCAATACGGTTGGCGCGCTCGTCTTCTAGAAACGGCAGGTCAAGCTGCACGAACTGTTCCAGGCCATCGATCATGCGCAGCATCAGCGGAGTGATCTGGCGCTCGATGACAGTCACTTCGTCGATGGCGGTGGCGAGCTGCGTCATTTCAGATTCCTGATTGGTAATCTGCTTCTGCAGCTGTCGGTTATATACCCGCAGGCCCTCTATCTCCTTCAGGACTGTCTTGTACTCGCCAAGCAGCTCCCGAGTCTGGTCGGTGAGGGCGTCGATTTTCGCCTGAGACCTTTTCGCCTGACTGTTGAGCTGTTCGGCCACTTTGTAAATGTTGCTGATGCTTGCGGCCGATGCGGTGCCACCGAGCGTAAGGCCCAACGCCAGCAGAAGCGAGGTCGACAGCCTCTTCATCCGGTTCTTATTCATACGACTTCCTACGGGTTCGTTAGATTTGTCAATCCGTCAGGGTCACAACAGCGGCGCAGAGCGGAGAGCGAGCATCCCGATTTGCGCATAGGTTCAACCAGACGAATTTTTAAGCGGCTGCAAGACAGCCCAAATGCGGGGTCCACACTCTGTGGTGTAATCGACTCTTCCCGCCCCTTTTCCTGACTCGAAGGATCAACAAACGACCACGGGAAGTCAAGCATGTCGCCCCCCTTAAAAAGGGCGACGCTGCCCTCCGTCAGCGGCGGTCTAGCGGAATCCATCCAGCCAGACCAGACTGCCGCCAGCTTCAGGCCAGATGCCTGGCGAAAAAGGCGAGGGTCCGCTCTTTGGCGAGCTTGGCGCTTGCAGCGTCATAACTGGCACGATGGTCACAGTTGAAGCCGTGGTCAGCATCGTAGACGTACACTTCGACCCCCGGCTGCGCAGCCTGCACCTTTTCCACATCCGACATCGGTATGTGGGCGTCTTTCTCCCCGAAGTGCATCATCACCGGACACCTCGCCGTCTTCTCCGCTTCATTGGCCAGACCGCCACCGTAGTAGGCCGACGCCGCGCTCACACCTTCCAACTCGCAGGCACAGCGCCAGGTTAGCAGGCCGCCGAAGCAGTAGCCCACGACCCCGACCTTGCCATGCACCGAGGCCGCCTCGATAGCCGCCTGCAGATCCTGCGCGGTGAGCCCATGATCCAGCTTCTCGAAGGCGAGCTCGATGCCCTTGCCCATATCGGCTTCCTCGTATCCCAGCTCGATGTCGCGCTCGATCCGGTCGAAAATCTGCGGCGCGATGGCAAAGTATCCATCCGCTGCATAGCCATCCACCACTTCGCGGATGTGGTTGTTGACACCGAATATCTCCTGAATCACCACCACGGCACCCGCGGGCGCGCCGTCGGGCACCGCCTGATAGGCGCCCAGCGTGAATCCGTCGGCGGATCTGATCTGAACTGCTTCCCCCATCGTCCTGCTCCTCTGATCGGTTATGAGTGCCTGCTTGTGACACCTGTTTTTACGATTGGCTTTTACCGGTCGTCGTTGAGACCGAGAAGAGATTGTAGAGCCCCCGCGTTGCCAATCAATATCTGATGTTCAGATCCAGCATGACGCGCTGATAGTCACGCCTGTCGCTGGTGCTCACATCCAGCTCGTTGTTGAAGTAGCTGAGGCTGATGCCCACCCCTTTGCTGAACGCATAGCTGCCCGTGACGACGTGGCCCCGCACGTCGGTCTGACCATCGCCAAAATCCGAATCCACGACTTGAGCAAACAACGCATCCTTTTCATGATCGTGGTAGGCGTATCCCAGCTGCCAGGTCCCCGGACCCGAGGCCTTGCCCAGCGTG
>CAMYJX010000130.1 GCA_947258825.1 uncultured Pseudomonadales bacterium
AAGTTGATATCTTTAAGGCCTAGCTGATCGATAATTTCAAACATATGAGCAATTATTTTTTCAACTTTGTAATGCTCAACTTCACGTGGACGGTCAGTAAGACCGTAACCTAGAGTATCTGGAACGATCACTCGGTAACCTGCGTTTAATAATGCCGGTACTTGATACTTCCAGCAGCTACCGTCATCCGGCATGCCGTGAACCAGCATGACGACCTTGTCGCCCTCGCCCTGGTCGCTGACGTGATAGTTCCATCCACCGATTTTCATTGTTTTGCCTGGAAGGCTCATATTTCCATATCTCCTGTCTATTTTCCCTTGAGGAAAGTGATGCGTTGAATGCAGGGAAATTCTGCACGTGGGCGCTGGCGAAAACCGGCCATTTCGTGCCATGTTCGACATCGTGCATCGAACCAAGCTGCGCCGATCAGTCCGAGGTGGCTTGGGAAATGTGCATACCGACAAGGCGCGCAACAAGCACCGTCAGATAAATCTGGCCAATCATGGCTTCCAGCGTAGCGACGGCGCCCGCGAGCCGGCTTGCCGGCGTGATGTCACCGTAGCCGAGCGTGGTCAACGTGACGAAGCTGAAATAGAAGAACTGACCAATCTCTGCGCCAGACTCTACCAAACCGCGAAAGGCGGTCGGATCGACGGCTAGGATCAGGCCATAAACGAACTCGAAAGCCACACCAAGTAACAG
Source organism: uncultured Pseudomonadales bacterium (assembly GCA_947258825.1). Classification (GTDB taxonomy): domain Bacteria; phylum Pseudomonadota; class Gammaproteobacteria; order Pseudomonadales; family Azotimanducaceae; genus UBA7803. The sequence continues at coordinate 703 of CAMYJX010000130.1, forward strand.
GTAAACCGAGATCGCGCCATTGATCAGGGGTGCATCTACGCGACGCGACTTGGAGAGGATGTCAACCAGTAGCTGCCATGCCACGACGGCGAAGAACAGCAAGCCGACCAGGTTGGCACCCAGATGAAAGGCTGGCTCAGCGTTGGTAGCTGCATCCGCCCACAGCAGAATCGCCAACAGGATACCTGCCAGCGTCACCCCCCAACGCGAGATCCGGGGTTTATCTGACATGACGTAGATCGCGGCGATCACCAGCAGCGTCACCAGCGCTATGTTTATGCCACGTTCCAGACCTGCCTGGTGCGCCAGCGGTGCGACGATCCACAGAGTCAGCAAGGCGACGAGCAGCAGCGTGTAGCCGTGCTTGGGCGGGCGTAGCGGTAGCCGCACTCCAAACTTGTCAGCGTTTGCCATATGCGCGTGTCTCGTGGCCACTAGTGATTTCAGTCTCGGTCAACATGCGTGCCCGGAGTGGTTGATGGTAGAAGTCGCTGGCAATGGTGCGAACCTCCGCGGCCACCGTACCTGGAGACTTGGATCCAGGTCCGGCCCCAACAGCGCAACTAGCGTTCCGGGCGATTTCTCGTTCATCAAGCGACTGGTCCTGCAATCTGCCCACCATCGGCCCGGAAAGGAAGGTCCGACGGTATTTTTCAAGGGCGAAAGTGCCGGAAACGGTTCCAGAAATTCGCTTGGAGCCCGATTCCCGTGGCCGAGCAATCGCGTCACCTTATTGGTGGCCTTCTGAGCTTTCTAGCCATTTCGCGCCACCGCCGTCACGCGACGACCCGCGTGCCGGCTGTGAAGGTGAACGCCGATCTGACTGAAAGCTCTTTGGAGGGACACCCGACCAGCGGCGAAAAGCGCGGCTGAAGCTGCTGGGGTCTGCATAGCCCAGCCTCTTGGCGACCTGGCTGACCCGACTGTTCGGCTCTTGGAGCAGGCGGCGGGCTAGGTCAAACCGGACAGCGTCAACCACGTCGGTGTAGCTGGCCCCGATAACGTGCAGGCGCCGTTGCAGTGTGCGCACAGGCAACCCCAGTTCTCGAGCTGTGCGCTCAAGCGTCGGCGCCTGATGTGCTAGCTGGCGCCGAATGACTTGCCTTATTTGGCCCATATTTGCGATCCGTGGCACGCCGAAACTCTTTGCCGGTCCCTGGAAGCTCTTCAGGACACGCATTGAATCACCCATGCGAGTCGACTTCCGGCCAAGTCGTGCCAAAAAATATCAATCGAGTGGCCACCAGAGAAGGGTGGGTGTCCGCGCCAGCGCTTGGCACGAAACGGTCGGAAAACTGGCGCAAGATGCTATACAGTTAACCTGTGAGGCGATGTTTCAGACGACGTTCCAGACGACGTTTCAGACGACACGGAAATACATCGCCGCATGCTTGGCGCCCCGCAACCGGGTCCTTCGGTGAATCACGGATAAAGCTAGGTAATTTCCGCAGCGCGGGCGCGGTAGGAACTAGGCAGGATTACAATAGGTTAGATTTCGATTGGATTGCCGGTCAAGGATACTGCCGGCCCATAAAAAGGTATCGAATAATGCTCGCTAGCAAACTCGCATCGGACTCAAGGCAACACGCCAAAGACGCAGCGGTTCCCGCTTTCCGGGCCGCTCTTCTAGGTCCCTACCTGGACTGTCTTCGCCAGATTGGCGCTCCGGTACAAGGTTTATTGCGCGACGCGAAGTTGCCCACCATGGCGGGAGAAGAGCCTGAAATGGCGTTGCCCATGTCTTCCACGTTCCGCTTTCTGCGCAAAGCGGCCACCAGCCAGGGGATAGACATGTCCCTGCGGCCGCTCCGCAAGCTGTCCATCACCCGCCTGTCCCCACGGTTTCTGGCCGCAGCCGCCGGATCGCCTACCCTCAACGTCGCCTTGTCTCACTTCCAAAGACTGGTGCGTGAAGAAGATCCCCAAGTCCGTTTTTGGTTCGACGCGGGGGATGCACACGCTGCGCTCAACATGCACTACCGGTTACCACTGAACGCGGTCGATCAGCGCACGCAAGACTGGAGCGAGCTTATGGTCCTGATTGCCATCGTACGCGCATTCGCAGGGTCAGAGTGGCAGCCGACGCAGTTGAGTTTGCGCTCCCCACTGGAGATTGGGCGCTACGCTCAGGAAGAATTCCCTAACACCCGCATTCTGGTGAGCCAGTCTGTGTCCAGTATCCTGCTACCGAACGAATACCTGAGTCTACCGCCGCGGCATCGCAACTTTTCCGGGGATCACGCAGAAGGTCCCGGCGGTGCCAATCCGGCCAGCGCCTGGCAGGGCGCGGGGTTGACGGAATCGCTCAAGGCTGTCCTTGCCAGCTACCTTGCTGACGGCAAGCCACCGATTGAACTCGCGGCCGAGCTGAGTGACATGAGTACCCGCACACTGCAGCGGCGGCTTCACAAGGCGAGCAAGACCTACAGTGACCTGGTGGATGAAATCCAGTTCGCGCGGGCAGAGCGGTTGCTGCGAGAGACGGATGAAAAAATCATCGATATCGCCATTGAATGCGGCTACGGCGATTCATCGCACTTTGCCCGGGCGTTTCGCCGCATAAGCGGCGTCAACCCGCGGGCTTTTCGGCGCCAATGCCAATCAGGCGCGCTAGGCCCTGTTGATTGCTAGTCAACGCGGCAGGCACTAACCAGTACATCCCCCCAACCTGTGCGCCGTTCCGGGATGACGGCGTCTTCAGCTCCCGGACAATGCACGTCGCTGCCGCGTTCATCGGCGGAAGCTTGTTCAAGCCCGGTACTCATGGTCTGAGAGATTATTGATCGCCGCTTGCAATTGCCGGGTCAGTCTGTCTGCGCATGTGGCGCGAAATGGCCTGTTTGGCTTGGCGCGGGATGCTAAAACTCTTCCCTCTAAGCAAATTGGCCCATCCTGGCCAGCGCTGAAAGAGCCCCGCATTGAACACAGATGCACAAACCCTGATCGCGTGCCCCTCTTGCGACCTGCTCTTCGAGGTAGGTGACCTGCAGGACGGCGAAACGGCACGCTGCTCGCGCTGCGACGCGTTTTTGACAACTTATCGCGCAAATGCGCTTAGCCGTGTGACGGCGTTTGCAGCTTCAGCACTGATTTTACTGGTGTTGGCCTGCAGTTTTCCGTTCATGTCCTTCAAAGCCAGTGGAATAGAAAGCGTGATGACGCTGCCCGGAACCGCTCTGGCCCTGTGGCATGACGGTATGCCGGACCTGGCTTTGGTGGTTGCGGCGTTCATTGTCGTGGTTCCGGCCGGCGTGCTTGTCATGCTTCTCTTGTTAGCAAGCTCAATGAAGCTTAAGCGTGGGATTGCCCTGCTGAAGCCACTCGGCCGACTGATCTTTACCTTGCAGAACTGGAGCATGGTGGAGGTGTTCTTCATTGGTGTTCTGGTGAGCCTCGTGAAGATTGCGAAGATGGCGACCATCGTAATCGGCATCTCTTTCTGGGCTTATGCAGCGTTCAGCATCCTGTTTCTTTTGTCGGTGACCAGTCTCGATCGTTTCCAGTGTTGGCGCCGGATCGAAGCCCTGGCCAAGTCATGAACTCGCTCCCGCGAACGGCAGCCTCGCGCGATCTCTCGTCATGCCATCTCTGCCTGGCGCTGGCCAGCGCAACATTGCACGAGTGTCCACGGTGTGGCGCAGCCCTGCATCTGCGTAAAAAGGACAGCCTGCAAAGAACGCTGGCCCTGCTGATAACGGCCCTGGTGCTGTATATCCCGGCCAACATCTTACCGATCATGATCACCGAGCAGTTTGGCCGCCCGATGGCGAGCACAATCCTGGGCGGAGTGGTGCTGCTGATCAATCTTGGCTCAATCCCGATCGCAGCCGTGATTTTCATCGCCAGCGTGCTGGTGCCATTGGGAAAAATACTGGTTCTGTTCTATCTCTGCTGGAGCCTCCGACAGAAGTCCATGGGTGGCGAGCGCCAGCGCACGAAAATTTTTCGCGCAGCCGAGTTCATCGGCAAGTGGTCGATGGTCGACGTATTTGTGGTAGCAATACTGGTAGCCCTGGTTCAGCTCACCGGCCTACTGGTCATTCGTCCGGGTGCGGCAGCTCTGGCCTTTGCGGGGGTGGTGGTGGTCACTATTTTTGCCGCTGAGAGCCTTGATCCCCGCCTGATATGGGACAAGGAGTCAACAAACGATGTCTGATGTCAATCCGACTGTGAGTCGCGGCAGAAAATTCGCAGCCGTGTGGATTGTGCCGCTGGTCGCCGTCGTGCTCGGTGTCTGGATGGTGGCTTATACATTCTGGACTGAGGGACCAACTATCACCGTGGAGTTCAAGACGGCGGAAGGGCTGGAAGTAGGGAAAACAAAAGTACGAATCCTCAACCTCGAGATTGGTATTGTGGAAGACCTGGTGCTGAGCGATGACTTGAGCGGCGTCCAGGCTTCCATAAAGCTCGATCGGAAAGCCAGGTCCCTGTTGCGGGACGACACGGAATTCTGGGTAGTGCGCGCACTGAGCGGTGCCTACATCGAGATGGCGCCTGGTTCAGCACTGAAAGATCGTCGCGCTTTCATCGCCTTGGAAGCTCCGCCGCTGACGCCGCTGGGTGCACCCGGTCTGCGCGTGTCGCTGTTCAGCGATCAGGCGGGCTCGCTCAGCAGCGGTAATCCGGTCCTGTATAACGGGTATGAGGTTGGACGCGTGGAATCCAGCGAGTTCGACCTGTCACGCCAGCAGATTCGATACGACATCTTTATCGATTCACCATATAACGAATTGGTTAACAGCAGCACCCGTTTCTGGAACGTCAGCGGTATTTCCGTCAATGCGGCCGCGACGGGCCTGGAAGTGAGCATGAGCTCAGTGGAAACGCTGCTTCTGGGCGGCGTTGCATTCGGGACGCCGCCAGGCGCACCGGCCGGCCTGCCGGTGAAGCCGCAGGCCGAGTTTCAATTGTACGGATCCTTAAGCCAGAGTCTGCAGTACCCCTACCAATATGGCGCCTACTACGTCGTATCTTTCACGCAATCCCTCCGTGGCCTGGTGCCTGGTGCCCCCGTGGAGTTTCGCGGCATTCCTGTTGGGCGCGTGGAGCGGATCCTGCTTAAAGAAATCACGACAGCAGGCCTGAGTACCGGCGAGGACTTGCCGATTCCCGTGCTGATTTACCTCGAACCCGGACGCCTGGAGATCCCTGATACAGAGGAATCCGTGGGGCTGCTCCGTGCTGATATCGAGAGGGCTGTGCGCACCGGCATCCGGGCCACGCTTACGACCGGCAACCTGCTGACCGGTAGCCAGCTCGTGTCGCTTGATTTTTTCCCGAGCGCCGCCAAAGCGGAGCTTGGCCAGTTTGATCAGTACCCGGAAATTCCGACCATTGAATCGGGTCTGGATAATCTGCAGACCCAGCTCAGCGACTTGTTGGCCAAACTCAACGCGCTGCCTCTGGACGAGACGGTGGGGGGCGCGAACGCGGCTCTGGTTTCTCTCAAGACGGGGCTTGATTCGGTCGGCACGATCCTGGCAAGTGACGGCGCCCAGTCCCTGCCCGCCGAGGTGGTGGCGGTGCTGGTTGAGCTACGCAGCGTGCTGGACGGCGTGTCACAGGATTCCGAGATTTACCAGAGTCTCGACGCCGCACTGAAGTCGCTGGAGCTCACCCTAGACGACCTCAAAGGCGCGACGCAGGAACTGTCCGAGCGGCCCAATGCGATCATCTTCCCGACCAAACAAGAACCAGATTTGATCCCAGGAGCGAATCAATGAGCAAACCGGCTCTCATACTGCTGGCGGCCTTGTGTACCAGTTGCGCTGGCCAGTCGCCCGAGGTCACGGAATTCCTGTTGCGCACCGATGCGTCGCCCGTACGACCGGCACCAGATGCTGCCACCGATGTGGGTATCGGTATTGTAACTGTGGCTTCCTACATCGACGATCTGGGTCTGGTCATGGAGTCGGATCAGGAGGCCATGCAGACGGCCCGTTACAACCGATGGGCAGAACCTCTGCGAGAGAGTCTGCGCGACTTTTTTGCCAGAGAAATCTCGACGGCCGCGGGACGGGCAGTCGGCAGCCGCCGACTCACGGAGGACAACTGGAAGACGCGTATCAACATCCACATCGATCAGCTGCACGGGACATCCGATGGCCGCGCGAAGCTCGTGGCCTCCTGGAGCGTGATCGACACGGAGAGTCGCACTGTGCTGGCAACGGGTGAGTCTGCCAACGCCGAGCCGCTTGCCGGCGAGGGTTACCCGGCTCTCGTCGCGTCACAAAAGACATTGCTGCGACAACTGGCAGAGAAGATAGCCGCAACGCTCTAAGCAGCCACGCCGGCGAACGGCAGCCGAGCGTTCAAGGAACCATCATGCGAATCCAATTCCTTTCCGTTGTGATTACCGTGTCGGCTTGCGCTTTCTCTACACCTGGATTCGGTCAGGAACGGCAGGAGGTTGTGGATACAGCCGATCCCGCAACCACTAGTGTGGTCACGCCGGCAGAGACCGGTGATGTGAACCAAGTCCTGCGGCAAGTGCGGAGGCTCGCGGAAACAGCCGGGGACAGCAAGCCACTCGAAACGGTCGGCGTGTCGCTGGAGAAAGAGGCACGAAAGTTCGAGGAGCAGTTCCGGAGTTACTTGGACGCTGAAGACCTCGCTGCGTTTGGCGAATTCAAACTGCGTGAAGCTCGTGCCCAGGCATCATTGAGTCTCACGAACGTGCGTTCCTGGCGCCAACAGGCGTCGACAAAGCTCACACAGTTGCGTGCTGCTCGCGATAAGCTCCAAGAACTGACCAATGATTGGTCAAAACGCCTTGCCGCAGAGGAGGCCGCCGCCGCGCCGGACGCGTTGCTTGGGCGGATTCGCGCACTCATCGCCTCGATAGAGGAAGTCCGCGCTACACTGCGTCAGCGTAGCGAAAGCTTCCTGGGGTTGGACGACCGGTTGATATCTCTGAACGACCAGCTCGAAGCGGTCATCGCAGGTATTGACAATGCGCTGATTGAAACGAAGCGACGATTCTTTGCGCTGGATCAGCCGCCCCTGTGGAAATATCTGTTCGAGGAGCCGGAGGAAAGCGCGGACGCAGCCACGGACGCCACGACCCTGGATTTGCTGAGAGCCAGTGCGGGGCGGCTACTGACCGGCTTGCAACAATTCTGGGCAACATACACCGAGCGTATGGTCGTGCAGATCGTGCTGTTCGTGCTGTTACTCGTTGGGATGCTGGCGCTCAGTCGGA
>CAMYJX010000131.1 GCA_947258825.1 uncultured Pseudomonadales bacterium
TTGCGGTAGGTCCGGTGCTGACTGACGCAGAGCTGGAGGCGTCGGGCAACTTCACCCTGGAGAACTTTCTCCAGGACCAACCCTCTACCCTCGGTGGCGCCGACTACGGTTCTTCGGTGAACAACGGCAACCCCGGGCTCGCTACCGTGCAGCTGCGCGGGCTAGGTCCGAACCGGACCCTGGTGCTGATCAACGGTCAGCGTCCGCCGCAGTCCGGCGTAGACGGGTACGCAGATCTGAACGGTATCCCCAACGCGGCTATCGAGCGAATAGACATTCTGCGTGACGGAGCGTCAACCATCTACGGATCGGATGCCATCGCAGGGGTGGTGAACATCATCACCAAGAAAGACTTCGAAGGTATGGAAGTGGGCGTCGGCTACGGAGAAACTTCCGAGAGCGATGGATCGGAGACGACCCTGGACGCGCTCTTCGGCACCACCTTCGACCGTGGGCACGTCATGCTGGGTGGTCAGTACACCAAGCGCAACCCGATCTATCAGCGCGACCGCGGTTTCTCGGACTGCCCGCTTCAGGACGCCGACGGTGGCGGCAAGGAGTGTGGCGGCAGCGGCACGACCACCCCGGCCCAGATCATCACCCCCGTCGACACCAACGACGTGTTCGGCACCTGGGTGGTGGATCAGAACACCGGCGAGACCCGGCCGTTCAACGGCACCTCCGACGCGTACAACTTCGCAATACCCAGCATCCTGTCGACCCCGCAGAAGGTCTACAGCATGTGGGGCAATGCCAGCTACCGCATCCTGGACGAGGGGTTCAGCACCCTTGAAGCCACGCTGGATGCCGGCTTCTCGAAGCGAACCTCTGATCAGAACCTGGCCGGCGTCGGCACCTTCTGGTCACCCGGGGTGCCCGCGAGCAACCCGCTGAACCCCTTCGGCGACGTGCAGTGCGCGGGGAACCCCGACTGCACCACGCCGCAGGACGTCAACATCGCGCGCCGCCTCGAAGAGACCGGCGGCCGCTCCTTCAGTCAGAACGTATCGGCCTGGCGTTTCGTGATGGGGCTCAACGGCGAGTTTGAAAACGGCTGGTCCTGGGATGCGACCTACAACTACAACCAGTCCAACGGTTCCGACCGTGACGGCGGGCGCGCCGTCGAGCCGCGAATCAACGGGCTGCTCGACCCGAACTGCGAGGTGAACAGCCTCTGCGCGCCGCTGGCTGGCACGGGCCAGGTGCCCTGGGATGCCTTCAACAGGGGCACCCTGACGCCGGCGCAACAGCTTTACGGCACGGTCGCTGTAAATGAGATTCAGAACTCGGAGATGCGTGTCGCGCAGGCGAATATCACCGGCGACGTGATGGGCCTCTTCGAGCTGCCCGGCGGCCAGCCGGCCTGGGCCCTGGGCTACGAGTATCGGAAAGAGAAGGCCGAACAGCTGCCGGACGGCGGTTCCGCGCTGGGGGCGGTTTTCTCCACCCCGGGCAACGTCACCAAGGGTGCGTATTCGGTGAATGAGGTCTACGGCGAAGTCAGCCTGCCGATTCTCTCCGGCGTGCGCTTTGCCGAGATCCTGACGGTTGAAGCCTCTTTCCGCTGGTCCGACTATGACTTCGTGGAATCCGACGCCAACTACAGCTACAAGGCGGAATGGGCGCCGGTTCAGGACATCCGGTTCCGCGCCACCTACTCGGACGGTTTCCGCGCGCCGAACATCAGCGAACGTTTCCTGGGTCAGCAGCGCACGGCCGCAAGCTACTCGGATCCCTGCCAGAACTGGGACACCCTGGGTAATGCGACCATCGTAGGCAACTGCGGTCCCGGTGGTGACAACCTGCCGGCCGGCTTCGTGGTCAACGCGCCCCAGGCCACCACCCTTGAAGGCGGCACCGAGGATCTCAAGCCAGAGCAATCGGAAAGCAAAGGCATAGGCTTCGTCTTCACGCCGCGGTTCCTGGAAGGCCTGTCCTTCACCTTTGACTACTGGGATATCGACATCGACGACGCGGTAGGCACCGCGGGCACCGGCAACGTGATCTCCGCGTGCTACAACAGCCCCGGTTTCACCGATCCGCTGTGCGCGTTGCTCGCTGGTCCCACCGTGGTCAATGAAGGCCCGAGCGCGGTAGCGCCCGATCGTCGGAACGCACTGAATCAGGTGACCGGCGTTCTGCTGACCAACCAGAACCTGTCGAGCTTCGAAACCTCGGGCTACGACTTTCAGGTCGACTATGCTTTCGACACCGACTGGGGCGCCTTCGCGCTGAGAGCCGTCGGAACCTACGTGGATGAGTACAAGTACACGGCTGTCGTAGGCGGCGACGAACTGGAACTCGATGGTACCTTCCAGATCGACCCGTTCAACAAGAATGCCATCACCGCATTTCCTGAGTGGGCCGCAAACTTCTCCGTAGACTTCACCAGAGACAACTGGGGTGTCAACCTGATGGCTCGGTGGATGGATTCTACCGACGATGGTTTCGACGGCGATGATTGCGGTAACGTCTGCAAGGCCGATGACGTGACCTACCTGGACCTGCAAGGCTTCTACGTCTTGGATAACATGACGTTCACCATCGGCGCTAAGAACATCACAGATGAAGATCCGCCGTACGTGACCAACTACGACGATATGAACACGTTGCATTATTCCTACGAAACGGCCGGCTCCTACTATTACGGAAAGTTCTCACTGAGCCTCTAAGCGCGAGAAATCACGCTCAGAAAAAGTAGTAGACGTGACATCAGGGCCGCCGCGGGAAACCGCGGTGGCCTTTTTTTTGCCTTGTCTGAACTAAATAATCGGGAGACCTATGATCAAGCTGACGATCCCCTGCATCATCCTGGCTGGGTGGGGATTCACCACGGCCGCCATCGCCGTTGAGCTGCCGGAGCAGATTCTCGCCTGCCGAACCGTAGCGGATGCAGTCGCCAGGGCAGAATGCTACGACAGAGCGGTGGACGCTCTGCAGCCGCCTGCCGAAATCCCGGATGCCCTCGCCACGACACCACCCACACCACCAGAACCGCCGAAACCACCGGAATCACAATCATCGCCAACTCCGTCGATAGCCCCGACGCTGTCCGTGGCCGCCGAACCTGTGCCAAAGGCTCCGGAAGCTGAGGTCGTCGAGCTGAAACAGCAGGTTGCCGATCTGGAGCAACAGGTCGCGATTCTTGCCGAAAAAGACAATAGAGAAGCAGAAAGCACGACGGAGCCCGGTTCTGCATCCGTATCGCCGGAAGATCTGTTCGGCAGGGAAGAAACCGAATCCCGGGCCACCATCCAAAAACTGTTCGGGCTCCGGGACGTCGACCAGATCGAGGCAACGCTCGCAGAGGTTAAACGCACCCCCTACGGCAAATTAGTGATGGTGCTGGACAACGGGCAGATCTGGACGCAAATCGACACCAATCGACTGCGCGTCAAACCCGGTGACGGCGTGCGCATTAGGACTGCCCGATTAGGTTCGTTTCTACTGGAGAAGCAGACGGGCAGCCTCTTGATCCGGGTCAAGCGCGTCGACTGACGCGCGCCCTTACCTCACTCGACCGGCGCGTTGCCCGTGGTGCGGAACACCTCGGTGGCCGCAACCTCCGCCGTGACGACGCTCTGTGCCGACGGCCGCCCCATGATCCGCCGGTAGTAGGCCTCCAGGCGGGGCCAGCGCTGAGCGTCCAGAGGCGCCCCCGCAAGGTCCAGCAGCCGCAGCGGCGACGCCAGGGAGATATCGGCGATGCCGAAGCGCCCCGCCACGATACCGCTGCCTTCCGGCGCCTGAGTTTCCAGATAGTCCAGCGCCGGCGGGAAATGCTCGTCCACAAAGGCGCCCACCTCCGCCGGGTCTACCGGCGCGCCACTTCGAACCGGAATGATGATGTGCATCCAGAACACCCGGGCGCAGATCTGGGTCAGCGCGGTGTCGCCGTACTCCTCGTACCACAGCGCCCTGGCCCGGTCGCGGGGTGCTTCGGGATACAGCCGCGGCTCCGGCTGAACGTGCTCCAGGTAGTCGCAGATGGCTGAGGAGTCGCAGATATAAGTGCCGTCATCCTCCTCGAGAACGGGTACCCGGCCCAGCGGGTTCATGGCCAGAAAAGCGGAGGTCTTGGCCAGCGGGTCCAGCTGACGATGCTCGAACGCGATGCCCTTCTCCTGCAGCGCGATCCAGGTTTTACGAACGAAGGGAGAGGTGGCGGGACCGTGCAGCTGGTTCATGAGTAGTTTCTCTGTTTATCTCTTAACCAATTAGTATTTATGACTATTTTTGATCTTACAGCGCGTCGTTCCGTCTCCATCAGCCAGGCTCAACGCCTCTCATCCGCTCCGCCCACAGCTGGTTCATCTGCCAGATGGCGGCCTCGAAGGGGCTCAGCCTGCCCTGGGTGGTGAGGGGCGCCTGAAGTCCCTGCCAGGGGCCTGCGTTGACCGCGATGTCTTCCTGGTGGATGAAACGGATTCCTTCCATCATGGCGTCGATGGCCGCCGCCGACCCGGCAATGGTTTCCGGTTCCAGCAGCAGATGAATCTTCAGGTGCATATCGCCTGCGCCTCTGGGTTCCAGCTGGTACCAGACGCCGCTGGCGGCCGAACCGGCGAACAGCAGCGTGGGGTAAACCGAGCACGCCAGCAGCTGGTGACGCTGCGCTTCCGGCAGCGTGGACAGATAAGGCAGCTCGTCCGGCTGCTTGTCCGGATTGGGCGGCTCGCGTTTGGCGCTGGGCATGTGCAGCAGGCTCCAGGGCTCGCCGCCATTGTCCGTCACCACGGAATCCCGCGCCGGGTACTCGGGCTCGAAGGTCAGACGATGGGTGCCGATGTGGTGGTAGGCCTCCATGAAGTTCTCCACCAGAATCTTCCAGTTCCAGGGGCTGTCGAACTCGAGGGTCCCCGCGATCTGCAGGTCGGCCAGGCCGTAGCCACGGATCTGCGCCTCGAGCCCGGCAAGGCGCGGGCCCAGAGGCGGCGCTGCTTCCCCTTGCAGGTTGACGAAGACGAACCCCTGCCAGACCTCGACGGCCAGCTGCGGCAGCCGGCAATGGCTGGGGTCGAAACCGTCAGCGCCTTCCATCATGGGCGCGGAGCGCAGGCGGCCGTCCAGCTCGTAGGTCCAGTTATGGTAGGGGCAGACGAACCGGGTCCCATTACCCCCCTCTTCCA
>CAMYJX010000132.1 GCA_947258825.1 uncultured Pseudomonadales bacterium
GGCGGGCGTGTCGAAGTGGTGAATCATGTCACGCAGCTGGCGGATGAGATCGTCTTTCTCATCGCTCGACAGAAAGCTGCCTATCTCCATTTCTCGATCTCGGCAGCGCAGCGCGATCTGCTTCCGGTACCAGGGATGCCTGGGGCCGCGCACGAAGAAACGCGTGAAGTAGCGCTGAAATTCCACCCGCAGCTGGGGACGATTTATGCCGCGTTCAAGCACCAGCGACTCGGGCGAGAAAGTCAGCACTTCCTGAATGTGCGTCCGCCGCACGCAGTAATACAGACAGGCAAGGAGAACAGACATTTCCAGCACCGTGAAAGGCAGGATGACCCACATGCCTTGCAGGGTGAAAGCCACAGCGATGGACAGGGAGATGACCATCAGGGTGCCGACGAAGTAGGTGTTCGCGCGCCAGGTCCAGGAGCGATTGGGTCGCAACACGATCTTTCCGGAGACCGTAGCCTGATCAAAATCGCTGGTGATCACTCGTCTATTCCTGCGTCTCTCTTTATCAATTGCATCAGCCGGCTGTTGGCCAGCTCGCGTACCAGGTCGTTGGCGAACGTGGCCTCCTCGACGAACCTTCGCCGGTCTGCCCATCGGCTATCCCGGTAACGTTTCTCAGACAGCTTGAATTCCGCGGAGTTCGCCGACACGTCGAGGTAGACGTCCAGCATAGCGGCTTCCGGCAGATCCGGGTCGCCTTCGTTGTTGACGGTCAGCACGGATTGCACCGTCACGTCCTTCAGGTTGAAAGTGGATTCCAGAAAGTCCTTGGCGGCTTCACGCCAGTCCTCACCCACGGTCAGATAGGTGCCTGGCAGGGTCCACTTGCCATGCTGCTGGACCAGCAGGACAGCCTTTTTTTCGTTCACGACCAGGGAGCTCAGATGCACCTGAAAGTAATCGCGGCCGATGGCCAGCTCGGAACGCAGCTGCTCGACGCTCTGCCAGAGGTGACGACCCGAGACGCTGCTGAATGCCAGACCCAGACCGTCGGCTTCGACTCGATTGACTTCCATCTCCACGGTCGGTGTGGGGGAGGCTTCGACGCTGATTGGGTTCAGCAGGGTGAGCTTCAGTTTGGCGCCTATCTTGACGTCTGGCTCATCGAGCTGAACGAATACGCCACCCTCCGAGATGTTGCGGGCGAGGCAGCGCAGGCCACCGAGCGTCGGATGTTTGAGCTCTACCAGGAGTGGCAGCTGTATTCTGGGATAGCGTCTGTCCTGCATCGGTTGCCTGAATTAGCCGCTTGAAATCGCCGAAATCGGCCACATTGTAGCAGCAGACCGAAGTCGAGGGATCGAGATGCGAATGGATAAAATGACCAGCCGTCTGCAAAACGCGCTGGCCGATGCCCAGTCCTTGGCGCTGGGGCGGGATAACACGGCAGTGGAGACGCTGCACCTGCTGTCGGTGCTGCTGGAACAGCGGGAAAGCGGAGTTGTGGCGTTGCTTTCGCGAGCAGGGGGCCGCGAGTCGGAGCTGCGCAGTCGCGTTGATGGCGCGCTGGACCGGCTGCCTACGCTGAACAGCCCCAGCGGTGAGATCGGCGTTGGTCCGGAGTTCATGAAGGTGCTCAACCTCGCCGACCGGCTGGCTCAGAAGGCGGGCGACAGCTTTCTCTCTACAGAACAGGTTCTGCTGGCAATGTTCGGTGATCCCGCCGCCGCTGCCGTCCTGACCGAAAGCGGGGTGACTCAACAAGCTCTGGAACAGGTGGTTAACGTGGCAAGAGATGGTGAAACGGTTTCTGATCCCAATGCCGAAGAGCACCGAGAGGCGCTCGAAAAATACACGGTGGATCTGACTGCGCGCGCGGAGGAGGGCAAGCTCGATCCGGTGATTGGCCGCGACGACGAGATCAGGCGGACGATACAGGTGCTGCAGCGACGCACCAAGAACAACCCGGTGCTGATTGGCGAGCCGGGGGTCGGCAAGACGGCCATCGTCGAAGGGCTTGCGCAGCGTATTCTCAATGGCGAAGTGCCGGAAGGCATCAAGAACAAGCGGGTTCTGGCGCTGGATATGGGCGCGCTGATCGCCGGCGCGAAGTTTCGCGGTGAGTTCGAGGAACGTCTGAAGGCAGTACTCAACGAGCTGTCAAAGCAGGAAGGCAACGTCATCCTGTTCATCGACGAGCTGCACACGATGGTGGGCGCCGGCAAGGCAGAGGGCGCCATGGACGCCGGCAACATGCTCAAGCCCGCGCTGGCGCGCGGCGAGTTGCACTGCGTGGGTGCAACGACCTTGGACGAGTATCGTCAGTACATAGAAAAAGACGCCGCGCTGGAACGACGCTTTCAGAAAGTGCTGGTGGACGAGCCCAGCGTCGAGGACACCGTTGCGATTCTACGCGGGCTCAAAGAGCGGTACGAGTTGCACCACGCGGTGGACATCACCGACCCGGCCATCGTGGCAGCAGCAAAGCTGTCACATCGCTACATCACCGACCGACAGCTGCCGGACAAAGCCATCGACCTGATCGATGAGGCGGCAAGCCGGATCCGCATGGAGATGGATTCCAAACCGGAGGCGATGGACCGCCTCGAGCGGCGGCTGATACAGCTGAAGATGGAAGCGGAGGCTCTGAAACGCGAGTCGGACGAGGCCAGCAAGAAGCGGCTGGCCTCACTGGAGTCTTCCATCGAGGAATTGGAGCGCGAGTATGCCGATCTGGAAGAAATCTGGACGGCAGAGAAGGCCTCGTTGAGAGGCGCGCAGGATCTCAAGGAAGAGCTGGATGCAGCCCGACTGGAGTTCGATTCGGCTCGGCGCGCGGGAGACCTGGCGCAGATGTCGGAGCTTCAATACGGGCGCATTCCAGAGTTGGAGAAACAGCTGGAAATGGCGGGAACGAACGGCGAATCCGCTCCCCGGCAGCTGTTGCGCAACAGCGTCACCGAAGGAGAAGTTGCGGAGGTGGTGGCCAAATGGACGGGCATACCCATCACCAAGCTGCTCGAGGGTGAGAAAGACAAGCTGCTCCGACTCGAGGACGAGCTGCATAAGCGGGTCGTGGGGCAGAATGAAGCGGTCAGCGTCGTCTCAGATGCGGTTCGGCGTTCACGCGCCGGGCTTTCTGATCCCAACCGCCCCAACGGCTCCTTCATGTTTCTGGGGCCGACCGGGGTCGGCAAGACAGAGCTGTGCAAAGCGCTGGCGGAGGTCCTTTTCGACAGCCAGGAGGCGATGATCCGAGTCGATATGTCGGAATTCATGGAGAAGCACTCGGTCGCGCGCCTCATTGGTGCTCCGCCGGGATACGTCGGCTACGAGGAGGGTGGATACCTGACCGAGAAGATTCGCCGGCGTCCCTATTCGCTGATCCTGCTCGATGAAATCGAGAAGGCACACGCCGACGTGTTCAATATCCTGCTGCAGGTTCTCGATGACGGTCGTTTGACCGACGGCCATGGCCGAACCGTCGACTTTCGCAATACCGTGCTGGTGATGACCTCCAACCTGGGCTCAGAGGCCATTCAGTCGCTGACCGAAAGCGGTGACTACGAGCAGATAAAGAGCACGGTCATGGGTGTCGTTGCTCAGCACTTCCGGCCGGAGTTCATCAACCGGGTGGACGACATCGTCGTATTTCATCCGCTGTCCCGGGATGACGTCAGATCCATCGCGGGGATTCAGTTCGAAGTGCTCAAAGCACGCCTCGCTGAGCAGGACATGGAGCTGGTGTTGCAGCCTGATGCGGCGGATGCGCTGGTGGAGGAGGGATATGACCCGGTGTACGGCGCTCGGCCGCTCAAGCGGGTCATACAGAAACGGGTCGAGAACCCTCTGGCTAATCGACTGCTGGCAGGGGACTTCGTGCCCGGGGACGCCATACATGTGCGCGTGGCGGACGGCGAGTTCACCTTCAGCAAGTGAGGCGAATCGGTGCGCAAGGGATGAGCTTCGTTAGGGTCCGGCAACGGGCCCGGAGTATTGTATATATATACAGTATCGAGTAGAATTCTGGCCTGCAGAACACGTAGGACGCTCAACTAGATCGATCACTATGCAGAACACGCTGCCTCTTTTTGAGGAACTATCTTTAACTGAAGATAAGTCTGACCAGTCGCTTGACCAGCTGCCAGGTTCCGACTCGCTCTCGAATTCCGCCGTTGTCCGCCGGGGCTACGCCCGTCTCCCTGAGCCCAAGACCGGTGCATCCAGGCCTATCGGGTCAGAGCGGCATCTGCAGGCTGCCCGCCGTCTTTCCCGCAGAATACGCCGCTATCCGGACAGGTCTGTGGAGCAGACCCGCGCCGGGCTTGCCATCTGCCGTCACCTCCAGGCGCTCCTGGCCCAATCCGAGCACGGAACCGAACAGCTTTAGCTACACTTTGTAGACCTGAACCGGCCAATCTGTGAAGCTTCCTCTGCACATCGCGGCGGCGGTTTTGTGGATGCCGGACATCCCATTGTGAAACGAGATTGAGGGCGAGGATTTCATGATCAAGAAATGTCTGTTTCCCGTAGCGGGATACGGAACACGCTTTCTACCGGCCACCAAGGCCATGCCGAAGGAGATTCTGCCGATTCTGGATAAGCCCCTGGTTCAGTACGGGGTGGAGGAGGCCGTTGAAGCTGGACTCACGGATATCGGCTTTGTGACCGGTCGCGGCAAGCGGGCCATCGAAGATCATTTCGACGTCAGCTTCGAGCTCGAACAGCAGATTGCCGGCACGGGTAAGGAGCGGATGCTTGACGGCATTCGCGATCTCATTGAGCGCCGCGCGTGCCTGTGCATGACCCGGCGCCAGCCTTAACACTTCCTGAAAAGCCTGTGTTGCCGCCGCGGCGCTGGGCTGGTCAGACAGGCCGTGGCTCGTGAGTAACGCCTGCGTACTGATCATGATGCGTTCTGCGCGCCCCCTGTTCTGCAGACGAATGTCTAACTGCAGCCAGTCCGCGTCATCTGGGAAAACAGCACGTGCCTCATTCAGCCGAGCCTCGGCCTG
>CAMYJX010000133.1 GCA_947258825.1 uncultured Pseudomonadales bacterium
AACGGCTCCCAACGCGCTCAGATCGTCCGGGTGTTGTTCTGCCAACGCCAATCCGCTGATCCGACGCGCGCTGCTCCGGCTGAATTCACCCTCAAGTTTCGTAACCAACGAATGACGAAACCAACCCCACCAGAACGCAGCCCGATACGCCGGTTGGGAAATCGCGTTGCTGCGGGCCATTTCCGCGCCGCTGCGGAGGCCGAGTTGACCCGCAGGGGCAATCCGGCCGACAAGGGCAGCCCGGAGGGCCAGCGCAGGGTCCGCAGAATTAAACTTTCGTAGCAGGCACCCCGATACAGCGAGCATGGTTCTAGCGCTGTGGATCCAACCCCGTGGAAGGCGAAAACCCCTCGAGCCCGCTCAACCCCAGCAACAGGTTTTCCAGGCTCAGCCAGGCATCGCCCACCAGCTGCCCCTTGCCCTGGGCGTCCACCAGCGCGCATTCCGCCAGAACGCCCTGAATGCTGGTTTGGGTGCCGAGCCGACGCAGAAGGGCCGCAACCAGGCGCTGACGCTGGGGGGGCAGACGGTCGCCGTTGGCAATCCGGCGAAGCTGGGACGTCAGGGCGCCGAGAATCGCGAACAGGGCGACGCCCTCCTCACGCAAGCTGGCGAGGATACGGCTGACACGCCCGGGGTTGCCGGCCATGGTGCTGTCGATGAGCTCGAAGGCATTGTAGTGGGCGGCATCTTCCAGCACCGTGAGAAGATCCTCCGTCGAAATCGGTTCCTGCAGGCCGGCCAGCTTCAGCTTTTCGATTTCCTGCACCGCCGCCAGGAGATTGCCTTCCATCCGCTCGGCCAGGCAGGTGACGGCGTTTCTGTCGAGCTGCAAACCCGCCGCACGCAGGCGGCCTTCCAGCCAGCGAGGCAGCTCGCCAACGCCGATGGGCCAGACGAGCACGACCACGCCCAGGCTGTCCAGCGCCTTGAACCAGGCGCTCTGACGCTGGCGAGGGTCGAGCCGCACCGTGCGGATCAGCAGCAGCGTGTTCTCCGCGGGATGTCCGGCATAGGCTCGCAGCACCTCCGATGCTGCACGATCGAACTTCCCCGAGGGGACGCGCACGTCCACCACCCGACGTTCTGCGAACAGGGACATGCTGGATGCGTCCTGGATGACGTCGTTCCAGTTGAACCCCTGTTCCGCGTGGATGATCGAGCGCTCCGTGTAGCCCTGAGCACGGGCGGCGGCAAGCACCGCGTCGCAGGCCTCCTGCACCAGCAGCGCATCATCACCTGATACCAGATAGGCGGGCGCGAGACCGGAACCCAGACGGCGGGCCAGATCGGCGGGCTTAACCTGCACTTTCCGCCTTCGGCGCAACGGCAGCCAGCGTGCGCATGATCTGCTGGAGGATGTCCTCGCGCATTTCCCGCTGCAGCAGCGACTGCTCTTCGCTGCTGCCAACGATATTGTCGCGGTCGACGCTGTACACCTCCTGCCTGTCAACCCATTGACTGGGTACCAGCTCGGTACCGTCGCCGTCCGTCACCCGATAGCGGACGCCGTAGATCATCTCGTACTGCGTCACCCGCGCCGTGCCGGACACCGAAGCGCTGCGACGCTGCTGTCGCTCGCTCAGGAGCTCGATGACCATGTCCGCGCTGGCAGCGTCTTCGGCCAGCGTGACCCCCGCCTGGCGAAGCGCCCGGCGCAGCGGCTCGGTCAGGTCGTGGCGCGACGCCGACTCCACGTAGGCAGATTCCACGGTTTCCTGCAGGTCCCAGTTGCGCAGATGAAAGCCGCAGCCACAAGCCAGCATCAGAACTGTTACGGCCGCGAGCCAGCGCGCGCGCCAGCGAAAGCCTGTGACGCTTGCACTCATCCGCCAACCACGATGTTGATGAGCCTGCCGGGCACCATAATGAATTTTCGCACCGTCTTGCCCCTAACAAACCGCTCAACGTTTTCGTTGCCAAGCGCGGCCTCGCGGGCCGCGTCTTCCGAAACATCCGCTGGCAGCACCACCCGACCTCTGACCTTACCGTTGACCTGAACCACAAGCTCGATGCTGTCCTGCACCAGGGCAGATTCGTCAACAGCGGGCCACGGGGCGCTGACCAGCAGCTGCGGCTCGCCCAGCAAACCCCAGAGCGACTGACAGATATGCGGCGCTATGGGTGACAGCACCTGGGTTGCCACCTTCAACGCTTCATGGACTGCCGCTCGGTCCGCCGCCGCTTGATCCCCATTTCCAGCGTCGTCAACATCGGCCTGCAATCGGCTGACCGCGTTCACCAGCTCGTGCACGGCGGATACCACCGTGTTGAATTGCAGCCTGCGACCGTAATCGTCGTCGGCGCGTCGCAGGGTTTCGTGGGTTTTTCGCCGCAGGTCCCGGCCCGCATCGCTCAGCGCCGCCGGATCGAGATCCGCGACGGCGCCTGCAGCCATGTGCTCGTGCACCAGCGACCACAGCCGCCGACAGAATCGGGCCTGCCCCTCTACCCCGGCTTCACTCCACTCAAAAGACTGGTCGGGCGGCGCGGCAAACATCATGGCGGTGCGAACGGCGTCAGCGCCGTATTTGTCCAGCAGGTGCTGGGGATCACCGGCATCGCCCGCGGATTTGGACATCTTGCGGCCATCCTTGAGCACCATGCCCAGCATCAGCAGCCGCCTGAAAGGCTCATCGGCGGACACAAGCCCGTGATCGCGCATCAGCTTGAAGTAAAAACGCGCGTACAGCAGATGCAGAATCGCATGCTCGATACCACCAACGTAATGATCAACGGGCGTCCAGTAGTCGGCGCGATCATCGACCATGGGCCAGTTGGTATCCGGAGAAGCGAAGCGCGCAAAGTACCAGGAAGACTCCATGAAGGTGTCGAAGGTGTCGGTTTCCCGGCGGGCCTCGCCGCCGCAGTCGGGGCAGCTGACCCGGTAGAAGCTTTCCATCGTGTTCAGCGGAGACTGTACCCCCTGGAAGGTCACCTCCGTCGGCAGCACCACCGGCAGGTCCGCCTCGGGGACGGGCACGACGCCGCATTTCCCGCAGTGAATCATGGGAATGGGGCAGCCCCAGTAACGCTGTCGGGAAACGCCCCAGTCCCGCAGCCGATAATTGGTCTGGCGGCGGCCGAGATTTCGCGCCTCCAGCGCCGAAGCGATGGCGTCGAAGGCCTCCGCCGACGTCTGGCCACCGTACTCGCCGGAGTTCACCAGGCGACCGTAGGCCGTATACGCCTCCACTTCCAGATCACAGTGCGCTTCGTCATCGTCAGGCTCAATGACCTGGCGGATGGGGATGTCGTACTTTCGGGCGAACTCCCAGTCCCGCTGATCGTGCCCGGGTACCGACATCACCGCGCCGGAGCCGTAATCCATGAGCACAAAGTTAGCGACCCACACCGGCAGGCGGTCGCCGGTGAGGGGATGCACGACGGTCAAGCCGGTATCGATGCCCGCCTTCTCCAGGGTGGCCATCTCGGCCTCCGCGATCTGGGTGTTGCGGCATTCGGCAACGAAGGCGGCAACCGTCGCATTGTTCTCGGAAGCCCGTTGGGCCAGCGGATGCTCCGCGGCCACCGCAACGTAGGTGGCACCCAGCAGCGTATCGGGACGCGTCGTGTACACCGTAAGCACCTCGTCCGCGCCCGGCGCAGCGTCGGGAACGGGGAAGTCGATTTCCACGCCCTCGGACCGGCCGATCCAGTTGCGCTGCATGCTCTTCACCGATTCCGGCCAGCCATCCAGCTCGTCCAGCTGGTCCAGCAGCTCCTCCGCGTAGTCGGTAATCCTCAGGAACCACTGGGGCATCTCGCGCCTTTCCACCGGCGCCCCGGAACGCCAGCCGCGGCCGTCCACCACCTGCTCGTTCGCCAGCACCGTCTGGTCGACGGGATCCCAGTTCACCATGGCGCTCTTCCGGTAGACCATGCCCTTCTCGTAGAGCTTGATGAAGAACCACTGCTCCCAGTGGTAGTACTCGGGATCACAGGTGGCGAACTCGCGGGACCAGTCGATGCCGAAACACAGCCGCTACATCTGTCCCTTCACTGCATGACGTTGTAGCCTTTCTGCCGCTTATACCGATTGATGACATCGCCCAGGGTGTAGCAGCGCACGTGCCCCATGTGCAGACGCCCGCTGGGGTAGGGAAACATGGCCAGGCAATAGAATTTCTCGGCGTCCGCCGATTCGCCGGCCTCGAAGCATTTCGCTTCCTGCCAGCGTTGCTGCACCTCGCGCTCGACCGCGTGCGGGTCGTAGTTTGCGCTCATGATCTCCTGCCCGAATGAAAGCGCGCCAATATACCATTTCGCATTTGGTTTGTAGGAATGGTGGATTCCTGATCGTTAGTTTTGGAGGGCGTTCGGGTTGGTCTGTGCTCTGTGAGCGGATTTCGCGGACCCGGCTCCGGCGCTCCGCGCTGCCCTCAAGCGAAGAAGTTGCCCCACCGAGCCGCGCAAGCGCGCTCGCCGGGTCAATTCCCCGCTTTCGGCGTCGCCACAGGGTCCGCGAAATCCGCTCTCAGAGCACAGCCCATCATATCGGCCACCGACCCTGGATGGGCGGCACGCGGGAGGGGGCGGTGAAGGCGCTTTGCTGACAATGTGGCGGCGCCGCGGGAGGCGAATTGACCCCCGGGCAACTTCGCCGAGGGCGGGCAGCGCGGAGCGCCGACGCCAAGTCAGCAAAGCGCCTTCACCGCCCCCTCTATCGGTCCCACCCAACAAGTCTCAAGTTCAAGAACCGCCTCGACGAACCTTCAGATAGACGAGCACCCCGAGCATGAGCAGCAGCAGCCCCAGCACCGGCGTCTGACCAAAGCGCGCGAACGGGGTGAGGCCGGTCATCAGTGCGAACTCGCCACGCAGGGCGCCTTCCTGAAAGCGGGGCAGACTGGCGCGAACCTGACCGGTGTGATCGATGATGGCGGTCACGCCGTTGTTGGTGCCACGGAGCATCCAGCGGCCATTTTCCAGGGCCCGCATGCGCGCCATCTGCTGATGCTGCAGCGGACCGAGGCTGCGGCCGAACCAGGTATCGTTGGAGATGGTGAGCAGCACGTCGGACTGACGCGCCTGCTCGCGGACGAGACCCGGGTACACCACCTCATAGCAGATGGCCATCGCCGCCCGCGGGCCACCGATATCCAGCAGAGGCTGATGCCAGTTCCCCGGTTCCGAGTGGGACATGGGAAGGTCGAAAAACTCGATAAGCCCTCGCAGCAGGTCCTCCAGGGGAACGTACTCGCCGAAGGGTACCAGCCGACGCTTCACGTAGCGCCCGCTCCCGATCCCCAACGCAACGGCCGTGTTTCTGAACACCACATCGCCATGGGGCACCCGCTCCAGCGCTGGAAGACCCAGCACCAGGGCGCTGCCGTTGCTCTCGCCCTTGGCGTCCAGCTGTCCCAGAATCCGGGTCGCCTCGTGCGCCATGAAGGTAATGGCGGCTTCCGGCCAGATGACGAGATCCGCATCCCAGTGCCCTTCGGTCAGCCGCAGATAGCGCCGATAGATGGGCCCCCGATTTTCCGGCAGCCATTTCGATGCCTGGTCCACGTTACCCTGGATCAGCGCCACCTCGCGGCGGGCCGAATCCTCCACCCAGACGGGCAAACCCCCGACCCAGCCGGCGAGCCAGGGCAACACCGCAAGCAGCATTGCGGTGCTCCGGATCCTGAGTTCGGCGGTCAGAAACACCACCACCAGCATGACCGCCGAAAGCGTCAGGGCAAAGCTCACCAGCAGCACGCTACCCAGCGGCGCCAGGTTGCCCAGCACGGTATCCAGATGCGCATAGCCGACGAAAAGCCAGGGAAAGCCAGTCAGAACCCAGGTGAGCAGCCATTCGAACCCCACCAGGAGACCAGCGAACAGCAGCCCGTCCGCCAGCGGCCGGCTGTTTCTCAGCCGCTGGAACAGCCAGGCGTTGAGCAGGGGAAACAGGGCCAGCCCGGCGACGAAGAGCACCACCAGAAAAGCGGCCAGAGGCGGTGGCGCATTGCCGAACCGGTTGATGCTGACGTAGATCCAGGAAGCGCCCACGGCATACTTGCCAACGCCATAAAACCAGCCCAGCAGCCAGCATCGGGACGGTTCCCGATACAGCAGGTAGAACCAGCCGGCGACAGAAACCGCGCCCAGAGGCCAGAGGTCGAAGGGAGCAAGAGACAGCGGCAGCAGCGCCCCGAAGGCCAGGGCGAGGCCGAATCTCATGAAAGCCGTTTCACCTGCAGCAGCCGCAGCCGACGTGAATCAGCATTCAGCACCTTGAAGCGCAGGTCCTCGATGTCCACCCATTCGCCTCGCGCCGGGAGGTGGCCGAAAGCCTTGAGCACCACACCGCCGATGGTATCGAAATCTTCCTGGTCGAGCTCCATATCAAAAAACTCGTTGAAGTCCTCCACCTCGGCGGTGGCCTTGACGTGGAAAGTGTGATCATCGAGCTGCTTGATAGCGCTCTCGTCGTCCACGTCGTGCTCGTCCTCGATCTCGCCGACGATCTGCTCCAGAACGTCTTCGATGGTGACGACGCCGGATACGTGGCCGTATTCGTCCACCACCACCGCCATGTGATTGCGGGTCTGCCGGAAGTCCTCCAGCAGCACGTTCAGGCGCTTGCTTTCGGGAATGACCGACGCCTGACGGATGTGGTCCTTGATGTCGAAGCCGTTGTGGTCCTGCAGCAGCACCAGCGGCAGCAGATCCTTGGCGTGCAGGATGCCTTTGATGTCGTCGAGATCGTCGCCGATGACCGGAAGGCGCGAATGCTGACACTCGATGATGGTCGGCAGCAGGACATCCAGCGGGTCACCGATTTTGAGGTAAACGAGCTGCGAGCGGGGAATCATGATGTCCCGCGCCTGCATGTCGGACACCTGCAGAGCGCCGAATATGATGTTCAGGGCTTCCGCGTCCATGATCTGACGGTCCGCGGCGTCCCGCAGCACTTCCATGAGCTCGGAGCGGTCCGAAGGCTCGTCGCTGAAGAGATCGGCCACCCACTCCAGGAGTGTCCGCTTCGACGCTATCCCGCTGCTCTGGCTCATGAGCCCCGATAGGGATCGCCAAAGCCAAGGCGACCCAGTATGTCCTTTTCCAGTGATTCCATTTTTTCTGCGTCCGTCCCCGACTGGTGATCGTACCCTAAAAGATGCAGAACGCCATGCACGATCATGTGGGCGAAATGCGCTTCCGGAGACTTATCCTGCTCCGCGGCCTCCGCGTGCACCACGGGCGCACAGACAACGATATCCCCCCACACGCGGGTGAACGGCACGTCCATCTCCGCCGGAAAGCTGAGAACGTTGGTGGAATTGTTTTTGTGACGGTAACGCTCGTTCAGCTCCCGGGATTCCGCCTGATCGACGACGCGCACGCAGACCTCCCCCGCTCCAGCATCGCCTGCCGAGCGGTCGCCAGAAAGGCCCGCCACCTGGTCCAGGGCCTGCTGCGCCCAGTGCTGAATGTCTGAAGTGGAGGGCGTCATGGCGGAAGAGGCGATCTGCACCTCAACCGGCATCGCGGTCACTGTCCGTCCCCGTGGCTGGTTCCTGAAAAGCCGCGTAAGCCTCGACGATCTTCTGAACCAGGGGGTGGCGGACAACGTCCCGCGAGCCGAAATGAGTGAAGCTTATGCCGTCGACGCCCCGCAGCACGTTCCGCACGTTCACCAGACCCGACTTCTGCCCCTTGGGCAGATCTATCTGCGTGATGTCACCGGTGATGACCGCAGTCGACCCGAATCCGATCCGGGTCAGAAACATCTTCATCTGCTCTATGGTCGTGTTCTGACTTTCATCGAGGATGATGAACGCGTTGTTGAGCGTCCGGCCACGCATGTAGGCGAGCGGCGCCACCTCGATGATGTTGCGCTCGATGTATTTGTTGACCCGCTCCACGCCCATCATTTCGTAGAGCGCGTCGTACAGCGGGCGCAGGTAGGGGTCAATTTTCTGTGCCAGGTCACCGGGAAGAAACCCCAGCTTCTCGCCGGCCTCGACCGCCGGCCTAACCAGCACGATGCGATTGACCCGCTGAGTTTCCAGGGCCTCTACCGCGCAGGCTACCGCCAGGTAAGTTTTGCCCGTGCCCGCGGGTCCGATGCCAAAGCTGATGTCATGCTGACGGATCAGCGTGACGTAGCTGGACTGATTTCCGCCCCTTGGTTTGATGGTCTTGCGCCCGGTTCGAACCATCTGATCGTCCACCCCTTGCTCGTCCTCGGGGGTGACTTGCTCCTGAGCCAGCAGCTCTTCGACGCCGGATTCCTGAAGGAACAGATGCACCTGATCCGGCTCTATGCTGTCGTTGTCGAGGGTTTCCCGATAGAGCTGGGATAGCAGCGCGCCAGCGGCCTTGATGCGCTGCTCCGGCCCGCTGATCTGAAACTGGTTGCCGCGGTTGCGGATATGCACGCCGAGACGCTTTTCGAGGTGTTTCAGATTCTGGTCTAAGGGGCCGCAGAGAGCAGCCAGGCGTTGGGGATCGTTGGGGTCGAGGCTGATGTTGGTCGTCATGGCGACGACGCGAGAGGGTTTTTCGCTCAACTGGAATCCTGTGCGGGAGTCATGTCCGTAGCATATAAAGCCCTGCCGGGCTGTCAAATGATCTTTCGGCCCCGAAGGGAATTGGGCAGAGCCGCCTCGATATGGACATCGGCAAACCCCCCGATCAGGCCATCATCGGAACCGGTGAAGTTGACCACCCGGTTATTCTCGGTGCGGCCTGCCAGCCTGCAGCCGGGCCAGGCGCGCTTTCTTCACCGACAGGGGGGTAGTGTCCGGCAGGGAGGCCGCCGGGGTGCCGGGCCGTGCGCTGTAAACAAAGCTGAAGGAGGTATCGAACCCGACGTCCTCAATGAGGCCCATGGTTGCCTCGAAATCTTCCTCCGTCTCGCCGGGGAAACCGACGATGAAGTCTGAAGACAGCGAGATGCCGGGGCGAACCTGTCGCAGTCGGCGAATTGCCTCGCGGTAGTCGGCAGCGGTGTGGCCGCGCTTCATCAGCGCCAGCACACGATCGGATCCGGATTGTACCGGCAGGTGGAGATGATCCACCAGTTCCGGCACCTCCGCGAAGGCATCGATGAGACGCTGAGTGAACTCCACTGGGTGGGAGGTGGTGAAACGTATCCGTTCGATGCCGTCCACTTCCGACACGTAGTGAATCAGCTCCGCGAGGTCTGCATGGTCGCCGTCGATATCACCCCGAAACGCGTTCACGTTCTGCCCCAGCAGGTTGATCTCACGGACGCCCTGAGCCGCCAGCTGCACCACCTCCTGCATGACGTCCCCCACCGGGCGGCTGACTTCTTCGCCGCGGGTATAAGGCACCACACAGAAGGTGCAGTACTTGCTGCAGCCTTCCATTGCCGAAACGAACGCGCTGGGGCCGTCTGCCCTGGGTTCCGGCAGGCGATCGAACTTCTCGATCTCCGGAAAGCTGATATCCACGAGGGGCACGAATTTCTCAACCGCAGGCACGGCAGCGCCGCGCGTGAGCATGTCCGGCAGGCGATGCAGCGTCTGCGGGCCGAAAACCATATCGACGAAGGGCGCTCTGGCCTGAATGGCTTCGCCTTCCTGACTCGCCACGCAGCCGCCGACGCCGATCTTCAGCTCGGGGTTCTGCGATTTGAGGTGCTTCCATCGCCCCAGCTGGTGGAAAACCTTCTCCTGGGCACGCTCCCGGATGGAACAGGTGTTCAGCAGAATCAGATCGGCGTTTTCGGGCTCGCTGACCAGTTCGTAGCCCTGGCTCTCGCGCAGCAGGTCGGCCATGCGTGAAGAGTCATACTCGTTCATCTGGCAACCGTAGGTTTTAATGTATAGTTTTTTGCTCAATTTTCTCGTTTGCGCTGAGGCCGCAGTGGACAGAAATCACGGGCGCGCGATTATAGTTCCTTGAAATTTCAACGGATATAGCTATATACGGATTGATAGCGCGTATATCCTTCAAATAATCAGACAATCGGTGCCCCACCTATGAGCGATCAGAACGACCAGATGTACAAGGTGCTGTTCCACAATCAGGGGCAGATCTATGAGGTCTATGCGCGATCGATCTATCAGAGCGACCTGTATGGCTTTATCGAGGTGGAGGACTACGTGTTCGGCAGCCGGACCCAGGTGGTCATAGACCCAGGCGAAGACAAGCTGCGCTCGGAGTTCGAAGGGGTGCAGCGCAGCTTCATCCCCATGCATGCCATCATTCGCATCGACGAGGTAGAGAAAGAAGGCGTTGCCAAGATCACAGACAGCAAGGACGGCAACGTGACGCCATTCCCCATGCCCATGCCCAGCGACGGAGGCAAGAAATAGGCCCCCTCCATCCGCTGCATTGGGCGGATCTGGCTCCGGACAAACCGGCCTGGATTCTCGGTGACCAGACCGTCTCCTACGGCGAGCTGGCTTCGCTGGCGCTGCGCGGCAGCCGGTTTCTGCGGCGTCAGGGCCTGGAGACCGGCGACGGCGTCGCCGTGCTGGCTGAGAACCACCCCAACACGCTCGCCGTGTTCTGGGCAACTCAGCTGGCCGGTCTC
Source organism: uncultured Pseudomonadales bacterium (assembly GCA_947258825.1). GTDB lineage: Bacteria > Pseudomonadota > Gammaproteobacteria > Pseudomonadales > Azotimanducaceae > UBA7803. Next base: position 10,499 of record CAMYJX010000133.1, read on the forward strand.
TACTACACGCCCATAAGCATCCAGTACCAGCGTGCCGAGGTTCAGCACATCCTGAGGGACTGTGACGCGCGGATGCTGCTGGCAAGCGATGCCCACGCGGACAAAGCTGCAGGTGCACCGCAGCGTCTGAGCATTGACATCGACCGGTGGCCCGGGATCATCGCCGGGGAGCCGGAATCTCTGATCGCGGACGCCGCCGAAGGGGCGGAGATGCTCTACTCGTCGGGCACCACGGGCAAGCCCAAAGGAGTGCGCGCGGCGCGGCCGGGCGCCGCTCTGGGAACCGTTTCCGATCTCTTCAGAAAACGCCTCGGGCTGCACAAAATCGACCGGGACGCCGTTTATCTGTCCACGGCGCCCCTCTACCATTCCGCGCCCCTGCGCTACAACGCCATGATGCATCGCTCCGGCGCAACCAGCGTGATCATGCCGCGGTTCGACGCGGAGCAGAGCCTGAAGCTCATCGAGCAGCATGCCATCACCCACAGCCAGTGGGTGCCCACCATGTTCGTCCGGCTGCTGCGCCTGCCACCAGCGATTCGCGAAGCTTACGACCTGTCCAGCCACCGGGTCGCCGTTCATGCCGCCGCCCCGTGCCCGGAATCCATCAAGCGGCAGATGCTCGATTGGTGGGGCCCGATCGTCTATGAATACTACTCCGGTACCGAGGGCAACGGTCAGACGGCGATCTCGCCGGAGGAGTGGCTCGCCCACCCGGGCTCCGTGGGCCGCCCCGTGCTCGGGGAACTGCACGTCACGGACGAGACGGGAACAGAACTTCCCGCCGGCCAGGCGGGCAGCGTGTACTTCTCCGGCGGGCCGCGTTTCGAGTACTACAAGGATCCGGAAAAAACCGCCTCGGCCTATAATGACCAGGGGTGGTCCACCCTCGGAGATATCGGCCACGTCGACGAAGAAGGCTATCTGTACCTGACAGACCGGGCCTCCCACATGATCATCTCCGGCGGGGTCAACATCTACCCGCGAGAGGTGGAAGACGTGCTGGTGAGCCACCCGGCGATTCAGGACGCCGCCGTATTCGGCATTCCCAACGCGGAGTTCGGCGAGGAGGTTAAGGCTGCGGTGGAGCTGGCGGCCG
>CAMYJX010000134.1 GCA_947258825.1 uncultured Pseudomonadales bacterium
GCGCCCGGCTCTAATGCCGGGCGGGCGCCTGCCGAGACTCGCTAGAGCTCAAGATAAGGGCTGTCCCCCGGCCGCCACAGATCGTGGGCCCGCTTCATGGTGGCCCAGCGGCCGAGGATAGGCGTCGGGTCGCCGTGAATCTCCGTGAAGCAGCCGTTCACCGACCGGGTGTCGAAGTAGGCGGCGTCCACCTCGTCCGCATACAGCCGGCAGGCGTCGGTGAATCCCAGATCGAGCATACGCTGGTATTCGCCTTCGAAGTCTCGGACCAGCACTGCCACGTGATGAAAACCTTCCGCCCCGCTTTCGAACATGTCCCGGTAGATGGAAGGCGTTTCGTCGTGCTGCTGGATGAACTGAATCATCATATCGCCCAGATAGCCGAAAGCGTATGACACATCGGCTTCCTGGTCGGTGCCTCGGTAGTGAAACCGATCGGTTTTATGGTGCATGACGCTGCGGAACGGCCCGGCCCCGAACAGGTCGCTCCACTTCTGAATGGAAGCCTCCAGGTCGTTGACCAGATAAGCCTCCTGAAAAAAAGATCTGTGGTTCACCGGATCAGTCATCTCTCCGTCCCCGGGCCGACGATTGTTTAGAATCCCGCTGTAAATCTGAGCCCAGCGGTATCCGGATGCAAGCCGATGCTGTGCGGCGACTCCGAAGGTTGTTTCATGCGTTGGCTGATTCTTGCCGGTCTGTGGCTGTGTTACGCGTCTTTCGGCGTCACGGTGGCGTCGTTGGCGCCCCTGGTGCCCATCGTTCAGGCGGACTTGAACATGAGCCATTCCGCCATGGGCAGCGTCATGGGCGCCTGGCAGCTGGTTTACATCGTCGCTGCCATTCCCTGCGGCATGCTGCTGGACCGCCTCGGCGGCCGGCTGGCGCTGACCCTGGGGGTCGGCCTGGTGGTGCTGTCCGGTCTTGGCCGCGCTTTCGCGGACGATTACTGGACGCTTCTGCTGGCGGTGATGCTGTTCGGGGTCGGCGGGCCCATCATCTCCTCCGGTGCGCCCATGATCGTCACCGGCGTTTTCCAGGGCAGCCAGCGGGGGCTGGCCATGGGGATCTACATGACGGGGCCGACCATTGGCGGCATTCTGGCCTTGACCCTCACCCATGCCGTGCTGCTGCCGCTGTTCGATCAGAGCTGGAGAGCCGTGATGCTGCTGTGGAGCGCTTTCGCTTTGGCCGGCGCCGTGCTGTGGTTTGTCATAGCGTCTCTGGCAGGGCCGAAGGTGCCGGGGTTTCGGCAGCAGGCTGCATCCGGATCTTCGGCTGGTCCGGTGTCTAAACCGGGGGGCGGGAGCATCGTCATCGACATCCTGCGCGGCCCCGGAATCAAGCTGCTGCTGCTGATGGCGGTCGGCGCCTTTCTGTTCAACCATGGTTTGAACAACTGGCTGCCGGAGCTGCTGCGGACCGGCGGGCTGTCTGTGGTGGAGGCCGGCTACTGGGCGGCGTTTCCGCTGCTGGTGGGGGTGTTCGGGTCTCTGATCATCCCGCGCCTGGCGACGCCGGAGCGACGCTTCAAGATCATTTTCATGCTCTGCGTTGCTGCCGCCGTGGTCAGCCTGGCCCTGCAGTTCCAGCATCCTTTGATACTTGCAGCGAGCCTGTTCCTGCAGGGGCTGGTGCGGTCTTCCCTCATGACGGTGCTCATACTCACCTTGGTTGAGCTGCCGGCGATTCAGGAGCAGCAGACGGGCACCGCCAGCGGCCTGTTCTTCTCCGCGGCCGAGGTTGGCGGCGTGCTCGGCCCGCTGGGGCTCGGGTTCATGTTCGATCTAACCGGCGGTTTTGACGCCGGACTCTACGCGCTGGCGGCTGTTGCCGGCGCCATGGCCCTGGGCACCCTGCGGCTGTCCCGGCTGACCGGTAGTGAGCCTCGGGGACGGCAGAAGCCCGGGTAGTTGCCTGTCGACCGGAGACCGGCTCCGGTGGCCGTCCCCCGCAACCGGTTCGGACTGGCTACAATAGGCCTTTTCCCGCAGGACGTACCAACGTGGACGAAAGAACCCTGATGCTGCCCGGCGCGGTCAACCTGCGCGACTTCGGCGGCTACGCGACCGAAGATGGCAGGGCTGTGCGGCGCCACCACCTTTATCGATCCGGCGCCCTCGCTCACCTGTCGGAAGAAGCGCAGCATGCGTTTGCAGACCTTGGAATCACCCTCATCTGCGACCTGCGCCGGGAGGAAGAGAAAGAAGAGGAACCCACGCCGATCTTCAAACACTCCCCGCGGCAGCTGGAGATTCCCATTTTTCCAGGCAGCGCGCTGCGCATGAGCGATCAGGGAGAGCCGGCGGAGCTGACCCTGGCCGAGCGCATCGAATTCATGGTGACCATCAACCGGGAGCTGGCCCGCGACCACGCCGAAGACTATGCGCGCATGTTCGAAGCCGTGCTGGAACAGGACGAGGGCGGCTTCCTGGTGCACTGCTCTGCTGGTAAGGACCGCACCGGTTTTGCCTGCGCGCTGATTCTGCATGCCCTCGGCGTGCCGGAGCAGACGGTGCTGGAGGACTATCTGCTCACCAACTCGGCGCTGGATTTCGAAGGGTACGTTCTGCCCCGGCTGATGGCCCGTTACGGCCACGAGGTGGTTCCCGACCGGGAAGCCATCATGGCTCTGGCGGGCGTGCGGCCTGAATATCTGCGGGGCGCCTACGAAGCCATCGAGGCTGAATTCGAAGGCGTTGAGCATTACATCGAGGATGCCATCGGGCTGGATGCGGGGAAGCGGGACATCCTGCGCGCCCGTCTTCTGGATTAGCTGCTGGATTAACTGCATGAATATTTCAACCCTGCCCGACGGCCTCAGCCGCTTGCGCTTCGACAACCGTTTCACCCGCGAGCTGCCGGCGGACCCGGAAACCGGCAGCAACCGGCGGCAGATTCGCGACGCCTGCTTTTCCCGCATTCAGCCGACGCCCGTCGTCGCGCCGCAGCTGGTGGCTTATTCGGCTGAGGTTGCCGACAGCCTCGGTCTCAGCGTTGCCGACTGCGAATCTGCGGCGTTCGCCGAGATCTTCACGGGTAACCGGGTGCTTGCTGACATGGATCCCCACGCCACCTGCTATGGCGGACATCAGTTCGGCAACTGGGCCGGGCAGCTGGGCGACGGCCGGGCCATCAATCTCGGTGAGGTCATCACGCCGGATGGGGCGCGGCAGGTGCTGCAGCTGAAGGGTGCCGGCCCCACACCGTATTCCCGCAGCGCCGACGGTCTGGCGGTGCTGCGATCGTCCGTTCGGGAATTTCTCTGCAGCGAGGCCATGCATCATCTGGGGGTCCCGACGACCCGGGCACTGAGCCTGACGCTGACCGGCGAGCAGGTGATGCGGGACATGCTCTACGATGGGCACCCGGCGCTGGAGCCGGGGGCCGTCGTCTGCCGCGTCGCGCCGTCGTTTACCCGCTTCGGCCATTTTCAGATGCTTGCCGCGCGCGGCGAGATCGAGCTGCTGCGGAAATTCCTGCACTTCACGCTGGAGGTGGATTTTCCCCATCTGCTGGCCCAGCACGAGGCGGGCAGTCGAGAGGTCGTGCTGGCCTGGTTTGCGGAGGTGTGCGAGCGCACCGCGGAGATGGTCGCCCACTGGATGCGCGTGGGCTTCGTGCATGGGGTTATGAACACTGACAATATGTCGGTGCTGGGTCTGACCATCGACTACGGGCCGTACGGCTGGCTGGAAGACTACGACCCCGACTGGACCCCTAACACCACGGATGCGGCCGGGCGGCGCTACCGCTTCGGCCATCAGCCGGCAGTGGCCCAGTGGAACCTGCTGCAGCTGGCGAACAGCATCTATCCCCTTGTGGAAGACGCCGCACCCCTGGAAGAACACCTGCGCGGCTTTGAAATCCGCTACATGTCGCGCTGGCAGGACATGATGGCGGCCAAACTGGGCCTGAAGGCGTTTGAAAGAACGGACGCGGTGCTGCTGGAGACGTTGGAATCCGTGCTGCAGCTTGCCGAAACCGACATGACGCTGTTTTTCCGCAACCTCGCCGAGCTGGACCCTACGATGCTGCAGCGACCGGCAGAGCTGATGGACCCGCTGCTGCCCGCTTACTACCTTCCGGATCAGCTCACTGACGAGGTGCGGAGCGAGATTCACGCCTGGCTGGCGGCCTATCTGCAACGGGTCGGAGATGACCGCCAGGCGCCCGAGCTGCGCCGCGCGCGGATGAACGGGGCGAACCCCAGATACGTGCTTCGTAATTATCTGGCGCAGCTGGCCATCGATAAGTCGGAGTCCGGCGATTACAGCGTGGTCCACGAGCTGCTCCAGGTGCTGCGCCAGCCGTACGCTGATCAACCCGGCAAAGAAGCGTTCGCGGAGAAGCGCCCGGACTGGGCTCGAACCCGGGTCGGCTGCTCGCAGCTGTCGTGCAGCTCCTGATGGGGCACGCGGCCGAAGCGTCTCGACGCGGTTGGGATACGAGCCCGTGGATGCGGCAGAAGAACGCTTTTCCGTCTGACCGATATTCCGATCTCACGCACATTTCACGCAACGTCGTGTTACTTTTGCGCGCCTCGGAAACGACGACCAGCAAACACCCAACAAGCAGGAGTCAGCGGTGAGCAGCAATCCCCTATCCCGACAGCTCGACGTAGCCAGCTCGGTAATGATGACCTTCATGCGCGGCGGCGTCGGCGTGGCGACCCAGCCTGCCCAGGTCCGCCCGGCGTATCTGTTCGAGCTCTACGAGTTCGAAGGCTGTCCCTACTGCCGCGTGGTTCGGGAAGCGCTGACGGAGCTGGATCTCGACGCCGCCATT
>CAMYJX010000135.1 GCA_947258825.1 uncultured Pseudomonadales bacterium
CCGAAACACGTGGATCCGGCAGCCGCATTGCAGCAGCTGAAGATCGCCACGACGGTCCAGTGGTACAAGGGAATCATCGGTATGGGAGGGAAATAACGATGGCTTATGTCCGACCCGTCTCCAAGACAAGCTGGTATCTGGCAAAGCGCAGCTATACCGTCCATATGCTGCAAGAGCTCACCAGCATTTTTGTTGGTATGTTCGCGTTGACCCTGCTTTGGGGCATCAGCGCCGTGGCCGGTGGTCCGGACACTTATCAGGCATTCCTGGACAGCCTCAGGAGTCCTGTGATGGTGGTGATCCTCTGGGTGACCACGGTCGTGATGTTCTATCACGCCATCGCATGGTTTAGCGTGACGCCGAAGGCGATGCCGATTCAGCGGGGAGAGGAGTTCGTGCCCGCGATTATCATCGCAGGCGCGCACTATGTCCTATGGATTGTCCTGTCACTGCTTGTCCTGTTGCTTGCGGGGGTGTTTTGATATGGGCAAGGTCAACAAGGCTTTCTTCTGGAGTCTTTTCGCCGCTGGCGGCACGCTGACAGCTTTTGTGTTTCCCGCGCTGGTATTGATCCTTCTGCTTGCAGCGTATGGCAACCCGCCCGAGATAATGGGTTTCGAGCAGATGCAGGGGCTGCTTTCAAACTGGTTGATCAAGATTGCGGCATTTGGCACGGTTGCCCTTGCACTCTGGCATGCCGCCCACCGCCTGCGAACGGCACTGCATGGCTTGGGTCTTCGTGCTGACGGGGCAGTGGCCGCGATCGGGTACGGCATAGCGCTGCTCGGTACGGTACTCACCGCCTACTACCTGATACAAATCTAGCCAGCCATTCGGCAGGGGCGCAACATGGCTGTTACCCTCGGATTCGATATCTACGGGACCCTGATCGATACACATGGTCTGGTGCCGGTGCTGCGCGACCTGGTAGGTGACAGGGCAGAGGCATTTTCAAAGGCCTGGCGCGACAAGCAGCTCGAGTATTCGTTTCGCAGGGGTTTGATGGAGGAGTACGCAGACTTTGGCGTTTGCACGCGCCAGGCACTGCAGTTCACACGCGCATCTTTTGGGACAGAGTTGGACGAGGAGCAGCTTCAGGATCTGATCGGCAGGTACAAAAGACTGCCCGCATTTGCCGATGTCAGAGACGGACTGACCAAGCTACGCGAATACGGTTTCCGCCTTTATGCTTTCTCCAACGGTACCGAGGCCGCCGTCGCTTCATTGCTTGATACAGCCAAGATCCACGACCTCTTTGTCGATATCGTCAGTGTCGATGACGTCGCTTCGTTCAAACCGGACCCTGCCGTCTATAACCATTTTCTCAGCCGGACTGGCGCGGCCGGTACGGAGGCCTGGTTGATCTCGAGCAATCCCTTCGACGTGATCGGTGCAGTTTCAGCAGGGATGCGTGCGGCCTGGTTGCAGCGCTCGCCCGATGCCGTTTTCGACCCCTGGGGGATCGAACCGAGTATCACGGTCGACAACCTTTATGATCTGGGCGAACGTATTCTGCAATACCAAGGATCGGATTGAAGCTTGGCGGGATTCGTGTATCTGACATCAAATTCGCGGAAAGGACTAACCGTCGTTCTTAGGGGCAGGTCTCTTTGTCTCGACGAATGGCGTCCACGATCTCCGGCGCGTGTTCGAGCTGTCGGACCCGCTTCCACAGCCTGGGCAGGTTGTGCGCATAGATAGCGAGCAGCTCGCTCGCCGAGACCCAGACCAGTTCCCGCCGCTTTTTGAATCGACCGCTGTTGTCGGATTCCCACTCCCGGTTCAGAGGTCCGATATCCCGGTGCGGGAATTCGATGAAAAAGGTCTTCCATCGTTTGGGCCGGAGCGGGTCACCGGGCATGCGCCGGCACCACCAGTCCGGCCTGGCCGACAGCGTATTCTCAAACAGTTCGGCAACTATCGGAATCTGCTTTTCAACCGCGTCGACAGTGCGGCGCGCCTGCGAGATGTCTTCAGAGAAGTACATGGTTTCCGTTTCTTCGACGAACTCGCGGGTCGCGGCTGTTCTGTAATCCTCGCCAGGGCCAATACCTCCTCCAAAATCAATTAGATAGCCGGCTTTTCTTCCACTGAAGGCTAACTGGAAAAGAAAGTAGACTTTGCCGTCCGATACGGCAAATGGGATCACGCCGGCACCCATCTTCTGTACAGGTGGCGCTGATTCGGGAACTGACATGCCCTGAGGCTGACCTTTTTGTGTTCGGGCAGGCATTATAAGACAGCGGTTGCTCGCTTTTCCTCCGGAGTCTTGCCCGTCTGGGTTTATGAAGTATCGAAGGCGGCGGAGCTCGTTTGCTTGGTTTCTGAATTACTGAAGGTCCGGTTTGATTCCTCTCAGCACCTATGTGCATCTCGTCATGGCAGCCGCGTTCTGGGGTGGGACCTTTGTGGCCGGGCGCCAGCTGGCGCCGCTGTTGGATCCGCATGCCTCCGCATTCTTGCGGTTTCTTCTGGCCTCGATCCTTCTGTCGGGCTGGCTTTACTGGAGAATGCGGCGATTTCCGAAGGTCACCGCACGCCAGTTGCTGGCAGTGGGCATGTTGGCGGCGACCGGCGTTTTCGCCTATAACCTGCTGTTCTTCGCCGGTCTGCAATCTGTCGAAGCGGGGCGCGCCTCCCTGATCATCGCCGCAAATCCGGTACTGATCGCGCTGGCGTCAAGCTGGCTGTTTCGGGAGCGCCTTGGGACGGCACGTGGTGCAGGGATCGTCTTGTCGGTGGCTGGTGCAATGGTGGTAATCGGGCGCGGCGATATGTTGGGCCTGTTGAGCGGGGGAGTCGGGGCCGGCGAGTGGTTGCTGATGGGCTGCGTCATCAGTTGGGTGGCTTATACGCTGATTGGTAAAGGCGTCCTGCATGGTATGTCACCCCTGCTGGCTGTCTGTTATTCCAGTGTGGTCGGCACTCTGTTGCTCGCTGTCGTGATGTTTTGGCGGGGCGGCATCGACGTGGCTGCGCTGGCTAACCCCGAGGTTTGGCTCTATATCGTCTATCTTGCCGTGTTTGGCACGGTGTTGGCGTTCGTCTGGTTCTATAAGGGCGTATATACCCTGGGGGCGGCGCGCGCCGGCCAGTTCATCAATCTCGTGCCGGTCACCGGTGTCTGCCTGAGCGCCTGGTTACTGGACGAACCGGTAACCCGGTCGCTGCTGCTGGGCGGTGTGCTTGTCTTGCTGGGCCTCTGGCTGACCAATCGCCCAACGGAGCTTGCTGCAGCGGTCGCCGACGAGGCCGAATGAGCACCGATGGGGATAGGTGTTGCGTCTTCGACCTTATTGCGAGTAACCGCTCAACTCCAGATATCCGACACCGCGCATACTCCCGCTTATGTCTACGGCACCTTCCCAGTAGGTAACCGATAGCGGCATCTCCTGGTCATCAAATGCCGCTTCGATCACGAGATCGAGTTCGTGGTCGGGTACCTTCATATGCCATGCGACCGGATATCGGATTCCCCGATCCGATGTCCAGAATCTGGCCGGGCGCAGCTCCACTTTTTCCGGTGATAGAGATGTCGCGCTGCCGTCCGGCTTGATCAGGACACCGCTGCTGAATCTCTGTGCCTGACCCCGTGTGTCACGCATGCGGTAGAACATCAGGTCACTCCCGTCATCGAGCTGCAGTGCGAACCAGTCCCAGCCGACCTGATCGGCGGCCAGCGCCGAACTCGACCACTCGCGGTCGAACCAGGAATTGCCCGCGACCGCGAAACGCTTTTGGCCGATCCGGATCTCTCCCCGGGTCGGGAGACGCGTATAGGAGTAGTAGTATGAGGCGTTGCCGGGCTCTGCCCCCTTTCGTGACAGGCCCCGCTCGCCCTGCAGGACCATGTCCCTCGTACCGGCCTGCAGGGACAGCGTTATCTCCATCTCGGATGTGGAGGCTTCGAGCTTGAGCGGAAACGGTTCAGCTTCCCCGCCACGGATCGACCAGGGTCCGAGCCAGACCGAGAGCGGCCGGTCCGTCGCCCCGGCAAGTCCGGCAGCGGCCCGACTGAAACGCTCGCTGCTGTGATGCTGTTGTTTTTCGATATCGCTGATTGCTAGGTGACCCATGTAAAGTTGATTGGCGCGCCACTCGGAATCATCCGCCGGACGGCCGGGTTCGAGACCAACGCGAAAAAGCGTTAGCTGGTATCCGAACCGCCGTTTGTTTGCGTCGTACAGGTTGCCCGTGAAATACCACCATTCGGTCGCGTACTCCGGGTGTGCGCCGTGGTCTTGCGGGAAGGCAAAATCGCGCGGTTCGAGGGCGCGCGCGAACCCCCGTGCGGAATCGGAGCCCATTTGCTTGCTCAGAGGCACCGAAGCTGCGCCTGGCATGGGTTCCTGCCCGGGCCTGTCACAGGCAGCGAGGCATGTCAGAAGCAGTAGGGTGATGACACGCAGCATGCTCAATCCTCTCTCAACTGCGGTGCCGGGTCATGGCTCGCGGATCGCCAGGCCGGATACAGACTGGCGAGCAGGGCTGACAGCAGCCCGACCGCCAGGGCCAGCAGCAGCGGTGAAGAGCTGACGAGAAAAGGCATGCTCCAGCCGAAGGCGCGCAGTTGAATGGCGGCGGTCAATACCCAGGCCATCGCCAGCCCGGTTGGCAGTGCGAGCAATGCCGAAAGCAGTCCGAGCGCCAGGGATTCGATGATGATCAGCTGGCTGATCTGCCATCGGGTCAATCCCAGCGCGCGCAGAATGGCGTATTCCTTGCGCCGTTCCAGCTGCAGTGCCATCAGGGCGCTCAGCAC
>CAMYJX010000136.1 GCA_947258825.1 uncultured Pseudomonadales bacterium
GATCGATGCCGGCAGGGGCGGACGAATCATCAACATCGCCTCCACCCAGGCGGTCTCGCCGGGTGTCGGGGTCACCTACGATGGATCCAAGGCCGCGGTGACCCAGATCACCCGGGCGCTGGCTCTGGAGCTGGGCCCCCACGGCATCAACGTCAACGCGCTGGCACCAGGGCCCACCTGGGTTCAGGAAGGCGAGGCGCCGCCCATGACGGGGGAGGCGCCGCCGCGCTCCGGGGAGCCCCTGGGCGATACCGTTGCCGACCGAATCTCCCGGCTGCCCCTCGGCCACTGGGGCGCGCCCATGGAGCAGGGCAAGGCGGCGGTGTTTCTGGCGTCGTCCATGAGCGACTTCGTCACCGGCGCCTACCTGCCGGTGGACGGCGGCTGGCTCACCCTTTGACAGGGCCGTTTCGACCACTGGCATGTCCCGGTGGACCCGTTTGTTAAGTTGGAGTTCAATTATGCAGCCGAATGGGCAGCTTGAGGGAAAGATTGCGGCCATCACCGGCGGCACCGCGGGCATTGGCCTGGGCATCGCCAAAGCCTTTGTCGCCGAAGGTGCCAGCGTCGCGCTGATGGCGCGCAGCCCCGATAAGGGCAACCGCGTGGTCCAGGACCTGAACGTCGGGGACCGCGCCGTTTTCGTGGCGGGGGATGCCACCAGCCAGCAGGATGTGGAAGGGTTCATCGACGGCACCGTGGACCGCTACGGTCGCGTCGACATTCTTGTCAACAACGCCGGCGGCGCCAACGACCTGCAACCTCTGGTGGATATCACCGATGAAGAGTGGGATCTGGTGATGAAGTGGAACCTGTACTCCACCTTCTGGGCAACCCGGCGCGCGCTGCAGACCATGGTGCCCAACGGCTGGGGTCGGGTCATCAATATTTCCTCCATCGAGGGCAAGCACGGCAAGCCGGTCTTCACCGCGTACACCGCTGCCAAGCACGGCATCAACGGCATGACCAAGTCGGTGGCCCGGGAAGTGGGCACGGCGGGCGTGACGGTTAATTCAATCTGTCCCGGGCTGGTGATCACCGACATCGTTCAGCAGAACGGGCCGGCCACCGCGGAGGCCATGGGCCTGACGTTCGATGAGATGGTGAGCATGTTCTCCAAGGAGTCGGCCCTGGAGCGTCCGGTAACCGTGGAAGAAGTGGCGGCTATGGCTTTGCTGCTTGCCTCCGATGCGGGTGCGGGCATCACCGGGGCCCTGCTCAATGTGGACGGCGGCACGGCTCAATACTGAGCGCGTCTCGGTCCGGCTGGGTCAGTAACCGGCGGCGGGCCAGAATGTGAACTGGCCCGGCAGCACGTAGATCAGGGCGATCAGCAGCAGCAGGCCCGTCAGCATGCCGGTGCTCACCAGCACCACGTCCAACTGGTGCAGCCGGTTGAAACGCGCTTCGTTGCCGGCGTCACGGGCGCTGTTCACGGCCGGAATGATCCGCAGTCCGGTGTAGAAGCACAGCGTCATCAGGCCGGCCAACGCCACCAGCAGGGTTACGTAGGCGACAGGAAGAGCGCTGAAACCAGCGCCCGCCGCCGCCACCAGGGTAAAGCCCAGCCCGACGATGACGGCAAACTTGTGGAAGCGTGGCCAGTAGGCGCGCAGCAGCGTGGCGCCCGCGTCCTCCGGCAGCAGGCGCACCGCCAGCGGCGCGACGGCGCCGGTGCCGAAGATCAGAGCGCCGAGGTAAGCGGCCAGCAGGGAGATGTAGGCGGCCATCAGATAGGCCTCGGACAGATGGTACATGGGTGCTCTAGTTGATAACTCGCGCGGACAATAGGCGGCGGTGCGTCAATCCGGCGTCAATGCTTGTGAACCTGCGCTGAGATTCACGGCTCGTTGACGGCTGGCGCCCGAAGATGTGGGCATGGCGGAGAACAACAGAAGCGTTTCACGTATAGCCGTCATCGGGGCCGGAATCAGCGGTTTGACCTGCGCCCGCCTGCTGCGCGATCAGGGCCTGCGGGTGACCGTGCTGGACAAGAGTGGAGACATAGGAGGACGCCTTGCGACCCGTCGGACCGACGAGGGCAGCTGGAACCACGGCGCGCCTTCCATGGACGCGCGCGGTGGGGCGTTTTCAGACTTTCTCGAGAACCTGCAAGCAGCAGGATCCGTGCGTCGCTGTGCACCGGGCGAAGGTCAGGAAGCGCTTTCATGGCAGGGCTGGCCCGATATGCGGGAAACCCTGAGGCCGCTGCAGACGGATCTGGATGTCATCTTTCGCGCGGAGGTAAACCGGATCCTCCGTCAGGGTGAGTGCTGGCTGGCGGAAACCACCTCCGGTGACATACACGGACCCTTCGAGTCCCTGCTGCTGACCTTGCCCGCGCCTCAGACCCATGCGCTGCTCGCCCGCAGCGAGATTGCCGCGCCGTGGCAGCCGGATGACGTGGTGATGTCACCATGCTGGTCTCTGCTGCTGGGCTTCGAGACCGCGGTGCCGGGGCTGCACCAGGTTGGCCCTGATAATGTGTTGGGTGTCGTCGTGCCCGGCGGGGCGGTGAGCGCGCCGGACGCGGGCACATTTGCGGAAACCTGGGTCGTTCACGCCACGGACGCGTGGTCGCTGGCGCATCTGGAATGCAGCCGGGAGGCGGTCATTCCGCTCCTGTTATCTGAGTTAAATCAGCAGCTTGCAGCGATATCCTATCCAGAGTTTCAGTTACCGCCGGCCTACGCGGCGGCGCATCGCTGGCGCTACGCCCGCACCGTTCGACCATTGGGATCGAGCCACATATGGCTGGAAGAGGAGCGTCTGGGTATCGGCGGTGACTGGTGCCTGGGGGCGAGGGCGGAAGATGCGTTTGTCAGCGGCCGGGCGCTGGCGCAGGAGGTGCTTGCTCGGAGCTGAAGGGTTGTCCCGCGGACAGTCGCAGCAAAAGCTAATAACGCTTCAGGGGCATCAGATGCGCGCGTCCTGACGGGTAAGGCTGGCGTTCCAGTTCAACAGATCAGCATCGGCCGTCATCAGGATGGCGCCGGTCTGAAGGGCGGTGGCGGCGATCATTCTGTCTGCGGGATCGCTGTTCAACCCGGAAAGCTGAGTGGCGAGAATTCCGGTGGCACCGTCCAGGCGGTGCTCGTTCAATCCGCTGTTAAGCAATTCCTGTCGCCAGGTAGGCAGATCCATGCCCATGCGAATGCGTTTTTTCTGCTCAAGCATGGCAATCTCCCAGAACGTGATTGCGCTGACCCAGATTCCGCTCTCAGCCAACGCGCTGTCCAGATCCGCTCTGGCCTGGCGCCCGAGCCTCGCACTTCCTAGAACGAGCCAGATTAGTATCTGGGTATCAAGGAGGATCACTGCTGGACTTTCCAATCCACGTCGATGGGTGACTCAATGTCGCCGAGGATCTCGATCAGCCCCTCGTGAAGCCCGAAAAGCGACCTGGGCTCAGCTTTCAGCGGCACCAACCGCGCGATTGCCTTTCCGTTCTTGGTAATCGTCAGGGCTTCACCGGTAGCTGCAACCTCGTCCATCAGTTTCAGACACTTGGCCTTGAATTCGGATGCTTTAATGGTCGAGTCCATTGAATTTGCCTAAGATCGATACTGTTGATGACTATAGTCATGACCATAGTCGTATCGAGCGGTAGTTGCAATGGCAAAGGTCCCTATTTGCTGCCCGAAACCTGCCGGACAGCCGCTCAAAGCTTGATCATGCCCCCGTCCACCATCAGCGAGCTGTCCCGCGGACAGTCGCTCAAAGCTTGATCATGCCCCCATCCACCATCAGCGAGCTGTCCCGCGGACAGTCGCTCAAAGTTTGATCATGCCCCCGTCCACCATCAGCGACTGTCCGGTGATGTTCATGGAGTCGTCAGATACGAGGAACACCACGGCCTTGCCGATGTCCTCCACGGTCTGCTCGCGGCCCAGCGGGGTTCGATCGAAGATGTCGGGGTAGTCGCCGCGGAAGATGCCTTCGAACCATTCGCGCGGATCCATGCCTTTGAATTCCGGCACCGCGGTTACCGCCCGCTCTGCGTTGCCCTGCCAGGCATCGGTGTAGACGATGCCGGGACATACTGCATTCACGTTGATGTTGTGCGGGCCCAGCATCTCGGCCAGGGTCTGGGTATAGCTGATCAGGCCCGCTTTCATGGCGCCGTAGGACGGGTGCACGAAGGTCTCCAGCATCTTCGCCGACAGCGACGACCGGCCGGCGATGGACGAGATGTGGATGATCTTGCCGCTTTTCTGGGTCTTGAAGTGAGGGATGACCGCCTCGGTCATCAGCACCACCGGGCGTAGATTCTGCGCGTACAGAGCGTCCCACAGTGCCGCCACCGGACCCAGGGGCCCGGCTTCGGGCTCAATGGCCGATTTCGGCCCCGCACCCACGTTGTTCACAAGCACGTCTATGCGGCCGAATTCCTTCAGCGCCTGATCCACCAGGTCGAGCATGATCTCCGGCTGAGTGATGTCGCCGGCCACGGCCAGCGCTTTGCGGCCAAGCGCCTGCACCGCGTCGGCCGTGCTCTGGGTGGTGTCTTCGCTGAACGAGTTCACGACCACATCCGCGCCTGCTGCGGCCAGTTCCAGCGCGATACCCCGACCGATGCCCCGCCCCGCGGCGGTAACAATGGCAACCTTTCCTTCCAGCCTCATGCTCGACTCCCTCTGGGTCCTTCACTCCGGCCGGCCAGTTTAACTGCCTCCGTAGTTTCCCGGATACCGTCATACCTGACTGTTTTGTAGCGTCGGTTCCGTCATAAAAATTTTTCAAAAGAACAACCATGATCGAGACCAAAACCGGAACCGACCGTTCGGCGGGCGTGACCTACCAGTCGCTACTGGATGAAGACAGCCACCCCGTGCCCGACATCATGCGGGTGGAGTCTCCCATGCCCAAAGGGCCGACCAAGGTGCCGGCAGAGCAGTACTTCTCTAAGGAATTCCATGACTTAGAGGTGGAAAAGGTCTGGAAGCGCGTCTGGCAGATGGCCTGCCATGAGGATGACATTCCGGAGGTGGGCGACTACACGCTCTACGACATTGCCCATCTGTCGTTTCTGGTGGTCCGAACCGGTGAAGAGGAATTCAAAGCTTTCCACAACGCCTGTCTGCATCGCGGCCGGCTGCTCAAGGAGCATGGCGGCAAGCGGGCGCGGGAGTTCCGCTGCGCGTTCCACGGCTGGGCCTGGAACACCGACGGCTCGCTGAAGGAAGTACCCTGCCACTGGGACTTCCCCACCGTCACCGAAGCCGAGTACAGCCTTCCGGAAGTGAAGGTGGGGCGCTGGGGCGGTTTCGTCTTCATCAATCCGGACGAGAACGCGGGTTCTCTGGAAGACTTTCTGGGCAACCTCAGCGATCAGTTCCCGAACCTGCCGTACGAGCGGCGCTACAAGGCGGCCCATGTCCACAAGATCCTGCGCTGCAACTGGAAGATCGCCCAGGAAGCTTTCAGCGAGGCTTATCACGTCATCGCGACTCACCCAACGATCCTGGAAAGCATCGGCGACGCCAACACTCAGTATGACGTCTTCGGCAACTACAGCCGGGCCATGTCGCCGAATATGACGTCCAGCCCCCACGTGGACAAGGAATGGGAGCACCTGGAAGACGGGCGGCTTTATACCAAGCTGCGCCACGCGCTAACCGGCCATATTTACGAGATGGGTCTGGACGGCCTGGTGCACGTCACCAACGCCAGAGGCGAGGTGAGCAAGTTCAACACGGACGCCACCTGGGTCGAAGGGCCCATGACCCACGCAGACCCCAACATGGTGAACTGGATCGGCGGGCAGCAGCTGCCCGGCGGTAACGTTGTTCCCCTCGCCCCGCCGCCGAAAGTACCGGAAGGCCAGAATCTGCGCCAGGTGGCGGCCGCGCCCGTCCGGGAGTCGCTGCGCAACGTGCTGGGCGATCTCATGGACAACGTGAGCGACGCGGAGCTGCTGGATTCGATTTATCTCACGGTATTTCCCAACTTCCACCCCTGGGGCTCGTTCAGCCAGATCGTCTACCGGTTCCGCCCCAACGGCGACAATCCGGAAGAGTGCATCATGGAGTGCATGTACCTGGGGCCGACCGCGCCGGGCGAAGAACGGCCGCCGGCGGCGCCCATCCACTATCTCGGCCCGGATGACGACTGGGTAGAAGCTGCCGAGCTGGGGATGCTGGCCAAAGTCTTCAACCAGGACGTGGTCAACATGCCCGAGATGCAGCGCGGCTTGAAGACGATGAAAAACCCGGAAATAATCTTTGCCAACTACGGCGAGACCAAGCCCCGGCATTTTCACAAGCTGCTGGATGAGTGGATCGCCAAACCTTGATCAGCGCGCCGGTACGCATCAGACTGGTTAGCAGCAGTACGGCATAGGCGGTAAAGGATGAGTGAGACCAGCGCGCAACCGGCGCAGACCCCGTATGAGATCCTTGGCGATGAAGGCGTCCGCGCTCTGGCGGATTTGGTCCGGACGAGCGGGACCAATGGCTGCTGTGCATGGACGAGGCGCTGGAGCGCATCGGCGCCAGCGACGAGCTCAAGAACATGCTCAAAGAACCCATGTTCCGGGTAGCGGACACGGTGCGAAATCAGGATTCGTCCGAGCCCAAGCCCCGCGACCCCAACATCATCGCGGTGGGTTAGCAAACGGGTACCAGCCCGCCCCGGGCCTCGTAAACTGTACGGCTGGCGGTTTCGTTTTTTGCGTTTCCGTGATTTGATGCTTCCTCGTGGTTTCAACAAACGAGAGGAGCACCAAACATGATCATCATCGCCGGCACCATCGACCTGGCTGACCCTTCCAAGCTGGACGAGGCCATCGAAAAGGCCAAGCCGCTGCAGCAGGCCACCCGCGACGACGAGCCTGGATGCCACGCCTATGTGTTTTCCCCGGATCCCTGCGTTGCGGGGCGCATCGCCGTTTACGAGCTGTGGGAGGATGAGGCGTCTCTGGCCGCCCACTTCGAGCATCAGAACTACCTGAACATGCGCGACCTGCTGGGCAGCATCGGCCTCGCCGGCGCGGACAACAACAAGTTCCGCTGCGATCTGAAAGAACCCGTGTACGATGAGACCATGACGCCGCGGGCGGACTTTTTCACCGCCTGAGAGGGGGACGGAGAGGTGACGGGGGAAAATCGCGCGGCGCTGTTCTTCGAACCCGGCAAGCCCTTCGAGCTGGTCTCGCTGCCCGTGCCCGATCCCGCGCCGGGCGGCCTGACGCTGCGGATCGCTCGGGCCAACATCTGCGGGTCCGAGCTGCACATGTGGCGCGGGGACGGGCGCTTTGCCAAGGTGGTCACGCCCAAGGGTCGGATTCTGGGTCATGAGGCCACCGGCACCGTGCACGCCTTGGGCGAGGGCGTCGCCACCGACTGGAGCGGCCAGCCGCTGGCCGAGGGCGATCGCATCGCCTATCAGTATTTCGCGCCCTGCGGACGCTGCCGCAACTGCACCCGGGGCATGTCCGAGGCCTGCCGCGAGAGCTTCAACGTGCAGCGTGGCAGCCTGGATGAATGGCCGTACGTGCGCGGCGCGTTTGCCGACTATCTGTACCTGCACCCCAACCAGGCGGTGTTCAAGGTTCCCGACAACGTCACCGACACCATGATCGTCAGCGCCAACTGCGCCCTGGCCCAGGTGGTGATGGGGCTTGAGCGGGTGGATGTGGCTCTGGGCGATCGGGTGGTCATTCAGGGCTGCGGCGGCCTCGGCATCTACGCCTGCGCCATCGCCAAGGAGCGGGGTGCGGAAACCGTCATCGCCATCGACGGCATCGACGAGCGCCTGCAGCTGGCGCGTGCCATGGGCGCGGATCACCTCATCGATTTCCGCGAGGTACCGGAGTCCCGCGATCGAGTCAGCGCTGTGAAGGATCTCACCGGCAGCCTGGGCGCCGACGTGGTGGTGGAGGTGGTAGGTTTCGCCAGCGTCATCAACGAAGGGCTGCGCATGCTGGCCTGGGGCGGACGCTACCTGGAGATGGGCACCTTCTACACCGGCACCAGCTTCGAGTGCGACCCCGGTCGTCTGGTGGGGCAGAACCAGCGCATCGAGGCGGTTGCGTCCTACGACGCCGCCAGCCTGCAGCGGTCCATCGAGTTTCTCAGCAGAAACGCGGAGCGGCTGCCGCTGGATGAGGTGGTGGTGGACTATCCGCTGGAAGACATCGAGCGTGCGTTTGCCGATCAGGATGCGGGCAGGGTTCGCCGGGCCTCGCTGGTGATGTCTGGCTGAGCAGGGCGAGGCGGTGGCCACAGCCCCGCCGTACCGGAAATCATCAACCGGCTTAGACGTCTTTGAGAAAAAAGAAAACGTCGACGCAACTCCCATTTTCCATCACAGGCTCGTGGACACATTGCACTTATAGCGGCGCAACCGACGGATGCGTTTCACGTCCTATTCACAACGCGTTACCTAGGGTGGAAGCGTGTTTAATGAATGAGGTAGCAATGAGCAACTCAAGAAAGATTGCCATCACCCGTACCGCTATGCTGTTTGCGCTGGTAGTCATTTCAGGCCTGTTTTCCGTGGCTGTATACGAGGACCGCAGCGAGGGAACCCTCATGGACGAGCAAGGCATTATTGACAAGGAAACGTCCTCATCGAACAGTCGGCGGGGGATAGCCTCGCCCGCCACGTGACAGTAAGCTTCGAGGTAACATCATGGCGCAACACGGTTGCTCCGAGTTCCTGGCCCGGATAGACGAAAGGCACCCTAATCAGCCCGAATATACTCAGGCGGTGCAGGAGGTGGTGGAGGACGTCTGGCCGCTGGTTGAGCAGGAAAAGCGCTACGTCCGGGCCCGGGTGCTGGAACGCTTGACTGAACCAGATCGGTCGGTGAGCTTCCGCGTGTCCTGGGAGGACGACGCCGGCGAAGTTCACGTTTCGCGCGGCTACAGGGTGCAGACCTGCAACGCCCTGGGCCCATACAAAGGTGGCCTGCGGTTTCATCCCTCCGTCAACGAGTCGATTCTGAAGTTTCTTGGCTTCGAGCAGACGTTCAAAAACAGCCTTACCGGCCTGCCTATTGGCGCCGGCAAGGGCGGGGCGGATTTCGACCCCCGCGATCGTTCGGACGCGGAGATCCGCCGGTTCTGTCAGGCATTCATGATCGAGTTGGTGCGGGATATTGGTCCGGAAACCGACGTGCCAGCCGGCGACATAGGTGTCGGCGACCGCGAGATTGGTTACCTGTTTGGCCAGTACAAGCGCAGCAGCGGCAGCTTTGCCGGCGCGCTCACGGGTAAGCCGGTAGCCTTCGGCGGCAGCGAGCTGCGCGCCGAGGCGACCGGTTACGGGGTCGTCTACTTTGCCGGGAAGGTGCTGGATCGGGTGGGCGAGGCGCTGGAGGGAAAGCGGTGCGCGATCTCGGGTGCCGGTAACGTCGCGACCTTCGCCGCCCGAAAGCTCATCGAGGAGGGCGCCGCGGTGGTCAGCCTTTCGGACAGCGGCGGCACGTTGGTGGTCGAGGACGGCTTGACGCAAGAGCAGTTGATCTGGTTGGGTGAGGAGAAAGCGCGCCTGCCCGATCTGGCGGAAAAGTTCGGCCTGGATTATCGGGAGGACAGCAAGCCCTGGGCGCTGGAATGCGATCTGGCACTTCCCTGTGCTACTCAGAACGAGTTGGACGAAGCGGACGCCCGGACTCTGGTGGATGGGCGCTGCGCCTGGGTCGTGGAGGGGGCCAATATGCCCTGCCGACCGGAAGCCCACGAGGTCTTCTCCGAGGGCGGCGTGGTGCTGTGCCCGGGCAAGGCGGCGAATGCGGGCGGTGTCGCTGTGTCAGCCCTGGAGATGTCGCAGAACGCCAGTTTTCAGCGCTGGACCCGCGAACGGGTTGACAAGCTCCTGCACGGTGTCATGGGGCGTATCCACGACGCCTGCGAGGAACACCTCGAGGATAAGAAGCATCCTAACTACGTACGAGCGGCTAACCGCGCGGGGTTCATCCGCGTGG
>CAMYJX010000137.1 GCA_947258825.1 uncultured Pseudomonadales bacterium
TGGAACTTGTGCAGCGACAGGGGCGAGCAGCTGGGCGTCTTTGACCTCCTGATCGTTTCAGCGCCGGCACCGCAGGCCCAGGAACTGCTACGCAGTGCGGCTCCGCAGATTGCGCGGCATGCATCAGCGGTCCAGTACACACCCACCTGGGCGGCGATGCTGGCTTTTGCGGACGCAGGCGAACTGGACTACGACGGATTGTTTTTCGACGGAGGGGTCTTGCGTTGGGCGGCCCGCAACGACAGCAAACCGGGGCGTACGGGCCACACCTGGGTACTGCACGCGGCGCCCGATTGGAGCGCAGCGAACCTGGAGGCGCCCGCAACGCAGGTCATCGCGGACCTCGGCGCTGCGTTTTGTACGGCGACCGGGATGGACCCGTCCAGAATCCGGGCCAAATCCGCTCATCGCTGGCTCTACTCCCTCGTGCCTTCGCCCCTCGATGTCGGCGCGTTCTGGGACGCCGAGCTACAGCTTGGGGTGTGCGGTGACTGGTGCAATGGCGCTCGGCGCGTTCTGGGACGCCGAGCTACAGCTTGGGGTGTGCGGTGACTGGTGCAATGGCGCCCGGATAGAGGGCGCCTTTCTGAGTGGTTATGCGGTCGCGGGCCGTATCCTCGGGCATCTTGCTGAAGGTGCGGTGGGCAGTAAATAGCTTATCCTGCCCTTCTTGGCTTGGCAGGACGGGTCTCTACTTGGTCACGCCGCTATTCGAGATCGAAAGCCCCAGGGCATGGCCCCGGGAAAGCAGAATCGATCAGAATAGCGTCAGCAGCGCCGCATTGATGAGCGCAAACACCAGCAGGAACACGCCCAGCCCGATGATCGCGTAGCCGCCCACGAAGTAGAGGAACCGCAGCGGGACCGGCGGCGGCGCAACCAGAGCGGCATCCAGGCGGCCCTCTTTCTCGAGGCGCGCCACCCATTGCGGATGTTCGTGCTTTGCGTCCTCCAATTTGATCCTGCCGTCGAACATGGACGCATTGTAGGGGAACGCGCTGGGCCGCCAGTGTTCGACCGCGAAATGGATGGTGAAGATGTGCCCCATGGCGAGCACTGCCTCGATACGGTGCACCCAGAGCGCCACGTTTATCAGCCAGCCGGGCATGAATTCGCTGGTCAACACCGGGTCGTAGAGCATCAGCCCGGTGACGCCGACGATGATCAGGCCCCACCAGACCGCCCAGTAGTCAAACTTCTCCCACCAGCTCCAGCGATCAAATTTTGGATGTTCATTCAGACCGAAAATCCAGCCGAGGTGGGCAAAGAACCCCTTGATGTCGGGCCACTGAAAGACCAGTGTCTCCGGGCCAAGCAGAGAACCCGGGAAACGTTTCCAGTCGATCTGCGTCAGCATGTAAAGTATGTGCACCACAAAACCGGCCATCATCACCAGGCCGGCGATGCGGTGGACCTCCAGGGTGCCCTGGTAGCCACCGAACAGGCTGGCAAGGCCGCGCCCCCAGGATGTTTCGTAGAACATCCAGGCGATGCCCGTAACCGACAGGAGCATGAAGACTACGACCAACCCGAGGTGCCACAGCCGGTCCGCCGCGGTGAACCTCATCAGACGGTTACGCTGCTCAGCCATTTTTCGCTCCCCCAAGCTTGGCGAAGAATTCTCGCAACCACCAGAACACCGTGTAAGGCAGGAAGATCGCGAAGACGCCACCGGCAAGTATCAGCATGAACCAGACCGCGTAGTAAAGCACCGGAAAGGACTCGCGCGCCTCTGCAGCGACTGGATTGGGCTCATGCACCATGTACGAGGCAAAAGACGGGGTCGCCCCCTCGTGACACTTGGCGCAGACGTAGGCATGGCGCCGGATGGGGTTGAGCGGTGAGAAGTACTGAAACACGCCTGCGACCGGTTGGCTGCGATGGCATTGTACGCAGGCGATACCCATGCGAAGGCCGTGCAGGTCCTTGGTCTGGGGTTGGTGGCATGTCTGACAGCGGGACCGTGGACTGTAGTCAGCGACGCCCTGGTGGGCATCAACCTGGAAGCTGCTCCGGCTTAGCTTCGGGCGGCTCGGGCCCATACCCCAGAGAGTGGCCTCGCCCCCGGGCAGCTGCTGATAGAAGCGGTATGAACCGGGCAGCGTGTCCTGATCGCGAAAATACCCCGTGGTTGCGACTTCCTTGTCGGCCGCAACCCCGGTCGGGCTCAGGAGCATGACGCCCAGAAGACAGATTATCGTGTGGCCAATCCGCATTTCACCCTCGCACGTCTGGTCGGGGCCTGGTCACTGACTGGCCTGCGTGGCGTCTCCGTTCTGCCTGGCCTGCGCGACGTCTCCGCCGTTGGCGGGCTGCCTTTTCGTCAGGTTGTCCCAGCGTTTCTGCAGATCCGCAAGATCCTCGTCCTGGTGCTTGTGACAGGACTGGCACGAGTTGGGGATCTTGGTCTCAAGGGTGTCCTTGGGCAGTAGCACCTTGAATACGTGACTGCGGATATCGCCGGATTCCGCACTCTTGGCGATCCGTGGCATGTGGCAGTTGGCGCAATTGCCAAAAGAATGGACTGAGTGGGCACCCACCTGGGCGACCTGCTCGTGGCACGACAGGCAGAGCTTGTCGCCCTCCAGCTTGGTCTTGCTCTGGAACACCGGATTGCCGAGTTCATGGACCACGTGACAGCTGATGCAATCCACCCCGCTATCGGCGTGTCTTGAATTCTTCCAGTCGATGTACTGCTGGTGATGTCCCTTGGAAAAGCCGCCGGGATACATCTTCTTCTTGTCGTCGGCCGGGATCGACCGGTAATAGGTCTCCAGTGCCTTGCCCGGGCGGTAACCGACCGGCCATCCGGAACCCTTGACCTTGGTCGCCTTACCCCGGTTGTGGCAGGAACCGCATATCTGTACCGCCACGCCACCCGTCAGCTTGCTCGGGTTGACGATGTTGGCGCGCTTGCCGAGCGACTCCCCAACGGGCAGGGCCGCGTGGTGTGACCCCGGGCCGTGGCAGGCCTCGCAGCCGACACCCGGCTCGTTGAAGGTTTCCTTCTCCAGGTCGACGCCGGTCGCGTGACAGCCACCGCATTTTTTCAGCCAGGGGCGTTCTTTCCAGTCGTGGTCGTGGTAGTTGACCCAGCGCCCTTTGTCAATATTGAACTGGGTCGGTGCGATGAAGTACTTGCCGTCCTGCTTCACCAGGTAACGCTGTTTCCACTGGCTGCCGATGGTGTAAAGCACGTCCTCGCGTTTGGGAAAATAGATCTGGTCCATAGGGACCTTCAGCTTCTTCTCGATCTTCTTGAAGTCCTCTTTCATCACCTTTTCGTCGAGTTCCGTGACGAGCACGTCCTCGTTCTTGGACACGTCCTGCAGCATCTTGCTGTGCAGGGTCCGCTTCCAGGCGTCGTAGTGTTCCAGGTGACAGGTCCGGCAGATCTCCGAGCCTACGTAGGTGTTGGGTTCCGCGAGAGTCTTCTTCTGGTCCAATTGCTGGGCGACGGCCGACGTATGACAGAAAATCGAGATCGATGCGGAAAGAAAGACTAGCCTGGACAAGAACGCCATCGTTTTACTCCTCGATATCCCTATCGCACTGGTTGGTGGAAAAACGCAGAAGAAACTGCACGGCCAACTGCGGATACTTTTGAAAGCAAAACGTCAGCTAACACTGTCACTGTCTAGACTTTGGCGTCATGCGATGCAAGTGCTATCTGGATCTGATCGCACTTATGTGTATCTGTTTTGATTTCGCGCAATAAGACCGCGGGGTGTGGTGGATTAACAGCGAACAGTATGTTGTGGGCTGCCGGGCCTTACCGGAGCAAGGTGGTTCAATGCAGTTGTCGCCCGCGGAGGTTCACCCTTAATTTAATAGATTTGAAGGAGAATCTGTCATGCGCGTCTCGATTCTTGTCTCCCTGATGGCCTTGCCCTTGTGCGCAGTTGCGACCGATTGCACACCCACACCGGGCCGGACGATCGGTACGCACTATGACATCGGCAAGGCGACGCACCAGCCGGGAAATTTGGGAAAGGGGCTGCTGATACAGGGCCGGGTTCTGTCCGCGGCCGATTGCACCCCACTTGCGGGGGTCAAGCTCTTTCACTGGCAGGCGGGAGAGCAGGGACAGTACCTGGACAGATTGTATGCCTGGCGACTTACCGACCAGGATGGGGCTTTTCGTTTCGAGACGGAATGGCCGGCGCTCCGGCCGCCGCATATCCATTTCCTGGTTGAGGCGCCGGGCCATAGTCCGCTGGCCACGCAGTGGATCACCGGCAGCCGTGTGGAAGAGGCCCGCTTCGATCTGGTGTTACAGCCGATTCCTGAATGAGAGCACAGGATCGCCTTGTGCGCCCCAAAGACTGGGCGTGAAGAGATATCACGCCGTTTTCAGTGCCCCGGCCACGAGCCGGCTCGCGGTATTTACCTTTGCTTTGATGCGCTGCACAATGACAAGCCCTAGTAGTGCCCAAGTCAACCCAACATCTGGAATGCCAACATGTTTCGCAAAGAGCTCAAGGTCCTCGATTGCACGGTCCGTGACGGTGGACTGATCAACAACTACCAGTTCTCCAAGGACTTCGTGAAGGCCGTCTATCGGGCAACCTGTGATGCGGGAGTGGATATCGTCGAACTGGGCAAGAAGCTGGAGGAAAGCGACGAGTACACCCGGGAAAAATACGGCGCGTGGAACTTCTGTGACGACGATGACCTGAAAGAGGTTATCGACTCATACGATGCGAAATACCGGCCGCTGGTGGCCGTCATGTACGACGTCGGTCGGGTCGACGTCAGCAAGCTGCAGCCGCGCGACCAGGGTCCGATCGACATGGTCCGCGTCGCCTGTTATGTGCACCAGATCGATAAGGGCATCGATTTGATAAGGCGCTGAAAGGACCTCGGCTACGAAACCACGATCAACATCATGGCGGCCTCTGCGGCCATAGAGACCGAACTGGTCCAAGGTCTGGAAGAGATCAACGATGCCGAGGAGGTGGACTACCTTTATCTGGTGGACAGTTTTGGCGCCTTCTATTCGGAGCAGGTGACCTACTATCTGGACATGTACAAGAAGTACGCCC
>CAMYJX010000138.1 GCA_947258825.1 uncultured Pseudomonadales bacterium
CAACCGCTGGCGCCAGAGAAAGGAAAACCGGCGGTTACGTCGTCAGCGCGCCGACCAGGCGTCTTCGGGTTCCTGACGCGATCAGCTGTGCAGGCCGTCAATGGGGTTCAGGTTTGCCGCTCGCCGAGCTGGGATGTACGCGGAAATCAGGCACAGGCTCCACGACAGAAGCGCGATGAACAGCAGATCCGCACCCTTGACCACGGATGGAATCTGCACGAAATAGGTTCCCTCCAGCAGGCGAAAACCCAGCAACGCCTCCACGCCGGATATCAGGCCACCGATGTACCTGGCCACCACCACGCCGGACACCAGCCCAACCAGAATCCCGAGGCTGGAAATCACCAGGCCCTGCAGCAGAAAGATCTGCAGGACGAGGGCCCGCGAGGCGCCCATGGTGCTGAGAATTGCGATATCGGCACGTTTGTCGGTCACGGCCATGGACTGCCCGGATACGATGTTGAAGGCGGCCACAGCAACCACCATCAGCAGGATAAGAAACATCAGCATTTTTTCCATCCGCACCGCCTGAAAAAGCTCGCCGTAGCTCTCTGCCCAGGTAATGGTCTCCCAATCCGGGTGGGCGATGCGTAGCTCATCGGCAAATCCGGGCACGGCCAGCGGATCTGCCAAGGTAATTCGAACACCTCGAACGCCCGTACCCGCAAAACCCTCGGCCTCGAGCGCCGGCAGCGGCACGACAGCCAGCTTATAGTCCAGCTCCGCGCCTATCTCGAAAATGCCGCTCAGCTCAAAACGCAGAATACGTGGTCGCACACCTGCCGCATCGGGCTCACTGACCACGAGCACGACGCTGTCACCCGGCAGCACGCCGAGGTAGGCGGCGAGTTGCCTGCCGAGGAGCACGCCCCTCGGCGTTTCCAGCAACTCGGGAAGGCTGCCATAGACCAGATTGTCAGAGATGGTGGGAATTGAGCCGAAAGCCGACTCATCGAGGCCGTAGAGGGTAACGGGCGTCACAGCCCCTTTAACCGTCACCATTCCGGCACCGACGAAAAAATTGTAAACGGCGCTGACGCCGGGCTCCTCGGCCAGCGACTCAACGGCGACTTCATCCACCGAGCGACCCGGCAGCACCAGGTGCGGAACGGTACCGAGAATACGTTGCTTCAGCTCCGCATCAAAACCGTTCATCACGCTGACGACAACCGTGAGCACGAGCACACCCAGGGTCAGCCCGGCCACCGAGACCCGGGTGATGAAGGTGCCGAATTCCCGGCGCCGGGTGCGCAGGTAACGGAGCGCAATCCACCCGGCTGCAACGGTGGTACCCGTCACCGTATCTTTCCGTCTACCAGGCTGACCACCCGATGCATGCTGTCCAGCATGCTGTCGTCGTGGGTGACGATGACGAAACTGATACCCCGCTCGTCACTCAACCGGCACATGAGATCGAACACGCTGCGGGCGTTGTCGCTGTCGAGATTTCCCGTGGGCTCGTCGGCGAGAACAACCAGCGGGTTGCCGACCAGCGCCCGCGCAACTGCCACCCGTTGCCGCTCACCGCCGGAAAGCGCAGCGGGGCGGTGCCGCAGGCGGGGCTCCAGACCAACTGCTGCAAGCATCTCTCTAGCCTGCTCGCTGGCAGCTTTGCTGCTGACGCCGCCGAGCCTGAGCGGCATGGCGACGTTCTCCAGGGCGCTGAACTCGGGCAGCAAGTGATGCAGCTGATAGACAAAGCCCATGTGCCGATTGCGCAGCATGGCCCGCTGGGCCGGACTGGCGGCGGTGATGCTTTCCGATCCGACCCACACTTCTCCCGCGTCGGGCTCATCCAACCCCCCGAGCAGATGCAGCAGCGTGCTCTTGCCGGAGCCCGAACGTCCAATCACGGCTACCCGTTCTCCACGAGCTACGGAAAGTTCGACCCCGGTCAGCACGGTGACGCTGTCCGGACCCTGCGAGAACGCCTTCTCGAGCCCCACGGCCCGCAGCACGAACTCACTCATGGGCAAGCACTACGGATGGTTTCAGCGCCGCGGCGCGCCAGGCGGGATAAAAGGTGCTCAGCGTGCAAAGGCCCAGAGCGGTGAGCACGATGCCGCGAAGGTCCGTCAGCCTCACCTCAACGGGAAGGTAGCTGACGAAATACTGGTTCATGAGATCCAGGCTCAGCAGGCCGGTGATCCAGTTGTACACGTCCGGCAATACGGTGCCGACGGCCAGTCCAACCAGCGCCCCGACGACCACCCCGACGCCGCCCAGCAGCACGCCCAGCAGCACAAAGGCCGATATGATGGTCGCGCTGTCGCTGCCCAGGGTCCGCAGGATGGCAATGTCACTGCTGCGCTGGTTGACGACCATTACCAGCGTGGAGACCAGGTTGAAAGCGGCCACCGCCACCAGAAAGGACAGCAGGATGAACATGGTGCTCTTCTGCACGCCAATGGCTCGATACAGATTGCCATGAGTCGCCATCCAGCTCCTGGAGAGTACGCGGTCCGTACCCAGCGCGTTTACGGCGGCATGCCCGGTAACCTCGGCAGCAAACAGATCGTCCAGTCGCAGCTGATAACCGTGAATGCGCCCGCCCAGCCGGAACAGACGCTGCGCATCCCGCAGGTGAATGTAAACCGCACGGGAATCCACTTCAGAACGGGAAGTCATGATGCCCGCAACGGTAAAGCGCTTCTGCCGCGGAAACAGGCCCGCGGGCGTTACCGTGGCCGCGGGCAGCACCAAGGAAACCTTGTCACCGAGGTCCACGCCAAGCTGGCGGGCAAGCCCCGAACCCAAGATAACCTGATAGGCGCCCGGCTCGAGGCTGCTACTCCCGGATACGAAACTCGCAAAGCTGGAAACCCGCTGCTGCTCATCGGGATAGATGCCCGTCATCAGCACGCCGGCAACCTGGTCGGATACTGCCGCCAGCCCTTCACCCTGGACGAACGGCGCAACCCCTTCAACACCGGCCAGGCTTCCGAGGCGTTCGAGATCCAGCGTATCCGCGGCGAGGGGAGACCGGCCGTGGACAGCCAGATGCGGCAGGACCCCGAAAACGCGCTCCCGAAGCTCCCGCTCGAAGCCGTTGATGACGGAAACCACGACAACCAGCACGGCAACGCTGAGAGCCAGGCCACCAACCGCCACCAGACTGATGAAGGTCAGCGTGCTGCGGCGGGAAAATGCGTAGCGGCCTCCCAGGGCTAGCGTGACGGCTCCAATCAAAGCGGTATCTGGCGGCATCGAGCGACGGAGGCGCGATGGTATCACGACGCTGCAGCTGCTCGAGCGAAATCCCGGAGCCGAAGGAAGGACTACACTACAGACATGACTACAGACGTGACTACAGACGTGACTACAGACGTGGACCGTGACCGTCGGACATCGCTGCGCCGGCAAGACACCCTGCCCTTCGCCTGGTGTAAATGCGACGCGGAACCCAACCTGACAGACATCTGCCAGGGGCTGGGCCTGCCGGTTGCTGCCGCGAGCAACAGCCGCCTGACCGACCTCGAACTGGAGGCGGGTCAGGCCATTAGTGGCATCCGGGACGCGGCCGTTGTCGGCGCCCTCACGCTGATGAATCGACGCATCAGCCTGTTGCAGGATGCTGTGCTGGGCAACCTGACGATACCCGATTCGGTTTCCCTGGACCTGTCCGCGGAAGGCCTGGGATTCCGTACGCATGCTGTGCTCGAATCAGGCACCTGGCTTGGCATCCACCTGGTGCTGCCGGATGGCTCCCACCTGATCTGCGGCGGCCGCGTGAACCACTGTCAATCTGATGAGGACGAATACGTCGTGGGCGTATCCCTCACGCAGCTGGACGAAGCGGCGGCACGGCGCCTCACCCGCTACGTAATCAGCGTAAAATAATTTTAAAATACAATATCAGGAGTTTCTCCACATCCTCCCGATTCAGGCTCAGAATACCGATGGCGGGCAGTTCCAGAACCTCCGCAATGAGTAGCGAACGATCGCACATCCATCGCCCCAGCGCTGCGCCAGAGGCCGCCACCGCCACCGCTTCGACATGAGCGCCCGCGGCCTGGGGATCGTTCAGATGGCCGATCGCAGCCACTACGGCTTCCGGCAATTGCCAGGCTGTTGCCAGCGCAGCGCCCGCGGTCGCCGTTTGCGCGTCAAGGATGGCGGTCACGTCCGGCGCCGCCAGGTCTGGTGCGAGCTCACCCAGACGCTGCAGGAGTAGCGGCACGCCAATGTTGTGCAGCAGCCCGCAGAGGTAGGCCACCTCCACGTTCTTCTTTACCGAGCGCGCCACCTCTTTGGACCAGAGCCCGGACGCCAGGGAGATCCGCCACGCATCATCGGCCATAGCCTCGTAGCGGCCGCCGTTGAAGAGAATGCCTTTGAGGGAGGCAGAGAGCGCGATTTCCCTAATGCGCTCCATGCCGAGCCTGGCGATCGCCTGCTGCAGCGCGACAATCTCATTCGCACCACGGAATGCTGGGGAGTTCACCACGCGCAACACGTGCGCGGCCAGACTCTGATCCTGCTGGATCAAATCTGCCAGACGCGCCGCATCCGATTGATCATCGAGGGAGCTGGAGAGCACCTCCGCGGCCACGTTGGGCAGAACCGGCAGCTCCATATTGCCACCGGAAATCTCCGCGTTGAGTTGCCCCGCGACCGCGGCGACGTCCTGGGATGCAAAGGCGGTCCTGCTGCTCATTAACCTGCTTGCCGAATGGCTCACTGATAAGCATAGACAACATTGGGAAACTGACCGACGGCGCGAAGCAGCTCCCGTGCAGGTTGCCCGGGGTCGGAATTCAGAGCGTGCGGGTGACCTTGGGCTTGCCTCTATCGACGGCGGTCGCGTCAACGCCAAGCCCGCTGGCGTCCCCGGATCCGTTGGCGGTTTCGCAGCGGTCAGGGTCGCCGCCACAGACTTCGCAGTCCATGTTCATGCCGAGGGCCTTCATGCCGCCGCAGCTGCCACTGATGGGCTTACGCCCGAACATGACACCCACCGCCATACCGCCGACGACAAGCATCATGAACACAAACGATAAGAAAAGCGTTGCCATTTGAATGCCTTCAACCGCCCTGACTTCACTGGTTCGCGCCAATGAGCGCGCGTTCCATGGGCGAAGTATAGCGCTCATCAAAACCAGATGCCTCCCGAATGATGAACAGCGCAGCGAGCCCCATGCGTTCCGCAAATTCCCACCCCGCCTGGGGGCCCAGAACGTTCAGCGCCGTGGCGTAACCATCGGCCCACATTGCCGAGGGGTGAAGCACCGTGACGGACGCCAGGGTGTGAGTGACCGGATAGCCGGTTCTCGGATCGATGGTGTGTGAGTAGCGTTCGCCTCCAAGCGTTCGAAAATTGCGATAGTCGCCAGACGTTGCTGCCGCCATACCTTCCAGGGCGACCACCCGCTGCACGGCGCCGAAGCTTTCCGGATCCGGGACTTCTACGCCAATCCGCCAGGCCCGGCCGGCAGGGCTGAGCCCCATGGCGCGCACCTCGCCACCAATATCGACCAGCAGATCACTGCAGCCTGCATCCGTCAACTGATCTGCCAGCCGGTCGACCCCATGCCCCTTGGCGATGGCCGAAAGATCCACGTACAGCTCGCCCGTCTTGCGCAACCCCGGCGTATCGAAGCGTACTTCGAGCTTCTCGAAGCCTACCTGCGAACGTACGGCCGCTATTCGGGCTTCGTCGGGGACGCCCGCCGGCCCCGGCGCGTTTTCGGTCGGATCTGACGGGCCGAACCCCCAGAGATTCACCAGGGGCCCTACCGTCACGTCGAACGCGCCCGTGGATTCCCTGCTCAGCTGCAGGGCCACGCCTACCACCTCCGCCAGAGGTTTCGGAACGTCGATCCAGACGGAAACGGGCGCAGCGTTGAAGGCGGAAAGCGCCGAATCGACGAGGTAGGTGGACATCTCCTGGTTCACGGCTTGAAGCTCTCGCTCGATCAATCCGGACATGTCCTCGGGGCAGCGCCCCTTCACCCGGTAGTAGGTGCCCATGGTGACGCCGTCGTACTGGCGAAACTCGGGCGTACCGCAGGCCGTCAGCAGGCCCGCGAGAATGATCAGGGTTAACCACCGGGTGTGCCGGCGCGGGCGTTTCATCGTGGTCTCCGCAATCTGCAAACGGGTAACATTTTCGAGGTGGCACTTTATCATCTTGAGGTGCCCAATCCGGAAATCCATGCCCGAAATCCCTGCCCGAAATCCAAACCCGGACTCCATGTCGGGAGGCAAGCCCCCGGGACGGTGTCGGGTTGCCCCGAAAGCGGTTTCCAGCCATCCCGATCAGAGTCATGATGAAACAATGGCAAAGTTGCTGCTGCTGAGACACGGCCAGATCCTGGCCAACCGCGAAGGTCGCTGGCACGGCTCGACCGACAGCCCGCTGACCCTCAAGGGCCGTCGCCAGGCGAAGCGCACCGCGCGCTACATTGCCGGAGCAGCGCCGAGGCTCGACGCCATCTACACCAGCCCGCTGCAGAGGTGTCGGGATACTGCCCAGGCCATCGCACGTCTATTGAAGATGCAATGCATCGTCGAGGAGGGACTGCGCGAGTATGCCATTGGCGACTGGGAAAACATGCCGTTCAAACAGCTGGCGGAGGAACATCACTTCTTTGAGACAACGCGTAACGACCATGACTTCGCGCCACCCGGGGGAGAATCCCTGAAAGGCGTCGCGGCCCGGATCGTCTCCGCGATCCGGGAAATCCACGAACGTCACGAAGGCGAGAAGCAGATTCTGCTGGTAGGTCACGGCGCCGCCATGGCCGTAGCCCTGGGCGCGCTGCTGGACGAGAACCCGGGGGAATGGACCAACTACCCTCTGGCCAACTGCAGCTTGACCGAACTGATGCTTTCACCCGCCCCGTACGTTAACTTCTTAAATTCCACCTACCATCTCTGACTGTGAGGCGGCCAAACACGAGTCGGGTAACGGCAAGACAATCGCACCCGAACACCAGACAGGCACTGAAGAGGAAAAAAACATGCCCGAGTTCTGCAGCATTGAAAAAGACGACCATATTCTGACCGTAACCCTCGAGCGACCGGAGCGTCTCAACGCTTTGCACCCGCCCGCCAATGCCGAGCTGGGCGAAGTTTTCGATGAGTTTGCCGCCGATGAAGACCTTTGGGTGGCAATCATCACCGGCCGCGGTCGGGGTTTCAGCGCCGGCAACGACCTGCGATATCAAGCCGAAGGCGGAGAGCGGGTGCCGATGCCGAGGGGGTTCGGCGGGCTCACATCGCGCTTCGATCTGACGAAACCGGTGATCGCGGCCGTCAACGGCGTCGCCATGGGGGGCGGGTTTGAAATCGCTTTGGCCTGCGATCTGATCATCGCCTCGGAATCGGCGACTTTTGCCCTGCCGGAACCCAAGGTGGGTCTTGCGGCACTGGCCGGCGGGTTGAATCGATTGCCCCGACAGATTGGTGCCAAGCGCGCCCTGGGCATGATCCTCACCGGGCGACACGTCAGTGCGGCCGAGGGTTACGAGCTGGGATTCGTCAACGAGGTGGTGCCCCACGACGATACCCTGGCGGCGGCTCGACGCTGGGCAGAGCAGATCAGCGCCTGCGCGCCCCTGTCCATCAGGGCCAGCAAGGATGTGGTTTATCGCAGCCTGGATACCGCCTCCCTCGCCGAATCCATGGCGGCGCAGTACGACTCGGTGAAAGCCATGGTCAAAAGCGAAGATTTCATTGAGGGGCCGAAAGCGTTTGCAGAGAAGCGCAAGCCCGATTGGAAGGGTCGCTGAGCTTAAGATCGAGGATTTCGCAAGCGCTGCCGGCCGTTCGCCCGGAACAGCGCCCGATGGGCGTCGATCCGCTTGCTAGAGCGGGTCGACCGCGTTCGCACGGCTGATGGCTTCTGCGACCACAGCCACCGCCAGGCAGACGTCATTCAACGTTTCGTGCTCCCCGCGAGCAGCCATTTCCGCGACGACCTCCAGGCGTGGAATGGCCACGTGCAGCAGATCCGGAGTGGTAGCAAACTGTTCAGGGTAAGGCTGAATCCCGGACGTCATAGGCTTTCCGACTCGATACGACGGTTACTAACAGATCAGCTTTCGTGCCAGCTTCACCAAATTTCCATAACATTTTGTTTTTAATGGATATATTCAGAATCTGCCGAGATTGGCAGGTTGGTTTCAAGTGCCGCCAGGCGCGCAAAACTGACCCGCTGCGCAACTCCGCGGGTTCACTACAGGGAGGTTCTGCACCGCCGACCTCGCTGGCGACGGGATTTCGGGGTTGCTGACTGGATGGAAACGAATCCGCACGGTCGCC
>CAMYJX010000139.1 GCA_947258825.1 uncultured Pseudomonadales bacterium
TCCGTGCCCGTGCTGGTGACCACGATCGAGACCTAGGGGGTGCGACGGACGGCGGAGATCCGATGCCGGTGGACGCCGGCGGTCAGACAGGCCTTACCGTCTTTCCAGAGCATGGACATGATCACGCCCATGGGCCACTCCTCTTTGGTGCACCAGTTGAAGACGCACTCGCGCTGGGTAGTCATCAACCGCTCCTGGTCGTCCGGATTCAGCTTGTAGACGGATACCAGCTCGTAGTTCTGCAGATCTTCGGACATTTCATTTCCCCCTAAGTTTCTAGATATATTCTGTAATTTATTGTTTTAAATAGATATTATATAGAAAAATTTCTATTTGGCGTTTTCCTTCGCAAATTCCGCATAGGCGGCCGCGGTGCCCTGAGCCATCTTGTCGCCGTCGAACGGGATGGACATTTCCGGCGTGAATTCCATCACCACCCGCTCCGGCGTGTCCAGAAAGCGCACGAACATCTCCGGGTCCAGTCCGCGGGTGAACTCGTTGCCCTCGTCCCTGGATTGCGCCATGCCGGCGGCCAGCAGGTTGTACATCCACAGCTTGGTTTTTGGATCGTCGTGAATGACCGTATGGCCCTTGTAGGTGACTGTCTTACCACCGCCCATGTGCGTGCCCTTGCTGGTCATGACCACGGACGACCGGCCGTCCCGGGCAATGGCCTTGACGCGTACCCGCTCGCGGGTGGCCGTCATCCAGATCTTGCCGTCCACGGGCACGTAAGCGGTGATCACGCCAAGCGGGTGTCCGGACTTGTTGGCCCAGCAGAACACGCATTCGCCAGCCGAGTTGACCAGTTCCTGCTCCCGCTCGGGGTCCAGCCGGTACTGCTTGACGTCGTCGTAGTTGGTTGACTGTGATTCGGGCGTGTCGCTCATGGGTTTCTCTCCAGACGTTGTCGGTAGGTGTTATGAGTGAGATCAGAAGGTGGCGTTGGTCAGCCCGCCATCGATGACCAGGCTCTGGCCGGTAACGAAAGCCGCCTGCTCGCTGCAGAACAGAGCAACGAACGCGCCCAGGTCATCGGGATCGCCGAACCGATTGGCCGGGATCTTCCACTCGTCAATGAATTTCTGAATCTCCTCGTCGTAGGTCGTGCCGTTCGCCTCTGCCTGGGCGGTGTACGTATCGTGGATGGTGGCCGTGTGATGCATGCCGGGGAGCACGTTGTTGACCATTACGTTATGCGGCGCCACCGCCTTGGCGACGGCCACCGAGTAGTTCACCAGCGCGGCGCGCGGCGGGCCGGACAGAATTCTGACCTGGGCCGGGAACTTGGCGGCCCCGGTACCGATGTTCACCACCCTGCCCCAGCCGCGCTCCACCATGCCCGGGATGACGGCTTTCATGAACTGCACCGGGCTCAGCAGCGTAACTTCCAGGTTTGCCAGCCAGTCGTCGTTGGAAACCTTCGTATAGTCTCCAGTGAAAGGCGGCGGCGAGCAGGTGCCCACCAGAATGTCCGGCTCGGGACAGGCAGCAAGGATCCTGCTGCGACCTTCATCCGTGCTGTGGTCCGCGACCACCGGCGTGATGCTGGCGCCGGTTTCCCGGGCGATGTCCTCGCAGGCACGCACCAGACGTTCCTCGCCCCGAGCCGAGACGTATAGCTGCGCTCCCTCACGGGCCAGCGCCAGCACGCTGCCCCGGCCCAGGCCGGCGCTGCCGCCGTTGACGATGGCTTTTCTGTTGCTGATTCCCAGGTCCACGTCCTGCCCGCCTCGTTACCTGCGCGCCCTCAGGGCCGCTCGATCCACTCATCCAGCAGCATGGCATGCAGACCTTCCTGCACGTAGGGCAGGTTGCGCACATCCTGGTTGAACACCTTGGCCAGCATCCCCAGCTCCGGGGCGTCCGTCCAGTCGTCGTCGACGCCGAGCCAGTGGATCTTCGACGCCGGCGTGTACTCGCCGTCCTCGGGTATCGGCGCCAGATACATGCACTCCATGATGCACTCGTCCACCTTTCTGCCGTTGGGGCGGAACCGGTAAACGATGCGGTTGAACGACCCCCAGGGATGAAAGTTCGGAAACAGGGTGAAGAACACGGACGAGAACTCGATGTCCGCGATCTTGTCAGCAACAGAGGGAACGACGCTGCGCAGCACCTCCCGCTGCATCTGGGCATAGGCCACCCGGGGATGGGTCTGGTTCTTGCGGTCGTCCTTGGCCGCCCGCTCCGCCATGGCCTTCTCGAAGTCGCTCTGGGGCAGCTGCAGGCCGCCGACCCAGTCACACAGATGGGGGTTCACGTCGCCCAGCTCTCCTTCTACGGGCTCGGCGTTGGGGGTGAACAGCCCCGTCTGGCCCTTGGGCGTGGTGACCCGAACGAGACCATCATCGGTGGCCTCGTACACCCAGCCGTTCAGCGGATGACGCACCCGGCGCTTGCCGTCAGCGGGCAGCGGATCCCATTCCGGCAGGCCCTGACTCTCCAGGGCGCCGCAGCGGATGGCCCGGGAGTAATTGCCGAACACGTCGTACTTGGTGTCCACGTCGTGGGCGCCGCCCAGCAGAATCTGCGGGTGGGTGGCGATCACGTGATAGGACTCCATGAAGGCTTCCGAAGCCACCTTCCAGTTGCAGCGGATCACCTTGGCGACGTGGGCCTCTTTGTAACGCCGCTCGTAGGGCAGCAGCTCGAAGTGGCTGGGCAGATCGCCGAGAAAGTCTTCCAGCGGCTCGCAGTCGGGATCCGGGTTGATGAACACGAAGCGGCCCCAGCGGCCCACCTTCACTTCCGGCAGAGACTCTTTCTCCGGCTCGAGGCCGGGATAGTCCCACTGACAGGGAACCTGCCGCAGCGAGCCGTCGATGTTCCAGGTCCAGGCGTGAAACGGGCAGCGCAGCTCGGTTGCCGCCTTGCCCCGGTTCTCCCGCAGCTTGCGACCGCGGTGCAGGCAGGCGTTGTAGTAGGCCTTGATCTCGTTTTCGCCAGTGCGAACAACGAGAAACGACATGCCGGCGATGTCGTAGGGCACGTAATCACCCACGCCGGGCAGATCGTCCTCGTGGCAGGCCACCTGCCAGACGCGCTTCCAGACCTTCTCCACTTCCTGATCGAAGAATTCCTGGGACGTGTAACGGTCTATGGTGATACGAGTCGGTCCCGGCTCGATTGGCGAGTCCCGCCGATAGGACTCGGGTACCGGACGCGTATCCTCGTCCAGCAGCTTGTGATAAGACGAGTCCATCGTGCGAACCGTCGCTTTTGCTTCTGCCATGTTCTGATCCTCCCTCGCTGGCACAAAACCTTGTACCACAATTGCCTGCAACTCATCCGATGGGTCACATTTCCAGCCTCAGCTGGCACAATCCGCCTGCTCGGCTTCACCCGCATCATCAAAAACAGGGTTAAACAATGAAAATCGGTGCCTACGCCTCGTTCATGACCCCCGTCAGCACCCCCCAGACCATAGCCGATCTCGGCCGCCGGATGGAAGAGATCGGCATGGAATCCCTGTGGATGGGCGAGCACGTAGTGCTGTTCGACAAGATGGAATTCCCCTATCCCGGAACCGCCGACGGTCGCCTGCCGGTACCGGACGGCCACGGCCTCATGGACATCGTCCCCACCTTCGGCTTTCTCGCCAGCGTCACCAGGACGCTGCGCTTCGGGACCGGCGTCATCCTGGTCCCCCAGCGCAACCCCATCTATACCGCCAAGGAGTTCGCCACCCTGGACTGGCTGACCGGCGGGCGCATCGACCTGGGCATCGGCGTGGGCTGGTGCAAGGAAGAGGTGCTGGCCTGCGGCTACGGCTGGGAGGACCGCGGCGAGCGCTGCAACGAGCAGCTGGACCTGATGATCAAGCTGTGGACCGAGCCGGTAACCACCCACCAGGGTAAGCACTTCCAGGTCGAAGCGTGCCGCATGGACCCAAAGCCGGTGCAGAAGCCCTATATTCCTTTATACGTGGGCGGCTACAGTAAAGCGGCAATCCGCCGCGCGGCCAGATACGGCCGCGGCTGGCTGGGTTTCGGCATCAACCCCGAGATCACCAAAACCTTCACCGAGGGACTGGACGCGGCGCTGAAGACCGAAGGCCGCAGCCGGGAGGATTTCGAGATCATCGTCTCCCCTGGGGCCGTGGACGCCGATGCCGTGCGCGCCTTTCAGGACCTGGGCGTCGACCGGCTGGTCCCCGTGCTGGGGCCCCAGGACGCCAACGCCGAGTCACCACGCATGGGGGAGCTGGAGGGCTACGCCAATCTGGTCGCCTGAGCCGAAGTGATAGACTTGCCGATCTGGGCCCGTCATAGCGCGCCAGCCCGGTACAAACAGACCCGTTAGACCGACCAGTTAGACAGATAGGGTAAATGATGGAAAACGTCGTCGAGAAAGCCGAGACCTGCCCCCTCACCGAGCTGAGCCCCATGCACCCGGAGCTGCTGAAGTGTCCCTACGGCATGAACCGGCGCCTGCAGCGCGAGGCGCCGGTCTTTCAGGACCCGCTGAGCGGCATCTTCTTGATCTCCCGCTACGACGACGTGGTGGCCATGGCCATGGATCACAAGACCTTCTCCAGCGTCATGCCCGGCGGCGGCACCGGCTCGCTGGCCTCGCCCGACCACGAAATCGCGGCGATCATGGAGCAGGGCTACCCCAACGTGTCCACTATGCTCACCCAGGACCCGCCGCTGCAGCGCCGCTACCGCAAGTTCGTGGACGGCGCCTTCTCGCCGGCCAACCTGAAAGCGCTGGAACCCTTCATCGAGCAGCTGTCGAACCAGTTCATCGACGATTTCATCGACGACGGGCAGTGCGAGTTTCTCGGCGCCTTCGGCATTCCGCTGCCCCTGACTATCATCGCGTCGCAGCTGGGCGTTCCCACATCGGACCTGCCGCTGCTGCGCAAGTGGACGGACGCCTTCATCGGCAACCTCAGCCAGCAGCTGGACCGGGATGGCCAGCTGAACGCGGCCCGGGACATTCTGGAGTTTCAGCACTACTTCGTCGAGAAGATGGAGGAACGCCGCGCTCACGCCGAGGACGACATCCTGTCGAAGGTGGTGAACGCCAGCATCGACGGCGAGAAGCCCCTGGATAACGCCGAGTGCCTCTCGATGATCTCCCAGATCCTGGTGGCCGGTAACGAGACCACGTCCGCTGCGCTCACCGAAGGGATGTGGCTGCTGATCAACAACCCCGACCAGTACCAGCTGGTGCGGCAGGACCCGTCCCCGGAGATGATCAACGCCCTGGTGGAGGAAATCCTGCGCATCACCAGCCCGTCGGCCAACATGTTCCGCCGGACCACCCGGGATGTGGAGGTGGCGGGAGTGACCATACCCGAGAACTCCGTGTGCTTCGCCCGCTTCGCCGCCGCCAACCAGGACGACGAGCGTTTTGAAGACGCCCTGAAATTCGACATCACCCGCACCAACCTGCGGGACCACGTCGCCTTCGGCAAGGGCGTGCACCACTGCCTGGGCGCGGCCCTGTCGCGCCGGGAGATGAACGGCGGCTTCCAGGTCATCTTCCAGCGCCTGGAGAACTTCCGCCTGACGCCCGGCGCGGGCGAGCCGGAGTTTTCGGCCAACGCGCTGCTGCACGGGCTGACCGGGCTGCAGCTGGCCTTCGACAAAATCGGCTGAAACGACGGGAAATTGACGTTATCCAGGCGTTGACGCTGCCGAAAAGACGACACATACTGGAGAAACGTTTTGATACGTTTGTTGCATTTGAGTCGACGACAACGATTTTCATACATGAGGGGAGTCAAACCTATGACGAGTCACGTCCGCAGAGTCGGGCGGTTGGGGGCACTTAGTGCTGCCGCCGCTGTATTTGCAACCGGTCTTACACTACCGATCTCCGTTGTCGCTCAGGAGTCATCGGGTATCGGTATCGAAGAGGTAATTGTTACAGCACGGAAACGGGAAGAATCCGTCCAGGACGTGCCGATCGCCATCACCGCGCTTACCGCAGAACTAGAGAGCGCAACCATCCGGGACCTGACTGACCTGAACGGTTTCGCACCCAACGTGCTGATCACCGAAGACGGTAGCCGAGGCGGCGGCGGGGCCAACATAAACATCCGTGGCATCAGCCCTACCCGGACCGACGACAACTC
>CAMYJX010000140.1 GCA_947258825.1 uncultured Pseudomonadales bacterium
GAGCGTCTCGCGTTTCCCCTGTCGTTGTCGCGTGCCTTGCCAAGGTGATCTACATTGCCTGCGGCCCGCTTCTAGACAGGAAAAACGCGAGACGCTCTGAGCAGGCAAGAATTAATCAGAGGTTCCCTCGCGCGGTGCTGTTCCGGGCCTAGACCACTCGTTTTTTGCGCGGCGCCTGCCGTGCGCCCTGGCTGCTGAGGAATTCGGTGGCCTGGTCAGAGGGCATTGGCCGGGCGATCAGATAGCCCTGAATTTCCTCACAGCCCAGGGTCGTCAGCGCGGATAGCTGATCGTTGGTTTCGATGCCCTCGCCGATGACCTTCAGGCGCAGAGCGTGGGCCATGTTGATGATGGACTCGACGATGGACCGGCTGCGCTGGCTGTCGTCGATGGCGGCGATGAAGGATCGGTCGATCTTCACCGCGTCCAGCGGCAGGTCGGCCAGCAGCGCCAGGGAAGAGTAGCCGGTTCCGAAGTCGTCCATGGCCACGCCGATGCCCGCTTCCCGGAGCTGGGTCAGCACCACGCGGGCGCGCTGGGGCGATTCCATTACCGCGGTTTCGGTGAGTTCCACCTCCAGCGCTTCCGTTGGCAGGCCGACTTTCTGGACAGCTTTAATCAGCTCCGCTGCCAGAGTTGGTTTGCGTATCTGCATGGGCGAAATGTTCACAGACACCCGCAGATCCGTCCAGCCGCGCCCGTGCCACTCGGCCAGCTGGTCCAGAGACCGAGCCAGAACGAACTCGGATATTTTGTGGATCAGGCCGTTGCCTTCGGCGATGCCGATAAACGTATCCGGAGGGATGTAGCCCTTCTCTTCGTGGCGCCATCGCAGCAGCGCCTCCATGGAGCTCACCCGGCGCTCGACCACATCGTAGATCGGCTGAAAGTGGACATCGAAAGCCCCCTGCTCCACGGCGTCGAACAGATCTGCCTCCAGCTGCACATACTCTCGTGAAGCATCGTCCATGCTGGTCGAAGCGAAGCTGTGGGATATTTTCTCGGGTTTTGTTGTGGCTTTGGTCCGAGCTACGTTGGCGTTCTTGAGGAGCGTTTCCGGGTCTTCCCCCGATTGCGGGAACATGGCGACGCCGATGCTCACACCCACGTAGACCTTCTGGCCGCCGATGAAGAACGGTTTAGACAGGGCGCGACGCAGGCGGGTAACTACGGGCATGACGTTGCTGACATCGTTCAGATCGGTGAGCAGCACGCCGAACTCGTTGGACTCAATGCGCGACAGGCTCTGCTTCTGAGCGATCTCAGACACGGCATCCGTCGTTCGCAGGCACTCCTGCAGGCGGGCGACCACATCCACCACCAGCGCCTCGCTGTTGGAGTGTCCCAGTGAGGACACGATGCGCCCGAGCTCTTTCAGATCCAGAGAAAGCACGCCGATTTTGGTCTGATAGCGTCTGGCGCGCTGTATCTCGGTCTCGA
Organism: uncultured Pseudomonadales bacterium; assembly: GCA_947258825.1. Lineage (GTDB taxonomy): Bacteria > Pseudomonadota > Gammaproteobacteria > Pseudomonadales > Azotimanducaceae > UBA7803. The sequence continues at coordinate 1,441 of CAMYJX010000140.1, forward strand.
TGCGCTGCAGGAACAGGGCGCGTCTGGGCATGCCGGTGAGCGCATCGAAGTCGCGGAGCATTTCCAGGTCTCGAGTGCGCTCGTTGACGATGGCTTCCAGCTCAGCCACCCGGGCGTCGCCCGGCTCCTGACTGGGCATGGTTGCCGGAGCCTCAACTTCCTCCTCTGCAGGCTTGAGCTTGACGATCTTGGGATCGTAAGCCATGACCCTGTTGCGCCCGCCCTGCTTCGCCGCGTACAGGGCCTGGTCGGCCTGGTCCAGCAGCGCCATGAAGTTCTCAACGGAAGGATCCAGGCTCGCGACACCGAAGCTGGCAGTGAGGTGGCTCACCGGCACCAGCGGGTCATGGGCCAGGGATTCGACCGCAGCGCGCAGGCGTTCCGCAATGCTCAGCGCGTCCTGCATATTGTTGTCCGGCAGCACCACCACGAACTCTTCGCCACCGTAGCGGCCGACGAAATCGTACTCGCGGCCCACCTGGACCAGGGTGTTGGCAACGGCACAGATGACCTCGTCTCCAGCGGCATGTCCCTGAGTATCGTTGATGTGTTTGAAGTGATCGATGTCTACCATGATGCAGCTGAGCGCCTGGTTTTCCCGGGTCGCCCTGGCGAACTGGCGCTCGAAGTCGCTCACCAGCGCCCGGCGGTTGGCGAGCCCGGTCAGCGGATCCTGGGTTGCCAGCGCCTCCAGCTCTTTATTTTTTCGGCTGATGGCTTCCTGGGACTTGCGCAGCTGTCGCAGCGTCACCGCGAGCTCCCGGTTCTTGTGCTCTATGGCCGTCATGTCGTCGAGAGTTACCAGCACGCCGCTCATGCCGTCCTCTTCGTTGCCTACAGCCGCGCAGCTCACCATGTAGGTGTTTGTTTCCGCTTCACCCAGGCGCAGCCGCACGGGCTGGTTGGCGATGTTGAGGCCGGTGTGCAGCGTGGTCGCCCAGGGCGCCTGCCATTCTCCCGATTGCTCCCACGGCCATTCGTCGATTCGCTGGCCGATCATATCTGCCGCGCGCTTGTCCATGGAGCTCGCCAGAGACTCGTTGACGAGCAGAATCCGCAGCTGATCATCCAGAATCACCACGCCTTCGGACAGCATGTCGAACGCCGAATGCACCCGACCGGGCACCGCCTGAGAAGGATCCAGCTGAGCCAGCGCTTTGCGGATGAACAGCAGGTACAGGAGGAAGCAGCCTGCGAGCACGAAGAGGAAGTAGCGCACCTCAACTGCCAGCTTTGCGCGTGGCACGAAAACAACCTGAACCTCGCCCCATGGAGCCTTGCCGTTGTAGATGGGTACGGTGATGTGCTGGAAGGAGGATCGCTGCCGGCCCGAAGTCAGCTCGGCGGTTGCGCCATAGGAGGCGATCTCAACGTTGTTCGCATCGATCAGCGCGGCCGCCGCCACGTCCTGGTTCCTGCTGACGAACGAGGAAACGGAGTAGCGGATGCCTGCGCCGTCGGATGCGCTGGCAAGGGCTGAAAGCTGGACCGCCAGCGCCTCGGCAATGGTTTTTCGGGCCTCTCGAAGCACCTGCGACTTGTCGCCCCGCAGCTCGAAAAAGTCCGCGGTGAACAGAACGCTCATGGTCAGCATCAGCACGCTGAAGGACAGCTTGAGTGGGCGCGACCGCCAGAACTCGGCCCATACCTTAAGCTTCATCGACATCCTCTCCGAGGTCCGGTCGCGATGCATCCTCGAGATCCACCAGCACGGGAATCGGATCGAACGGCCGCCACAGTGGCGAAGTGGAAAGAACGGTGGCCAGCAGGGAGCCGGTGCGCAGCAGCCAGGTGACGAAACCGGCGGTTAAAGAGAGAGTGGCGACGGCGCCGGTCTGTACCAGAAGGTCCGCTTGCTCTTCGTCCTGATCCGCCACGGTGTCCACATTCGCGCGCATCTCTTCGAGCGCGCTGAGCATGCTGGGCGACAGAGACAGGCTGGTCCTGGACAGATCGAATCCTCTATCCACGGTCCCGCCGAAGGCGATCTCTACGAGCTCATCGGTTTCCTCCAGCAGAAGCTCGAGGACCATGGTGTGGGCGCCTCTGGAGTAGCTGCCACTCTGGCCGGGCAGACGCTGTGGCTGGGTGGAGGATGCTTCGACATCTGTCTGACCGCCGGCAACGGCTTGACCGGCGAAGGCAGCATCGGTGGAGGAGGCTCGGCCCGGCGCGTCTGTCCCAGGCGCTTCTACGCTTTCATCCACGGGTTCGTCAGATGCCTGCTGGGTATTTTCGGTGCTGCTTTCGTCCTCCTGAACGGTGCCGATAGCAATGATTTCGTTGTAGGGGTCAGGGTCTGTTTCACTGATCAGCTTGATGATCGACGTTTCTGGGTCGGAATCCAGGCTGCCCAGAGTGATGGTCAGGGTGCCCGTTGCGGTTGCGCCCTGGGAATCCGTCAGCTGCACGTCGAGGGTGTAAACCCCGGGAAGGGAATCGCCGGACTGGGTAATTTCCCCGCTGGTGGGGTCAACGGAGAACAGATTCGCTCCAGACCCGCCGACGGCCGTTATCTGCACCTGGTCGCCAACATCGGGATCGCTGAATCGCAGCGAGCCGACGCTGCCGCTGAATCCCTGAACGCTGGTGAAATCAGTGCTCAGCAGTTCGGGTGCCTCGTTGACGTCGCTGACATCGATGCTGATCGGCAAGGATACAGAACCACCCGCGCCGTCGGATGCGGTTACCTGCAGCTGATACTGGTTGTCACCGCTGGCATCGGCTGGCCCTTCAAAATCCGGCGCGCTGTTGAAGCGGATCTCTCCCGTCGCCGCGTCGAGGGTGAAGGACCCGCTGTCAGCCCCACCCAGCTGCAGGCTGATGGGGTCGCCGTCGACGTCGCTGGCCTGAACTGCC
>CAMYJX010000141.1 GCA_947258825.1 uncultured Pseudomonadales bacterium
TTGCGGCGCGCCGGACGGCGACGACGTCGTCGGTTTCGTCGTTGGCGTTGGTGACGACCGTTAGATTGACTGGCAGCGCTGGGCCCTGCAACAGGGTTTCGCGCACGTCGGTGACCGGCTTCGCCAGCAGGGCGGTTACATCGGCGTTGCGGTTGATGTCGAACCCGATCAACTCGTGGCCTTCGGGCGCCAGGCGCATGAACAGGGCCTGCAGGACTGCGGGTGCGGAGACGGTTGCGTCTGCTACAGACTGGAAGGCGATGATCGGCGGCATTCCCTCGACGCCGGCCGGTCCCTCGAGCTGATCCAGCTGAGCCGCGATGTGCAGGGTAAGTCGATAGATCTGATCGCCGGCGTTCACGGTGAAAGAGTTGTATTTGTACGGGTCGTACTCCGGAAGAATATCCGTCCACGCGACTTTGTTGAGGCCGGGCAACGAGGACAGACGTTCCTGCCAGATGGCAATCGCGGCCAGGCTGGAGATGCCGATGGCCGGGGACACCAGAATCAGGCCATCGGTCTGCGGGATGTCTTCGCCCAGCAGTCGGGCGGCCGCGTACTCCACGGCCAGCGCTGCGCCGTTGGAATAGCCGGCGATGTAAATCGGCTGTGCGCCGTCCGTCTGCTCGTGCAGATGTTGCATACCCAGCCTGACAGCGGCCCTCCAATCCTGATGACTGGCCTTCAGCAGCCCGGAAGGCGCGGTGCCGTGGCCGGGCATCCGCATGGTCAGTACCGAGAAGCCCTGCTCGTAGCACAGGCTCGCAAGGCTACGAACGGAATAGGGCGAGTCGCTCAGCCCGTGCAGCAGCATTACGGACCCGCGGGCTTGGGGATGGGGGCGCCACAGAGTTCGGTTCCAGTCCGGATCCCGGCCTCTGGGGTCTGCCCGGCTATCGCTGGCGTAACGGATGAAGCGTCGCTGCTGCTGCTCAGGCGTGCGGGCGTAGACCTCGGTGTCCAGTTGTCCGAACAGCGCCTCCTCGACCTGCAGGTAGTCATCCAGACTGGTGACTGTCGAAGCTCGCGAAGCCGAAAACTCGGCGTCCAGCGTCGCCTCGTGCCAGGGTGCCAGGTCAGGCCGTTGCTCCAGATAGGTGATGTACACGCCGACCAGCGTCAGCAGTACCCCCAAGGCGGCATAGGCGAGGAAAAGCAGCCCGTGCCTGACGAATGCCGGCATTAATTCAGGCGTCGTCCGGGGTCATCACGGCGACAGCGATGGCGGTGGTAACTCGCAGGCGAACCTGATCGCCTATATCCACGCTGTCGAGCCGGGCGTCCTCGCTGACCTTGATGGTGCGCAGATCGCCGTTTGCCGTTTCCAGGGTTACCAGCCGGTCGGCCGCGTTTATGCCATGCACGGTGGCCATGACCATCCGTGTTTCCACGTCGGACATGCCCGGCTTGTCGCCGGCGGGCGCTACCGTCAGCAGCTCAGCGTCTCCGATGGGTGGCTCCGAACCTGCCGGCGCGACCACGACCGCAACCGATTCGAGATACTCGACGATAATTCTGTCCCGCGGCTCGATCTGATCGAAATTGCGTATTGCTTCGTCGGCGACGACGGTAAACCGGTTGCCCTGGGCGTCCAGCAGCTTGAGTTCCCGGGTCTGCTTGTCGACAGCTTCGACGATGGCTCCGAGCTTGACCATGGTGCTCACGACCCGCGCCGGTTTGTCGACAGTGGTCTCGGCGGCGTTGGCGGTTGCGGCCAGCACGGCAAGCAGGCTGGTCGCCAAGTAAAGAACGTTCCTTTTCACAAGGCTCATAGTCACGATAGGTCTCCGATGTCTTGGGTTGAACAGGTGCTTTCTTCGTAGCCAAACTATTGAAGGTGCAGTTTCAGCGGTCGCGGGTAAACGTCTCAAGGATGTCGGGCATTTTGCGGGTATTCATTAAGCGGTGCTAGTGCTTTATCTGCTATGCCGGAGAACCGTCTTTGAGGCGTTCTCTGGAAACACATCCGTGGGAAATTGCCTAGCTGAAATTTCCATTCATTTGTGCGACAGTTCGTCCCGGTCTGCGCTTCCAAAGCGTAAACCAGAGAAACCTACACCTAAGATCCAACCGAGCAGGAAGATTCCATGCAGATCATGCATAAGACGGCGATAGCCGCCGTAGTGATGGTACTGCTGGCGGGGCAGCAGCAAGCGCTCGCCGCAGATGTCTACGTTTACCCGGCCAAGGGCCAGTCGCCCGACCAGCAGGCCGCTGACGAAGGCCAGTGCTACGCCTTTGCCAAGCAGCAGACGGGGTTCGACCCCATGGCGACGCCGACGGCTACTTCGTCAGCACCCGAGGAAGAGGGATCCGTCGTTGGTGGCGCTGCCCGAGGAGCGCTGGTGGGCGTTGCGGTAGGAGCCATCGCGGGCGATGCGGGTAAAGGGGCGGCCATCGGCGCCGCATCCGGCGGGCTGCTGGGCGGCATGCGCCGCAACTCGACGCGTCGCGAGCAGGACCAGTGGGCCGATGACCAGGCTCGGAATTACCAGTACAACCGGGATAACTACAATCGCGCCTACAGTGCCTGCCTGCAAGGACGTGGATACACCGTTAACTAGGAGACGACATCATGAATATTCAATTCAGTGGTTTGCTGGCAGCGGTCATTTTGGTGTTCGCTTCTCCCGCAATTGCCAAGGACGCTTTTGACGGACGTTCTCCCTTGCTTTGCACGGTGGCGCAGCTTCATGAATGCAGCGCTCACGCCGGTTGCGGGCTGGTGCCGGTAGAAGCTGCCGACGATATCCGGCATCTGAATTTCGACTTCAAGGCGAAAACGGTACGGCTCGACCATTGGGATGCGGGTCTGACAAGCAGCATCGACCAGGTAGGCACGGTGGACGACAACCTGGTGGTTCAGGGGAAGGACGCCGGAGATGCTGCAGAGACGGATGGGGCCGGTTGGACGCTTTCGCTGAACAAGACCTACGGCACCATGGTGATGACGGTTTCCGGACGGGACGTCGCGTTTGTCGGTATGGGGTCCTGTATCGTCGCTGATTAGTGAAGGCGCCGGTTGCCGGCGATTGCTCTCTGAAACCTACGCCGAAACCTACGCCGAAACCTTGGCGCAGATGGTATATTGACGGCAATAAGAGGATAAAGACATGAACTACAAACTGCTTGCCACCGCCCTGCTGCTGATCCCTTTCAGCGCCTTGGCGGAAGACTCGTTTCTGGAGGCCCATGAAGTCGCCCTGCTTGCGCCGGACGCCAACGTTCCAGGGCTGGAGAACTACACAGCTGACGGTAAAGACCCAACGCAGTACAGCAAGGTTGTATTGGGCTCCATTACGTTCTTTTTTGCCGATGACAGCAAGACGAAAGACATGGATGCCAAGGAGTCGACGCAGATTACCGACGCGCTGAAAGGCGTATTGACGGACAACCTTAAGAAATATGTTGAGATTGTCGATCAGCCAGGTCCGGACACGCTGTTGCTGAACATGGCTGTCACCCAGATCAAGATGAAGAACAAGAAGCGCGGCCTTCTGGGCTGGACGCCTATCGGTCTGGTGGTGACCTCCGCCGGGAACCTGACGGGATCCAGACTCGTGCTGGACAAAGCTGTTTTGCAAGGCGAGATGCTTGACAGTCAGTCTGGCGACATCGTTACCCTGTTCCAGGTATCTCAGATAGAGCAGCTGGACGACAAGAAGCAGCTCACCTGGGAAGACGTCAGACTCACCCTCAATGACCTGGCAAATCGCGCGCTCAAAAACCGTTTCGGTGAATGACGCCTGACCAGTCGGTCAGAAAGCTCGGCCCTCCAGGGGGCCGATTACCATCCAGTCGACGACGGCGCTGACCACCGCCAGCACCACCACGACGCAGAGGATGAAACCCACCAGGCGCCAGCCGCGAAACTTCTTTTCTGTGCTCGTGGTGTCTGTATCCGGGCTCATGGAGACCTCTTGTCTTTAGAGGCTTTATGATCTCAAAGTAGCGGTCGCGGGGCTATGGTCTTCCTTGACGCCATTCCGGGGCTTCCAGATAATACGCAGCCCATGCGGAATGCGCGGGTCAAACAAATGCGCCCGTAGCTCAGTTGGATAGAGTGTCTGGCTACGAACCAGAAGGTCGGGAGTTCGAATCGCTCCGGGCGCGCCACACGAAGAAGCCGGCCTTGCGCCGGCTTTTTCGTGTGAGGCGTCCGGGGTCTGGTTCGGGCTCCGCAGTTCGAGCCGAGGCGGCGCAGGCCGCCGAGACAACGCCGGCGCTTCGCTTTTGCGGA
>CAMYJX010000142.1 GCA_947258825.1 uncultured Pseudomonadales bacterium
GAAAAAGACCCCGACGGCGCCCCAGACGCAGGCGAAGGCCAGCATCTGTTGGCCGCGCGGATCATTGAACATCACGGGCAGGTATTCCGGGTTGGTGAACATCATCACCGCGAACAGCAGCAGCGGGACCATGGCCAGCACCCAGGCCGACATGCGTCCCTCTGCGGAGAGGGTTTTGACCCGGCGCTGCAGTTGAAACCGGCTGCGAATGACCTTGGAGATCTGCGCGAGAATCTCCGCCAGATTGCCGCCCGTTTCCTTCTGCACCAGTATCGAGGTGACCAGCGCCATGACGGTGATGCTGGGCACCCTGCCGAGCAGCCCCAGCATCGCGCGGCGCACATCGTTGCCGTAGTTGATGTCCGCGAACGTCAGCTCGAATTCTCTGGCGATGGGCTGATCCATGTCTTCCGCGACGAGCTTGAGCGTGCCGTTGAACGGGTGCCCGGCCCTCAGCGCGCGCTGCATGATGTCGATGGCGTCGGGCAGCTGCTCCTCGAACTTGGCGAATCGCACCCCTCGATCCCTGGAGATCTTCCAGAACGGCAGGTAGCCGCCGACCAGGGTCAGTAGACCCGTCAGCTCCGGAGATCGCGAGAACTGCCAGGTCAGCAGACCGGCGATGATCATCAGGATCAGCGCCTTGAGCACCAGCCGATAGGCCAAACCGTTGTTGCCCGACTGCTGGATGCGCGCCGACAGCGCCTCCATCCACGGCAGCGACTCGAGCCAGCGTTCCAGCGGCGAGAGTTCTTTCAGCGACTTCTCGCGCAGCAGCGATGCGATGCTCTGCTCTTCCTCTTTGTCTATCTGCTTCAGCCGCTGCTTGAGGCGTTTGGCCATGGCGCGGCTTTCACCGAACACCGGGACCACCAGGCCCTGAGCCAGAAAGAAAACGGCGGCGAAGACCAGGCCGATGAATATGAGGGTGCCGTCTCCCATCATCGTGCTTCTCCTGCTGACGGATCGAACGTCTCCATGGGGATGTTGATGCCCTTGGCTGCCAGGTCACGATGGAAAGCCGGGATGATGCCCGTCGGCTTCAGCGAGCCCAGGACGTTGCCGTCCTCGTCGCGGCCCTGACGATCGAACGTGAACAGGTCGGACATGGTGATGATGTCGCCCTCCATGCCGTTGATCTCTGCCAGGCTGACGACCCTGCGCTTGCCGTCCTCGTGACGCTCTATCTGAATGACCAGGTCGATCGCCGAGGCAATCTGCTCACGCAGCGTCTTGATCGGGAACGTGATTCCCGTCATCGACACCATGTTTTCGACCCGGCCCAGGGCGTCACGGGGCGTATTGGCGTGGATTGTTGTAAGGGAGCCATCGTGGCCGGTGTTCATGGCCTGCAGCATGTCCAGGGCTTCCGCACCGCGAACCTCGCCGACGATGATCCGCTCCGGGCGCATCCGCAGGCTGTTGATCACCAGATCGCGCGCGGCGATACGGCCCTTGCCCTCGATGTTCGCGGGTCGGGTTTCCAGGCGCACCACGTGTGGCTGCTGCAGCTGCAGCTCGGCGGAGTCCTCGATGGTGACGATTCGCTCGTCCTCGGGAATGAAGCCGGAGAGCAGATTCAGCATCGTTGTTTTACCGGCGCCGGTTCCCCCGGACACCAGGACGTTCAGACGCCCCTGCACTGCTGCCTCCATGACGGTGGCCAGCTCCTCGGTCATCGAACCCAGCGCGATGAGGTCGGAAACCTTCAGCAGCTCGCGGGCAAACCGGCGGATGGAAAGTGCCGGACCATCCAGGGCCAGGGGCGGAATGATCGCGTTGACCCGGGAGCCGTCGGCCAGCCGCGCGTCCACCATCGGCGAAGATTCGTCGATGCGGCGACCCACGGCCGAGACGATGCGGTCGATGATGTTCAGCAGATGGCGGTCGCTGCTGAACGTGATGTCCGTCGTGTGCAGCTTGCCTTTTCGCTCGATGTACACCTGATTCGGCCCGTTGACCAGAATGTCGGAGATCGTCGGGTCGCTGAGCAGTGGCTCCAGCGGGCCGAGGCCGAGAATCTCGTCCTCGATGGACTGCACGACCCGTGCCCGGGCCTCAGCGCTCAGGGGCGCCGACTGCTGTTCGAGAACCTTGTAGGTGGTCTCGCGGATCTGCTCGCGCGCGTGATCCGGGGAAATGCTGTTGATCAGCGACAGATCCAGGCGGTCCAGCAGCTCCGAATAGGCCTGGTCTTTGATGTCCCGCTCGTTGGCGCTGAGAGAAGCCGTCGATCGCTCGTTCACGTCCGCGGGTTCTGCAGTAGACGCTTTCGCAGAGTGCGGGCTCGTTTTCTTGATGACTGCTACCATTGCTCTTAACCTCTCAGACGCATGACTGTTTTGGCCAGGAAGCTTCTGTTTTCCTGGGGTTGCTGTCCCAGCACCCGGCCTTGAAGGCCCACCAGGGCTTTGCTGACGGCCGAGGTAGGCGCCTGCTCGACCACCGGCTCGCCCATGTCCAGAGACTCGGCGACCAGCTTGTACTGATTGGGAATCAGCACGAGGTCTTCGTCGTCGAGCGCGCTGGCGATGTCGTCAGTGTCCAGGGTGCTGTTCTTGGTGTATCGATTCACGATCACGGTGATGCGTTCTTCCGGAATCTCCAGCTCGTTGACCAGAACGGTCTTCAGGCGCACGGCGTCGTGCACGGCCAGCAGCGACTGCTGCATGACCAGCAGCACCTCGTCGACGGACTTCAGCAACTGCGCGCTGTTTTCATCCAGGTGTCGGGGAAGATCGATGATCGTCCGTTCGTAGCGATGCTTCAGGACATCGAGCACCTGCACCATGCGGTCGCCGAGATTGAAATCCACGGCCACCTGGGCATCGGGAATCGGTGCGAAGATGCGCAGACCGCTCTCGTGCTTCACCGCGTAGGCGCCGATGGCCGTTCCGTCCAGCTCGCCGCTGTTCGCCAGGGCCTCCAGCAGGCCGCGCTTCGGCGTCAGGTCGAAATAGTGGGGTACGGGCGCGAACTGAAAGTCCATATCGACGATGGCGGTGTCGCCGCCCATGGTGGCGGACAGATGCGCGAGGTTCGTCGCGATGAAGGTTCCACCGGAGCCGCCCTTGGCGTTCAGCACGGCGATGGTCTTGCCGCCGGCCGGCTGCTGATCGGCGTACAGCTCCGAGCTGAGACGCCGCAGCGACTCCACCAGCTCCGCGTCGTCCTGCTCGCGGATGAAATCCCGGGCGCCGGCGCGCATGGCGTATCGGGTCGCGTCCGCGGGAAGCTGGTCGCCGACGACGATGATGGCCGGGCGATCGCGCTTCTGCCGGGCGGCCAGGCTCTGCAGCTCTTCCACCAGATGATCGCTGGCGTGCATCACCAGGACGTCGGGACGGTAGTCCACCACGCTCAGCGGATCCCTGGCGCCGTTCATCATCAGAATGCCCTCGATCTCCTGGTAGCCGCCGCCGGCGATCAGAGATTCCAGGGTTTTCAGAGCTTGGTCAGATCGACTGGATATCAGTATTTTCATGTTTTCTTACGCTGCAGCTTTTCTGAATGAAAGAGTCTGTGTGAAAGGGCTTGTTCAACGTTCCTGTTGCCTCTAAGTTACCTGGGTTTTTCGTAACGCATGCGCTTGTTGTGTATGCAGCATGCGCGACCGGTATCAGCAGGTTGTAAGGCCCTCGCGCGTGACGCCCAGGCTTTCCCGCGGCAGGATGGTGGCGAAATCGGGCATGTTGATGGTGCGTCCGAACAGGGGAATGATCAGCTGATGCTGGTAGTTGGTGATGCCTACCCGCACGTAGTCGATGTCGAGGGAACTCCCCACCGGATCGCCCACGACGCCGCCGCCGTCGTCGAGATAATCGACGTCCACGTTCCCCGTGGTCAGATTGAACACCAGCGGGCTGGGGCCCGCGGTGCCGGAATTGTTGAAGATGGTGATCTGGCGGATCGCCGGGTCGTTGATCTGGCAGACGGCGGCTACCCGGGCGCCGCGCCGAGTCGCCTCCTCGAGAGCGTTCATGACGAAGAACACGCGGGCCACCTCGAACACGGCGAACAGCACGATCATGGCCACCAGGCCAACGATGGCCGTTTCCACCACGGCCAGTCCCTTCTGCTTGTGGGCGTTCATATCGCGCGCATCCTTACCACGGCTTCGAAGTTGTACAACGGTGACACGCCGCCACCGTTGAAGTCCGGCAGCAGGCCG
>CAMYJX010000143.1 GCA_947258825.1 uncultured Pseudomonadales bacterium
GCGGAACCTTCGGCCTCGGGTACAGTTTCGATGCCGGCAAGGTCTCGGACCCTGGCAATGCCGCCGGCAAGGTCGATCCCAGGTTTCTCGGGCCTGACCAGCCACCAGAGGGAGAAGCCGAGCAACAGATTCAAACCGCCCAGAACGCCGGCAAACCACCAGGGAATCAGCGGTCCAGCGACTTCCAGCGCAACGTCATCGCCGGCGACGGGCCGAGCCAGCGGGGGCGGCGTCGTGGCCTGGCCGGGGGCTGCCAGGGCCCCGCTGCCTGAATCCGCTACCAGCGCTCTTCCCGGGGTGCCCTCGGCAGAACCGGGCTGATCCGAAACTATGGGCCGGCCCTTCATGTCGAGGTGTACAAACTTCGGCCCGGCCATGGGAAGGGTCACGCGGATCGGCTCAGTACGAATAGTAAAATCTATTTTATTCAGATAGTTGCCGGCTATATTCAACTCAATTTCGACCACCCCTTTCGATTGCTCCACGACCAGCTTCCAGAGCCCCCCAGGCATGCGCTCTACGGGAACCAACTTGGCCGGCGCCGGTGGGCGCTTGACCTTGGCAGCCACCCTGAGGCTGCGATGATCCAACCCTGGCGCGATCACTTCTGTCCACATCAACAGACCATCCGCTCGAGGATGCATTTCGATCGCAAGGGGGTTGCGCACGCTGAAGGGCACGTTTTTCACCCGATCGAAGGTTTTACCGGATACTGATACTCGCAGCTCGTAATCCGCCTGCTTTCTGACGCCCAGCAGGTGCACCTGATAGCGTCCGGCTTCGCCCCGCTCCACAAGCAGCGTTTCCCGCCCGTCCGGCCCATGAAGCTCTGCGGAAACGTCCAGCAGCTCCAGGAACGCTTCATCGCTGACCGTTTCCCCGGCGCTCTCCATGAGCAGCTCAAAGGTATGCAGGTCGCCGGGAAATACGGTGGCCGGCAGGTCGACCAGCCGAGGCTGCAGGTCGCTGTAAGTAAACAACCGCAGATCATCCGGCAGCGCCCCCTGCAGTCGCCAGCGGCCAACCGCCGGCTTCTCCAGCGTGATGACCTCGTAGTCCTCGTCGATGTGCCAGATCACCTCGGTGCGTGGTGAAGTACGGTTGAGGGTTTGGTTGTCCGGACCCAACAGGGCGAGCGAGCCCGCCCAGGGGTCACCAAGGTGCAGGAGCGTCAGCTCGTTCACGCCGGGATCCACCTGAAAAGTCGAATCCGCTGTCGTCGAATCCGCGGTCAGGGGCAGGCTTGCGCCCCGGCTGATCACATCGAACACTCGGACGAAGACGTCGGTAAGCGCCGCCGGATCCGTAATCAGAGCATGGTAGCCACCCGTGCTCAGCGACAGCTGCTTGAGCAGCGGCAGATCTGCACGCGCTGACAGCGCAAGGGTATGCACCCTGAACCCCGCATCGACCAGCTGTGGCATCAGCGTCTGCAACAACCGGTTTTCCTCCGCCGCGTTCTCTGATTCGGCGTCGGATATATCCACTCGGCCGTCCGTGAGCAGCACCAGATGGCGCGGTCGCTCAAGCTTTCGTGACCTGTCCCAGCTGGCCTGCTCGATGGCCTCTACCGGCGTCTGGGTCTGCCCGATCCTGGTCAACGAACCCGGAGGGCGCATGGGCGCACGCATCGCCGATGGCATTCAGCTCAGCCGCGTGAGCCACGGCAACTTCCTGCCAGAGGTCATCGGTCCGCGAATATTTGACCAGCATGTTTACATATTTTCCGAAGGTCCATATCCCGCCGTAGCCTTCGTCGGGCAGCAAACGCAACAGCGCGGAAAGGGCCTGACCACGCCGATTCTGGGGATCCGACGTACCCATGCTGGCGGATACGTCGACGACAAACCGGACATCGACGGGCGCATCATCGGATGTCGCGGTCGCAGCCAACGCGGGTGCTGCCAGCGCGGAGACCGCGCTAATCAGCAGCCACAGCCCGGCGGAAAGCGGCAACTGGCGCAAACAACAACAGGTCAAATCAACGTTCCCGCGAGATGGTCTCCCTTAATAGTAGACGCCTCTCTAGGAGAGGGCTCTCAACCGCCGCGGCATTGGGGGAGCCACTCTGTGAGAGCCACTCTGTGAGAGCCACTCTGTGAGAGCCACTCTGTGAGAGCCACTCTGTGAGAGCCACTCTGTGAGAGCCACACGCGGGATTCGCTAATCCGCTTCGGGAGGTGCAGAACGACGTCGGTTCAGCAGGTACCAGACCAGCACGCCGGCGCTGGTCACGCAGACGCCAGCCAGCAGAATCCGGCCGGCAATCTCAGGCGCGCCCTGTTGCTGGAAAAGCCCTTCGAAAACAAAGACCACAAACGCAGGCGCCCACTGATTCTCGTATCCGGGAACCGGTGCCGGCAACAGCAGGCAAATGGGAATGAGCCAGGTCAGCCACCACCTGACCGGGGCCAGAGGCAGGCCGCGCCAGGCCAACCCAAGCCCCAGCGTTCCAATCAGCGCGCAAAGCGCTACCACCACCCAAGCCCAGACATAGGCCATCAGCTTTCTACCCAGTCGATAATGTGGTCTTCCTGCTCATCCGCATCCACCAGCCGTACAGGGATCACTTTGCCCCGAACCGAAATGCCCGCCTCGTGGACGCTTTCCTGACTGCCGCTGACCAGCGGGTGCCAGTCCGGAAGATCAAGCCCTTGCGCGACTCGCCGATAGGCGCACGTGGTCGGCAGCCAACCGAGCGTCGCCGCCAGGTCCGCCGAGAACTCGATGCAATCCGACACCAGTTCGTGCCGCGCCGGATAATTGGTGCAACGGCATCTCGACGTGTCGAGCAGGTCGCAGACCAGTGAGGTGTAGTGAACCTGTCCGCTGTCCTCGTCTTCCAGTTTGATCATGCAGCAGCGGGCACAACCATCGCACAGAGCTTCCCATTCCTCTGGCGTCATCTCTGTCAGGGATTTTTCTCTCCAGAAGCTCACCGCTAAGCCCCCGCCCCCGCCTCTGCATCTGTCTCTGGGGACGGCGGCATCTGCAGAAAAAAGCCATCGGCAGCGATCCGCTCCAGCACGACGGCCGCTTCGGCGCGCGCCAGCTTTCTCCCCGCGTGCAGTTCCAGCTCCATGACCTCCACCGGACGGCCAAATTGCTTCATCAGCGCGTCAGGAACCCTGTCCATATCCTCGACGAGATCGACATAAAGGTACATTCCCTGCCTGCGGGAACTGCGGTAGACGCGCACCTGCCGGCTCATGACCCGGCCTCGAGCAGCATTCGAAACTCGTCGCCAACTACCTCGTTGCGCCAACCCAGATAGGCTTCGGAGAGCTCCCTGCTCTGCGCAAACTGGCGCACGCAGGCTTCCACTTCCCGTTTGCGCGACAGCAGCTCCGGCGCTATGCCAAGCGTTTCCGCCCTGGTCCGTCCCACATCCCGTAGCTTGCTGACCAGCTCTGACTGAAACCGGGTAAGCGGCTGTTCCGCAGGCGGTGGGTGATGGCGTCGTCCGCCCTCGGCATGGGCGGCCAGCAGTGCCGAGGCGTAGCGCCGGGCCACATTCGGTGGCAGAACACCTCTGACATCCTGCTCCGAAAGCACCTCGAGCTGGGCCATTGTCAACAGGTGTTCATCCTTGACCACTCGGCTTCTGGGTCGATCGTCGGCCATGGCTTCGGTTTCCCGCCAGGCGCAAAGAGTCTGCAGGCGCGAACGCGCCGCCCCCGGCAGCCGCCAGGCTTTCTTCACGGAGAGGTAGTAGGTTTCCGGATCACCCAGCTCAAAGCGACCGCGCAGATCCATCTCCTCACGAAACCAGGCGAGCCTGCCCGTCTCGACGAGCGCCTCATGCAGCATCGCGTGCAGCGGCGGCAAATAGTAGACGTCTTCCCAGGCATAACGGATCTGCTTTTCCGTCAGTGGGCGCGCTCGCCAGTTCGAGCGAGTTTCATGCTGCTGCAGCTCGACGTCGAGACGTTCGCTCACCAGGCGCGTGAAGCTGACGCTGTAGTGCGGACACAGAAACGCGTTGGCCAGCTGGGTATCGAACAGTCCTCTGGGCGATGCGCCAAAATGATGCCGCACCAGTTCCAGGTCTTCCGAGCAGGCGTGCAGCACCTTGGTGATGACCGGGTTTTCCAGCAGGTCGAGCAGGGATGTCCATTCATCAATGAGCAGCGGGTCAAGCAGATACACATCCGTGCCGCTGGCCACCTGGTAAAGCCCTGGCAGCGGGAAAAAAGTATCGGTGCGCAGAAATTCCGTATCCAGCCCGACGACATCGCCCCAGCTGCCAACGCTGAGCGCGAGATCCTCGTTGGTGGTAACCCAGTTAACGGATGCTTCGTCGGCCTTGCAGGGCATGGACCAGCGTCCCTCCATCGATGTATTCGAGCTCTCCACCCAGGGGAACGCCATGTGCGATGCGTGTAATCTTCGCCACGTGATCGCGGATCATCTGGCTGATGTAGTGGGCGGTTGCCTCTCCTTCCACCGTGGGGTTGGTGGCCAGAATCACTTCCGCCGGTTGCAGCTGTCTGACCCGTTCGATCAGCCTGTCGAGGCCGAGGTCTTCCGGGCCGATCCCATCTATAGGCGAGAGGTGCCCGTGCAGCACGAAGTAGCGGCCGCGAAAACCGCCGGCCCGTTCGATGGCCAGAATATCGGCAGGTGATTCGACCACACACAGCAGCGCGTCGTCACGGCGGGGGTCGGTGCAGAACCGGCAGTGGGCCTCTTCACAGAGGTTCCGGCAGTCCTCACATTCACCCACCCGAGCCACCGCGTCCGCAAGCACCTCGGCCAGCATCTGACCGCCCGGGCGGTTGTGCTGGAGCACGCTCAGCACCATGCGCTGTGCTCCTTTAGGGCCAACGCCAGGAAGCACCTGAAACGCCTCAATGAGACGGTCGATCAGAGGGCTCAGGGCCATCAGAAGGGGAGCTTGTCCAGCGGCAGGCCCAGTCCGGCCGCCATCCCGGCCATCTTGCTCTGCTGCTCGGCTTCCACCTTGCGCACGGCGTCGTTGCAGGCGGCGGCAACCAGATCTTCAAGAATTTCCTTGTCCTCGCCAAGCAGGCTGTCGTCGATGCTGACACGGCGCACTTCGTGTCTCCCGTTCATGACCACGCCGACCAGTCCTGCTCCGCTTTCGCCACGAACCTCCATGGAGGCGATCTCAGCCTGAATCTTCTGCATGTTTTCCTGCATGGCCTGGGCCTGCTTCATGAAATCGCCAACGCCTTTCATGTGGTGTCCTCGCTTGCTGTGTCAGTCAACTCTCGGTCAACCCTCAATCAACTCTTGATCAACTCTCGTTCAACTCTCGTTCAACTCTCGTTCAACTCTCGTTCAATTGGGAGAGTCCTCTATGGGCCTCACCGCATCGATGCGGCCGCCGAACTCGTGAATGAGCGTCTGCACCGTATCATCCGTTGCCAGCGTTTCCTCCGCGGCTCGCTGCAGCTCGTCGCGGCGACGCTCTGCACGCTGAGCCGGTGTTTCCGTCGACAACTTACCGACTTCCACCTCCAGCTTTACTTCGCGGCCTGCGTGAGCCGTCAGCGCCCT
>CAMYJX010000144.1:0-3953 GCA_947258825.1 uncultured Pseudomonadales bacterium
GACCTATGATCAAAACCCATCTGCAGTTTTCGCGCCCGGGGGCAGATTTTCAAGACCCACGCACCGGGCGCCCCCGACAGCCCTGCTAAATCGGCCCTCTCAACAACCGTCGTGCCATGCGCACTCCACCACGTTGACGATGGGGGCAGGCGCGCTGTTGACCCGGTTGACGCTGAACTCCCAGCTGCCGTTCATCAGCACGTAGGGGTTCATGTTGAGATACCGGTACTCCCACGGGCCGGCGTTGAAACCCGGCAACGCGCGAAACTCCTGCTGTGGTATGTCCTCTTCCTCAGCGGGCGAATCATCGCGATGAATATCGAGCTCGACGTCGATGCAGTCACCAATGGCGTCGATCACCTCCACCGGCAGCTCGTAGCTGGCCGAGCCTGAACCGTCACCCCAGGTGGCGTTGATCTCCTGCTTGGTGAGATCGGGAACGGGAATGGAAAAGCCGTAGAACATACTGAGGCGCATCGGGGTATCGATATCGATAAAGGCACGCTTTGAGGTGGAAGGGTTGACCACCCAGACCCGGTCCGATCCGGTCGATGGCCCACCCACACCCACCGCCTGGTACAAGATCGCGGCACCATAGTTACCAAAATCAGTAAGCGTACGGCAGCCGGAACATTCCACCGACGGAACCGACGCGGCAAAGGCGGAGCAGGGCAGCAGAAAGAGCAGCCAAAGGAGCGATGATTTACCCGGCATTGATCAGCTCCCACATCTGGGTGCTGCCTGTGATGTCGCGCTGGACGCGCGCCATCTGCCCCATGATCTCCAGGGCTTCTTTTTGAACGCTTTCGGCGCTGGCATCCTCGCCCGGCTGCTGGCGCAGAAGCGACCGCCAGTAGGTTGGATTGGCTCTGGGGTCGCCCATTCTGCCGGCGATGGTTTCCAGCACGGCGCGATAGCGGACGTTTTCAACGTTATCCACCAGCTCGAGCCGACCCTCAGCGCTGTGCTTATAAGCCCGAGCGCTCGCGTACCTTCGGTTGGCGAGGGCCATGATGGGTCCGCTCTTGCCGGAGAGCGCGGCTGCCCGCAGGTACCAGCGATTACGGGCCGCGTCGTCGCCGACCACCCGCATGCCCATGATCAACGCGGCGGCAGCATCTGTCTCCGCCAGCGTCTGCAACGCTTCGTCAACGAGCTGGTGATAAGGATGAGGCGGTCGTTCCCGAACGGTTTCACAGCGCTCGATTTCGAAGCCCATGCCGGGCAGCTGCGGGTCCGGCGTCTGGTCGCAGAGCTTGCCCACCGCGGGATTGAAGGGAATGACGTGGAGCTCGTTGTAGGCGGCGATCTGCGCGTCGCTGAAGTTTTCCAGGGCGAGCACGATCATCGGGTCGACGCCCGCCGGGTGCTGTGACGCTGCATCCCGGAACACGGCAAGCGGATGCGCGATGCCAGCGTCGGCGCTCTCTTGGGACGCAGCCTGCGGATTGATCCCGAGGGTTGCTGGATCAGCCGCCTTCGGGGCAGCCCGGGCGGCGGTGACCGACGGCGCGTCCGCAGGTAGTGCCGTCGATACGGCGAGCGGCTTTTCAGCTTTGCTGAAGAACTGGCTGTAAGACAGAACGCCGGCGGCAATCGCCAGCAGGAAAGAAGCCCCCGTGAGCAGGGTGCGTTTCGGTGTCATCTGGTTCTCCCGACGAATCTGATTGATACGGTCTGAACCTTACGAAGAAGCGCCCGTCGTCTTTAAGGGCAGATCGGATCGGCTTCCTGCAGGACTTTCACACAAGGTCGTCTATAACTTCGCTTACGCCCGTAGTCCGGCGAAAGGTGCCCGTGTCATCCGGCAGATATACGAGGTAGAGTCTCCGCTAGCGCTTCAGAGAGGACAATGACGGATTCAAACACCGACACTCAGCTTCCCGCCGACTGGTTCAGGCGAATTGACGAGACGCCGGACGAGGACTTCTATCGCGCGCCCCGCTTCGTCGCCCACATCGATCAGGCGACCATCGACGCGCTGCGCGCGTTCTACAGCGAGTTCATTCCCGCCGGCAGCGACGTGCTGGATCTCATGTCGTCATGGATTTCACACCTGCCGGACGATCTGAACCTTGGGCGCGTGTCCGGCCTGGGAATGAACGAGGCGGAGCTGGCAGCCAACCCGCAGCTCGGCGATTTCTGCGTGCACAATCTCAACGAGCAACCCCGACTTCCGTACCCCGAGGGCACCTTCGATCGGGTTATCCTGGCCGTATCCGTGCAGTACCTGACCCGGCCTCTGGAGGTAATGGCCTCGGCGCGCAACGCGCTTCGCGACGGTGGCGCCATCTGCATCGCCATGTCTCATCGGCTGTTTCCCACCAAGGCAATCCTCGCGTTTCACGAGCTCAAGGCCAACGAACGCATCCAACTGGTCGGCCACTATCTGAAATCCGCCGGATTCTCCGACGTGGTCCTGGAAGACCGATCCCCGCCCAACGCCGACCCGTTGTGGCTGGTCATCGGCAGACGATAGCCGCAATGGGAAACCTGACCATCGGCCTCGTCCGCCTGCTCCATATTTGCCTGCTGAGCGCCGTCTCGCTATCCGCCAGAGCCGAGCTGCAGTTTCACTGGCAGGATGCGTTCTCTGCGGAGGAAAAATCGGGGCTGTCGGCGTGGATCACCGAAACCCAGGGGGCCCTGGAATCTCTGGTGGGCACGCTCCCATTCAACGTGCACATTTACTTTCACCGAATCAACGGCGCCCGAGAACCCGTGCCCTGGGCACATACCGAAAGATCTGCTACTCAGGGTGTGCACTTCCACGTGGATCCGCGTTTTCCCATGAGCGACTTTCGGCGGGACTGGACTGCACCTCACGAGTTGAGCCACCTGGTGCTGCCCTATCTGGGGTCGAAGCACGCCTGGTTTGCCGAGGGCTTCGCCAGCTACATGCAGTACCAGGTGATGGGTGCCATGGGCGTGCTGAGCGCCGTGGAGGTTGCACAGTCATACCAGCGGCAGCTACAACGGGCCGAGGAGAACTACGGCTATCCGGACCGCCCCTTTGCTCAGGCCGCCAGGCGCCTGCGGGCAGAGGGCAAGTATCCGGTGATGTACTGGGGCGGGGCGGCGTACTTTCTACGCGTCAGCCAGGAGCTGGACCGAAGCGACGGGCCCCGGCTAATCGCCACACTCATGCAATATCTGTCCTGCTGTCGGCAGAACGACGAAAGCCTGGACACCTTGCTCGCGAAGCTCGATCGACTGTCCGCGTCCGACGTCTTCGTTCGTAATCTTCAGCGCTTTCAATCCGTTCCAGGCTTCCCCCCATTTGTCCACCTGTTCTGAGTTACGCGGTCCCGCGGCCCAATGCAGGCAGATCGCAGGCTGTCCGTTCTATTGGCTTTTTGCGCTTTCGAGAACGATACGACGCCCACTTTCTGCTAACTTCTCCCATCCCGAGACAACCCCCCGATTGAGGTTACCAATGCTAGAGCCCGGGTTTCTGCACAAGGTCAGCGCTCTTGCTGCTGCCTGCACCATTCTTTTGTTCGCCGGCGTGCTGGAAGCCAGGGAACAACCAAGGCTTATTCTGCAGATCACCGTCGATGCTCTGCGAGGCGACCTGCCAGCACGGCATCTGCAGCAGATGGGCAAAGGGGGTTTCCACTACCTGATGGAGAAAGGCGTCAATTATGAGAACGCGCACTACACCCATGCCAACACGGAAACCATCGTAGGCCACACCTCTCTGGCTACCGGGACGGTGCCGGCGGCCCACGGCATGATCGGCAACCTGTGGTTTGATCGGGCCCTCGGGCGCACCGTGTACAACATCGAAGATCCCGACTACGTTCTTCTGACGGCGGGTGCCACGGTAGATGCGAAGACAGAAATAGACCCCACCCAGAGGGCAGCGAAAGTGGAGGGCCGCTCGCCGCGGGCCATACTTTCATCAACGTTTTCCGACCAGCTGACTTTCGCCACCCAGGGCCGGGCCAAGG
>CAMYJX010000144.1:3990-7406 GCA_947258825.1 uncultured Pseudomonadales bacterium
CGCGGTTTCCATGGCCGGGCATACGGGCAAGGCATTCTGGTTCTCCAAGTCCACGGGCGAGTTCGTCACCAGCAGCTACTACTACGACGCCTACCCGGCCTGGGTGGAAACCCACAACGCCACCCCGCCGGCAAACGCCTACGCCGGCACCGCCTGGAACCTGCTGGCAGATCCGGCCAGCTACCTGTTTGGCGCCATGGACGACCAGCCCTTCGAGACCGACTTCCCCGGTTACGGTCGGACTTTTCCCCACGCCTACGGCGATGCCGGCGACAAATACCTGACCACCCGACTGACCCTCGGGCCCGCCGGAGACAAGCTGACGCTGGACTTCGCCAAAACGCTGATTCGCGAAGAGCAGCTGGGCCAGGATGCGGTAACCGACTACCTGGCCGTGAGCTTCTCGTCCAACGACTATGTGGCCCACCTGTTCGGCGCGTCCAGCCTGGAATTCGAGGACAACCTGCTGCAGCTGGATCGGACGCTGGCCGGCTTGCTCGCGTACGTCGACGAGACGGTTGGTCTGAAGCGCACCCTGGTCGTGCTTTCGGCCGATCACGGCACCCCGGAAGTGCCCGGTTACGTCAACCAGCTCGGGTTCAGCCTGTCGCGTTACTTCGATGTGCCCGCGGTAGAAGACTCCCCGCTGATGCAAGGCCTGAAAGCCCGCTTCGGCATCGGCGAGACGCTCATAGAGACCTACGACCATCCCTACATCTATCTCAGCGACGCGGTCATTGAAGAAGCCGAGTTGGACAAGGCAGAGGTTGAACGCGCTGTCAGCGAGATTCTCACCGACGTCCCTGGAATCGCCGCCGCCGTGTCCAGCTCCGCGCTGCGCAACGGGCAGGTGCCTGAAAGCCTGCTGATGCAGGCCGTCCGGCGCAACTATCACCCCAAACGCTCAGGGGACATTTACCTGGTATTCGAACCCAACGTGTTCATCAACGATTTCGACGGCCTGAAGGTGGCTTCGACCCACGGCTCGCCCTGGCGTTACGACACCCACGTGCCGGTGATCTTCGCCGGCGCCGGCCTGAAACCCCGAACCGTCAGCCGGACCGTTCGGCCCTACGACATCGCCGCCACGCTGGCGGCATGGCTGAATATCGATGCCCCATCAGCGAGCATTGGCGAGCCGCTGCAGGAGGTGCTGGGCGACTGACCCGCCTCGACTACCGAGCGGATTGACCTCTGGCATTGCCCAGAGGACACTCGGTTCCTCACCCGAGGAAAACCACCGCCAGGAGAAGCGCCAATGATTCGCGGAATTCATCACGTTGCCGTGTCCACCCCCAACCTGGAACGTCTGGTCGCCTTCTACCGCGACGTCATGGGAGCCGAGGTCGTATACGAGGGCGGCTGGAGCAAGGGCTCGGACATGATCGACGAGATCGTCGGCCTCAAGGGATCCGCCTGCAAGCAGGCCATGCTGAAGCTGGGCAACGCCCACCTGGAGTTTTTCGAGTACGAATCTCCCGAGCCGAAGCCGGGGGACCCGCAGCGCCCGGCGTGCGATCACGGCTACACACACTTCTGCATCGACGTCACCGATATCGACGCGGAATACGAGCGATTGAAAGCAGCAGGGGTGAAATTCAACTGCCCGCCGCCGGACTTCGAGGGCGGCCCCATCCGGGCCACCTACGGCCGGGACCCGGATGGCAACCTCATCGAGATCCAGCAGATTCTGGACCCGAACCACGAATTTTACCTCGGCGCCTGGAATCCGGCCTGAAACCAGCGTGCGCGTTTGGACATGCTGAACCGATGCCCGACGGGCACCAGCGAGGCGGCTGAATTCCGGCGATGTACGACCTGATCGGCGACATCCACGGCTGCAGCGCCACCCTTTTGAGCCTGCTGGAAAAGCTGAGATATCAATTCACGGACGGCGCCTACCGACACCCCGAGAGAATGGCCGTTTTCCTGGGCGATTTCATCGACCGCGGCCCCGGCCAGCGGGCCGTGCTGGACATCGTCCGGCCCATGATCGAGGGAGAATCCGCGCTGAGCGTCATGGGCAACCACGAGTTCGACGCCATCGCGTTCGCCACGCTCGACAGCGGCGGCGATGGCTATCTGCGTCGGCATTCCGAGAAAAACCTGCGCCAGCACGGCATCTTCCTGGACGCGTTTGCCGGCGACGCGGACAGCTACCGGGAAACGATCGAATGGTTCAAGACGCTGCCGCTCTGGCTCGACCTGGGCGGAATTCGCGTGGTGCACGCCTGCTGGGACCGACAGTGGATCGATCGCATCCGCGATTATCAGGATGGCAGCCCGCTGCTGGGCAACCCGTTGCTGCACGCGTCCTGCTCCGGGTCGACCTGGCAGTACCAGGCCGTCAAAACGCTGCTGAAAGGTAAGGAGCTGCGACTGGCCGAGGGCGCCAGCTATCCCGACAAGGAAGGCAGGCAACGCCACATCATGCGGGTGCGCTGGTGGGACCGGGGCGCCCGTACCTACAAGGACGCCTTCATGGGCCCGGAGAGCGCGCTGACCCACATACCGGATGACGAGATCGAGGGGGATCACCTCATCGAGTACGGCCACGAAGAGCCGCCGGTGTTTCTCGGCCACTACTGGCTGGACGGGCAACCGGCGCCCCTCGCCACGAACATCGCCTGTCTGGACTACAGCGTGGGCAAGCCGGGGGGCAGCCTGACCGCCTATCGCTGGGACGGCGAGGTCAGGCTTCAGTCGGCCCGGTTCGTCGCGGTGCCCCGCCAGGAAGGCTGATCCGCCAGCGCGTACGTGCGCTCCAGATAGTCGATGATATCGCCCGACTCGGAAAGCTCCGTACCCGTGTTCGGGTCCACCAGATAGGGAATGGAGATCTCTCCCGCCCGCTCCAGCAGCGCCTGCCTGCTGACGGTTTCCGGCTCGGCTTTTATGCCCAGGGCGCGGCGCAGCCCGGGGGGTACCCAGTCGGATGCCGTGCTGCGGCCGACGGAGCGCAGCACGTATGGCAACTCGAGCTCGCACAGGGTCTCGCGGACCAGCCGGCCAAAGGGGCTGGCTTCAAAGCTGTACAGCTCCAGCGCCTGCTCCGGCGCCTTCGATTCGCGCGCCTTGACGCCTGCGCCGAACCGCGACAGGCCGGCCAGACCCGAACCCAGCTGCTGCAGCTCGACCCAGCGCCAGTGCAAGGGCAGGTCGCGCTGACCGTACTCCTCGAACAGATAGCGAACGATGTCCGCCGACTCGTAAAACTGACGGCCGTTGTTGGGATCTACCAGGAACGGAAACTGCGTCTTGCCGCCCAGAGCAAGGGCCTTGGGCCGGAACCGCTCACCGCCTTTGGGACAGGGGTAAATGGCGGCGTCGAGATCCAGCTCCGTCAGCGCTTCCCGAACCACGCGGCAGTAGGGACAGCCTTCGAACTCGTAGAGCTCGAACAGATACGCCGGGCG
>CAMYJX010000145.1 GCA_947258825.1 uncultured Pseudomonadales bacterium
CTGCCCCCCCCGTCAAGTAGGTGCGACCCATGTCAACCGAGAACTCGACTCCGCGGACCCAACAATCCCGGGACCTCACCCTGATCCTGATACGCGTCGGGCTGGTCGGCTTGCTGGTGGTCCTGAGCGCTCGGGTGTTCGCGCCTTTCATGGGCCTCATGATGTGGGCACTGATCCTCGCGGTGGCGCTCTATCCGCTGCACCTGAAGGTGGTCAAGTGGCTCAGCGGTCGCCACGGGCGCGCGGCGACGCTTCTCGTGGTGAGCGGCATACTGCTCGTCGGCGCGCCCACGGTGATGATCGGCAGTGCCTTCGCGGGCCACCTGCATGGCGCGTATACCGCGTTCGAAGACAAGACGATCACACTGAAGCAGCCCGATCCGTCGGTGGCCGAATGGCCGCTGGTGGGGAAACGTGTCTACGGCGCCTGGAGCGCGGCCGCCACGAACCTGCCAGCCTTCCTCGAGGAGCACCAGGCGAAGCTCAAGAACCTGTCAAAGCGCCTGCTTTCAGTTGCCGCGAACACGGCGGGCTCGATCCTGTTGTTCCTGGCTTCCCTAATCGTTGCCGGCATGATCATGGCCTGGGGTGAATCCGGCAGCGCGGCAATGACGCGCATCTTCAGCGCGCTGGCAGGGGCAGGAACCGGCCCGCAACTGCAAAGTCTGTCCACGGCGACCGTACGCTCCGTTGCGGTCGGGGTCATCGGCATCGCGTTCATCCAGTCATTGCTGCTGGGAATCGGATTCATCGTGGCCGGGATCCCCGGAGCCGGACTGCTTGCGCTTGCCGTGCTGCTGCTCGGGATCTGCCAGTTGCCCGCTGCCGTCATCTCGCTGCCCGCCATCGCGTACCTGTGGTGGGCCGGTGACAGCTCAACCTTGATGACCATCGTGTACAGCATATACCTGCTGGTTGCGGGGCTGGTGGACAACGTCCTCAAGCCGCTGTTGCTCGGCCGGGGAGTGGACGCGCCCATGCCCGTCGTGCTCATTGGCGCGCTGGGTGGCCTGGCCACCAGCGGCATCATCGGACTGTTCGTGGGCGCCGTGTTGCTGTCCGTCGGATACGTGATATTCATGCAGTGGGTTGACAGCGCCGGTGAGAGCGAGGGCGCTGGGGCGAAACCCCGTGCAGGCGATGGCCCCGCGGCGCCGGACACGTCGGCAACCGGCTGACATCCTGCATGCTTCACCTCAGGATTCGCCGCACGGCAGGTGTGCTGGCTCTCGGCGCGGTGCTCGTCATGAGCGGCTGCACGACCCTGGGCCCCGATTTTCAGGAGCCGGACGTGGCGTGGTTGAACAACTGGCAGCCGGACCTGTACGGGCAGGCAGGCGCGTCCCAGTTGCAGGCCGGGATGGAACTCGCCTTCTGGTGGCACCTGTTCGATGACCCCGTCCTCAACTCGCTCATCGAAACTGCGAGGCAGCAGAACCCATCCTTGCGCATCGCGGGCCTGCGCATCCTGGAAAGCCGGGCCCAGCTGGGGATAGCCGGCAGCGCTCTTTATCCCCAGCAGCAACAGGCGAGTGGCGCGGCGAGCTACGTGAACACCGAGAGCAGCGGTGGGGTCATCGACAACGATCAGAGTCTCACCAGCTATCAGGCCGGAGTCGGCGTGGGCTGGGAGCTGGATTTCTGGGGCAAGTTCAAGCGCGGCATCGAGTCGGCGGATGCGGCTTTCCTCGCGTCGATCGCCAACCAGCGGGACGTGCAGGTGCTTCTCACTGCCCAGGTCGCTGACCTCTACTTCGCGTATCGCACGACACTGGCCCGCATATCCATCGCCAGGAGCAATGCGGATCTGCAGAAACGCAGCCTCGACATCACCAAACGACTCTTCGAGGGCGGGCAGAAATCCGAACTCGACCTCCAGCAGGCAAAGACCCAGTACCTGTCCACGCTTTCATCAATCCCCGGTCTCGAGATCTCTCTGACACAAATCCGCAATTCGCTTGGCGCGCTCATGGCGCGCGCTCCGAATGACCTCCCGGAACTCGCAGACGTCGATGACAAGGTGCCGACGATCTCGCCGCCGGTCATCGACGACGTACCAGCCCGCCTGTTGATGCGCCGGCCCGACATCCGTACGGCCGCCTGGCAGATCGCAGCCCAGTCTGCGCAGATTGGGATCGCGGAAGCGGATCTCTATCCATCCGTATCGTTGCTGGGCAGCCTCGCGTGGTCCGGCACCAGCCGCAGCGCCAGTCCGAACACGCTCAGCCTCGCCATCGGGCCGTCGTTTACGTGGAACATCTTCGACCACGGTCGCATCAGGAACAACGTGCGCGTGCAGGACGTGCGTTTGCAGGAATCCATCGAGAGTTTCCAGAACGCGGTGCTGCAGGCGGCCCAGGAGATCGACAGCGCGGCCATCAACGTCGTGAAGACCCATGAACTCGAGTCGATCCTCGCCGATTCCGTCAAAGCCGCGCGACGATCCCTGGATCTGGCGAACAAGCTCTACGTCGAGGGTTATGCCGACTTCCAACGGGTGCTGGATTCCCAGCGTGCCGTATTCACGCAGTCCGCGAACGAACTCGTCAACCGGGGAAACAGGATCAGCGCCGTCATCAACCTGTACAAGGCACTGGGCGGCGGCTGGATGGACACGCCCATCGACGAGATCATTCCGGAGAAAACTCGCGACACCATGAAGTCGCGAAGCGACTGGGGGAACCTGTTGAATGCGCCGCTGCCACCCGAGAGAGCGGGCGCTGCGACAGGCACGGGGGCTTCACCATGACCGAGCAGACCACCGCAACCGATACTGCAGAAGACGGCTCCACGGCGGACGGCACCGAAGCTTCGGTGAACAAGGGAGCGGGTGCCATCGTCCTGCTGATCCTGCTGAGCCTCGCCTGGTACCTGCTCGCGGATCGTTTCACGCCCTATACCAGCCAGGCCAGGGTGCAAGGCTACGTGATCGGTGTTGCGCCGAAGGTGGCAGGCGTGGTCACACAGGTGCTGGTGACCAACAACCAGACGGTGGACAAGGATCAGCCGCTGTTCGAGATCGACCCTTCCCAGTACCGTATAGCGCTGGACAAGGCACGCTCTGACCTGGAGAACGCGCACCGGCAGGTGGGCGCGGGCAGCGCGTCGGTGGACTCGGCGCGGGCGAATCTTCGCGGGGCGCGGGCAAACCAGGAGAAGGCGGCAAAGAATGCATCGCGCCTGGAGCGGCTTCACGGGGAGGACCCAGGAACCATCTCGAAGCGCCAGCTGGAGGTTGCCCAGGCGAACCTGGACCAGGCCCGGGCGGGAGTGACGGCGGCCCAGGCGGCCATCCAGGCCGCCATCGAACAGATGGGCGGTGACGATGACGCGAACAACACCATACTGAAGACCGCAATCACCGCCGTGGACAAGGCCGAGCTCGACCTGGCGAACACCACGGTGAGAGCCTCATCGGCCGGGATCATCACGGATCTGCGTACCGACGTGGGTGGTTACGCGGGGACGGGCAGCGCGGTGATGACCCTGGTCGCCATTCACGATGTGTGGATCAGCGCCGATTTCACCGAGAACAACCTCGGGCACCTGGAGGCAGGTACGCCGGTGGAGATCCTGTTCGATTCCATTCCCGGCTCGGTTTTCGAAGGCAAGGTGCGAGTACTCACAGCCGAGAGCCGAATGTCGGCAGCAGTCTTGGTGGTCCTGCCATTTTTTATTGCCGGTTTTATCTGGTTAAATAGCCCAAATTTTTTGAAACCCCTTCTCACTGAACCCGTGGGTCACCTGATGATTGTGCTGGCCATTGTCATGATGACCGTCGGTATCATCGTCATGAAACGCATGGTCAATGTGAAGGTTTGATAATTCAGGAGATAACAGATGATTACAGCAAACATGCCCTGGTTG
>CAMYJX010000146.1 GCA_947258825.1 uncultured Pseudomonadales bacterium
GTCGGAGCAGGACGTGCTGCGGGCCCTCAGCACCCAGCTGTCCATACCCGACGTCAAGCTGCGCCAGGGCGTCTTCGACCCGGCCATCGTCACGCTCATGGACGCGCGGGACATCAAGCGCCTGAAAGTCTTCCCGCTGTTCCGGGTGCACGACGAGCTGACCCTGGCCACCACCAACCCGCAGAACGTGCCCTGCCTGCGGGAGGTGGAAAATCTGACCCGCTGCAGCGTTCGCCCCGTGCTGGCGCGGCAGGAAGACATTCTGTCGGTGCTGGACAACTCTGACGGTTACTCGGAGCTGACCACGGATTTCATCACCGAGGTGGACGACGACTTCGAAGTGGTGGAGGGCCTGCCTCAGGACCTGGACGCCATCGACGAGGCGGCGTCGGCCAGCCCCGTCATCAACCTGGTGAACTCGCTGATTCAGCGCGCCGTGCGGGAAGGCGCCAGCGACGTCCACATCGAGCCCTTCCGCGACCGCTGCCGGGTGCGCTATCGCATCGACGGCGTGCTGTACGAGGTGATGACCCTGAAGCCGGAGCTGCATCCCTCGTTGATTTCGCGACTGAAAGTGATGGCGAATCTGGACATATCGGAGCGCCGCCTGCCCCAGGACGGCCGGGTGCAGGTCATGACCCAGGGGCGCGCCGTGGACCTCCGCTTCAGCTCGCTGCCGGGGCTGCACGGCGAGAAGGTGGTGCTGCGTATCCTGGACAAGAATCGTGCGATCCTCGAGCTCGACCGGCTGGGCATGAGCAAGCGCAATCTCGGCAATTACCGGCAGCTGCTGGAATGCGGCTACGGGCTGGTGCTGGTCACCGGGCCTACGGGCAGCGGCAAGACCACCAGCCTGTACGCGGCGCTGAACCACCTGAAGAGCATCGAGAAGAACATCGTCACCATCGAGGATCCGGTGGAATACCAGCTGGACATCATCAATCAGAACGAGGTGCGGGCGAACATCGGCCTCACCTTCGCGAAGATTCTCAAGCACGTGCTGCGGCAGGACCCGGACATCATCATGGTAGGCGAGATCCGCGAGCGGGAGACCGCCGAGATCGCCGTGCAGTCGGCGCTCACCGGCCACCTGGTGCTGTCTACTTTGCACACCAACGACAGCATCGGTGCCGTGACCCGCATGATCGACATGGGTGTGGAACCCTATCTGCTGTCTTCCGCGCTCATCGGCGTGGTGGCCCAGCGGCTGGTGCGCACCATCTGCCCGGCGTGCAAGACCACCTACATGGCCGCGCCGGATCTGGTGGCCCGCTTCGGCTGGGACCCGCAGCAGAAGTATCGGCTGGCCAAGGGCCGGGGCTGCGAGGAGTGCTACGACTCCGGCTACAAGGGGCGTATCGCCATCCACGAAACGCTGCCGGTCACGCCCGAGCTGCAGAGCCTGATCGTCTCCAACCCCAGCCGCGACCAGCTGGCCGAGTACCTGCAGGCCCAGGACGTGGAACTGCTGTTCAACGACGGGTTGCAACGTGTCCGGGAGCAGCTGACCACCCCCGAGGAAGTCGCTCGGGTCATCAACAGTTAGGTGAAGAGTCAGGAGATGGCACATGGCCCTTGATCTCGCGGCGGCACAGCAGGAACAACCTTCTCCAGCGGCAAAGCCGGGTAAGAAGGCGGCTTCCTCAGGCCGTCGTCGTGCCATTACGTCCAAAGACCGGATGTTCTTCACCGAGCAGCTGGCATTACTGATCGAGACCGGCATGCCGGTGCACAAGGCGCTGCTCGTCCTGCAGGGGCAGATCGGCAATCCGGCCCTGGCCGACGTCATCGAGGACCTGAACGATCAGCTTGCCGGTGGTAAATCGCTTTCCCACGCGCTGCAACAGCACCCGGAGGTGTTTTCAAGCACCTATGTAAATCTGGTTGCGGCCAGTGAGGGTGGGGGCTTCATGCACCAGGTGCTGACCCAGCTGCTGGGCATGGAGCAGAAGCGCGAGGAGCTGCGCAGCACCCTGGTATCTGCCTTCACCTATCCCGCGTTTCTGGTGAGCTTCTCCATTCTGGTGGTCATTTTCGTGCTGGTATTCGTGTTTCCCAAGTTCGGCCAGCTGTTCCTCGCCATCAAGGACGAGCTGCCGGCGACGACGATTGTTCTGCTTGCGCTCAGCGATCTGCTGCGCGACCAGTGGCCGTTTCTGTTGGCCGGCGCGGTCGGCTGTGGGTTTCTGCTCATGCGCTGGCTGGCCAGTACCTCCGGCCGCGCCTATTCAGACCGGATGAAGCTCAGCCTGCCGGTGCTTTCGGGCATCTTCGTGCAGCTCTATCTGGTGCAGGCTTTCCGGGTGCTGAGCCTGTCACTCAGCAACGGCGTGACCGTGGTCGACGCTCTGCGCGCCTGTCGCGACGTGGTGGACAACGGCGTTTTTCGACAGCTGCTGCGCAAGGTGGAAGCCAGGGTTACCGAGGGTGGCAAGATCGGTGAGGCTTTTGCCGACAGCGAGTTCATGCCGGACCTGGCGAAGCAGATGATCACGACCGCGGAGGAGGCCGGCAACCTGGCGCTGGTCACCGATCGCATGGCCCAGTTCTACCAGGGCGAGCTGAACAAGAAGCTGGAGCGCATGGCCAAGGTGATCGAACCCATCATGCTGCTGGTGATGGGCGTGGTGGTGGGTGTGATCGTCAGCTCGCTCATCCTCCCGATCTTCAAGCTGTCCCACGCGGTGGGCTAGCGTCAAAGAGTTGACAGTCCAAAATGTGCGCCCGTTCGCAGTAAACCCCTGATCAATGACTATTCTAGGAGTGTCAAAGGACCGGTCCGGTCGCGGTGGCGACCGGAAAACCATGAATAAGGGAGATTCCGTATGAAGCGCTGGCCCTTCCACGCACAGGGATTTACGCTGGTCGAGCTGCTGATCGTTGCGATCATGCTGGCGATCCTGGCCGCCATTGTTGTTCCCCAGTTTGCCTCCACCACAACCGAGGCGACGGAATCCGCGTTGAAATCCAACCTGGCGGGCATCCGCTCGGCCATGGACCTGTATCGACAGCAGCACGGGGAGTATCCCGGCGAGTCTGCCAGCACCGGCGGTACCTGTACCGGCGGCACCGCGGGCACGGGCGCCGTGGAATCGGTCGCGGCAATAACCGAGCAGCTGACCCTGTACTCCAACGATCTCGGCCAGACCTGTACCCTGCCGGTGGGTGGCAACTTTCCCTACGGGCCGTACATCAAAGAGAGTGCGCTCCCCGAAAATCCGATCACCAACTCGTCGACGCTTGTTGTCATACCCGCAGCTGACGCCGCTGCCGGTGACCTCAC
Organism: uncultured Pseudomonadales bacterium; assembly: GCA_947258825.1. Taxonomy (GTDB): domain Bacteria; phylum Pseudomonadota; class Gammaproteobacteria; order Pseudomonadales; family Azotimanducaceae; genus UBA7803. The sequence continues at coordinate 3,284 of CAMYJX010000146.1, forward strand.
CATGGGCGGCGACGGCCCCGATGGCGGCTGGAAGTACGACGTCACCTCCGGCAAGTTCATCGCCAACGACACCAACAACGACTCCCGCGGCATCCCCTTCGACACCTACTAAGACGGAAGAAGGAGGAAGAGGGTGCCGCTCGTTAACGTTTAACGTTTTCGAGATGGTCAACGTGTATCGACGGTCCCTCCCATGGCCACCCCAAAGGTTAAAAGGTTAACGAACGGCACCTTCTCCGGTTTTACCTTTATCGAGGTGCTGGTGGCGGTGCTGGTGCTCGGCATCCTTCTCGCTGGTATCACGCCTCAGCTTTCGGCCGGTAACCCAGAAAAGCTTGATCTCGCGGCGAGCGAAGTCGTGGCCGCCGTGCGCTTTGCGCGCAGCGAGGCGATGCGGACCGGAGAGGTACACGCGATCCTGGTCGATGAGACAACCAGTCAGATCACGGTGGAGAAGACGGACCTCACCACCAATCCTGCGTCCGCCGAAGCGGTGCTGTATCACCCCATCAACAAGCAGCCGTATACCTT
>CAMYJX010000147.1 GCA_947258825.1 uncultured Pseudomonadales bacterium
TCAGCATCAGCGCGGCGGTGCATCGGTTGAACAACGGGGATGAGGGCTCGGCGCACCACTATCTGGTCGTTTTCCGGGACGTATCCAGCGAGGCGCGGGCGCAGCAGAGCCGGTCCGAGTTCGTTGCGCACCTGGCCCACGAGCTGAAAAATCCCCTGCATACCCTGGCCATGTACGCCGAGGCCCTGCAGGACGAGGGCGACACGCCCCAGGATTTCCAGATCGAAGCGGTCAACGTGATCGGCGACGAGGTAGAACGCCTGGCGCGGTTGATCAACAACCTGCTGAGCATGACCCAGATCGAGATGGGCACCCTGCAGCTGGATCGACAGCGCATCAAGCTGGTCGACCTGGTCAGAGATACCGCCCAGGCCATGGAGCGCAGTGCCCGTGGGCGTGAGCTGACCTTCGAGATGGATCTGCCCAACGAGGTCGTGCCCGTGCAGGTGGACAAGGATCTGCTGCGCATCGCCATAAGCAACCTGCTCACCAACGCCATCAAGTACACCGACCCCGGGGGCACCATCAGCGTGAGCGTCTCGGAAAGCGACGAGGCGGTGAGCATCTCCGTCGCGGATACCGGCATCGGCATTGCCGAGGAAGACCAGACGCAGATCTTTCAGAAGTTTTTCCGCGCTGGCGGAGACGACATGAAAAGCCGCAGCGGTCACGGTCTGGGCCTGCCGCTGGCGCGCGACATCGTGGAATTGCACCACGGAACGATTCGAGTGGAGAGCGAGCCGGGGCAGGGTTCGCGCTTCACCATCGACCTCTGGAAGCACGCAGGGGTCATGCAGCAGGCGATTTGAACATGACGAAGATCTATCTGGTTGATGACGAGCCCGTGCCCATACGGGTGTTGAAGATGACGCTGGAACGCTCCGGCCACGACGTTGAGAGTTTTACCAACGGGGCTCTGGCACTGGACCGCATTCGCGAGCAGCGCCCGGACGTTCTGGTTTCGGATATCGAGATGCCCGTGATGACCGGGGAAGAACTGTGCAAGCAGATCAACGAGGAGTTCCCTGACCGTGACTTCCCCATCTTCGTGGTTACATCGCTGACCGACCTGGCGCACCGCGACTGGGCGCGGCGGATCGCCAACCTGCACTTTCTGGAAAAGCCGGTCAGCATGCGTCGCCTGACCAGCCAGATGAACGCGGCGTTGGCTGCCGGAGGCCAGCAGTGAACGCCGATCGAGTAGTCAGCAAGGCGCTGTCGGAGATTGATCTCAAACGCTACTACGACCTGGTGGCGATGCTGCTGCCTGAGCCCGTCGAGCTGGTGCTCAGCTGTAACGATGTAATCGCTTCCCGGGTTGGCCCTGAGGACGCGTCGATGCCCTTGTCCACCGATGCGCTGGGCGCGCATGCGGCCGACTGGAACCAGCAGGCGGAGCCCCGGCGCTACCGGGTTGGGCAGCACGTCTACGTCGTCTTCGCCTTCAAGGATCATGGCGGCGGCTTGGTGGGAAACCTGGTTGCCCGCTACCCGGGTTCCGGCGATGACAGCGGGCCGGATGCCGGCCCCGAGGCCGGGCCGGATGCCGACCCAGATGCAATGGGCGTCCTGGCACCTCTGTTCGCCTGCATGCAGACCGAATTCAGGCTGGCCGATGAGCTCATGGTGATGGCGGAGGAGCTGACGGCCCGCTACGAAGAGCTGAATCTGGTTTACGACACTCAGGATCAGGCATCCGACTTCGAAGAAACCCACTCCCAGCTGAAGGCGCTGGTGGGTAACTGCCTCGACTATCTGGACGTTTCGTTTGCCGCCCTGGTGCTGCGCGACAAAAACCTGACGCTTTACGATGTGCAGGCCGAGATGGATGCCGGAGAGGCAGTCGAGGCTCTGAAGACCCTGAAGGGGCAGCTCTACGACTGGGTCGCAGCGTCGAAGCAGGTCGCGGTGATCAACGAGGTCCATGACCGGCTGGGCAGCGTGCTCTGCCCCGAGGTCCCCTACCGGCTGATTGCCGCGCCCGTGCTGAGTGGTACCAACGACAGCAGCGGCGTGCTGCTCATTGCCCGCAGCTACGCCCAGCCGAGCTTCTCCAACAACGATAAGAACCTGCTGGACGTGATGGCGCGAAAGGTCTCGAAGATCGTGCAGACCAGTTACGATTCCCTGACTGGCCTGATGAAGCGCTCGGGATTCGACTATCAGCTGAGTCGAGCGCTGCAGTCGTCAAAGATCGCCGGCATCTCCCACGCGGCGTTCATCGTTGACGTCGATCGCATGCAGGTCATCAACGATACCCTGGGGTCCGATGCGGGTGACATGGTTCTGCAGTCCCTGGCCCGGTTGATTCAGGACCGCCTGCGATCGGTGGATACCGTCGCGCGACTTTCCGGGGACGAGTTCGGCGTGCTCATCCAGGACTGCAGTATCCAGGTGGCTGAGAAGATTGCGGGCAAGATCGTGGACGCCGTCGACAACCTGCAGCTGACCTGGCAAGGCAAGCCCCTGGAAGTTCACATCAGCGTCGGTCTCACGCCCATCGGTGTGGATACGCCGGAGATAACCAGCGCCATTGCGGCCGCGGAGGTCGCCTGTGCCTACGTCAAGGAACGGGGTGGCGGCGGCGTCAGCATTTACCGCTCTGGCGACGAGGAACTGGTGCGCCGGAAGTCCTACATGGACCTGGTGGGGCACATTCAGGAGACGCTGCGCGGTGATCGTTTCGAGCTGTTCTGCCAGGCCATCGTTCCCCTGCAGCCCGAAGACAGGATCCTGCACGGTGAAGTTCTTGTCCGCATGCGCAGCGAGGCCGGAGAGATCATCTCGCCCGGGATGTTCCTGCCGGCGGCGGAGCGCTACCACCTGATGCCGGCCATAGACCGCTGGGTGGTCAGCAGGACGATCGAGATGCTGGAAGGCAGCGGGATTCTGGACCTGACGCCCGATGTCCTCATCAGCGTCAACCTTTCCGGGCAGACGCTGTCGGACGAGTCGTTCGTGCCCTTCGTCCACGACGTTCTGGATCGCGGCGCCGTCCCCGCGGAAAAGCTGTGCTTCGAGATCACGGAGACGACGGCCATCGCCGATATCGGCCAGGCGAACCAGTTCATCGATTCCTTCAAACAGCGCGGCGTGCTGTTCTCCCTGGATGACTTCGGCACCGGCTTGAGCACTTTCTCCTATCTGAAGGAGCTGCCCGTGGACTTCTTGAAGATCGACGGCAGCTTCGTCAAAGAGATTTGTGTGGACCCCATCGCGGAAACCATGGTGTCCGCCATCAACGAGGTGGGCCACACCATGAAGCTGAAGACCGTGGGCGAATTTGTCGAGAACGAAGAGATTCGCACCCGGCTCGCTGAGATCGGTGTGGATTACGGGCAGGGGTATGGCATTGCCAAGCCCATCCCCTTCGACGAGTTCCTCGCGGCGTTGGCGGCCCAGCAGGCGCTGCGGAACGCCGGATGAGCGCGAATCCTCAGCGGGCCCGGACGGCGGTGCTGAGCGCGCGCCATGGCGCGGGTTTTCAGATCACTCCGCTTGGCGCGCTTTCAGAGGCAACCATCGCGGAGCTGGTGGAAGTTGCCGCCGGCTGCATCGAGGAGCAACCCCAGGAGCTGCTGCTGGATCTCGTTCGCGTGCAGACGCTGAGCAGCGCGGCGTTGGAAGCGCTGGTGGATATTCAGGAGCGCATCGCCGCTCGTGGTGGCCGGCTGCGGCTGTCCAATACAAACCCGCTGGTGCTGGAGATCCTGCACCTGACCGGCATCGAGCACCGGATCTCGGTTGCCCGGGCGGGAGACGACGATGCCGCAGAGCCGGGGGGGCG
>CAMYJX010000148.1:0-3754 GCA_947258825.1 uncultured Pseudomonadales bacterium
CGAGGCGGCGCAGGCCGCCGAGACAACGCCGGCGCTTCGCGCATGCGGAGTGCCGGCGGCCCCGGAGGGGTGAGGGCGGCCGCCTGAGCGGTCGGCCGAATAATCTCTCCGGGCGCGCCACACGAAGCAGCCGGCCTTGCGCCGGCTTTTTCGTGTGAGGCGTCCGGGGTCTGAGTGGGGCTCCGCAGTTCGAGCCGAGGCGGCGTAGGCCGAGGGGCCATTTTCTTCTCCTTGCCTATGTTGCTCTCCCCAACTCTGTGCATACTTGGCAGTATGTAAGCTGACAGAGCGGATGGGACGACCTGCACATGGACAACGGCCTTTTCCTGGAAGGCATTCGGCTCATGCTGGTCGGCATGGGCACGGTGTTTGTGTTTCTTACGCTTCTTGTGGTGGCCACCAATTTGATGTCGCGTCTGGTGGCCCGCTATCTGCCTGAGCCCGAGGTGGCCGTCGGAGAACCCGGAGCGGAGGAAGTTGCGGCCATCGCGGCGGCCATTGCCCGCTATCGCCGGGAACGGGGCTGAAACCCGGCTGAACATTGATCCTGTGCTCCATCTGTACCGAATCAGGAGGAAAATCGGATGAGCAATTCATCGCCGCTGGGGATTACCGAGCTGGTCCTGCGCGACGCTCACCAGAGCCTGCTGGCGACCCGGCTGCGCATTGACGACATGCTGCCCATTGCCGGGAAGCTGGATCAGGTGGGGTTCTGGTCCATGGAATCCTGGGGCGGCGCCACGTTCGATGCCTGCATACGCTATCTCGGTGAAGACCCGTGGGAGCGTATCCGCCAGCTCAAGGCGGCGATGCCCAACACGCCGCAGCAGATGCTGTTCCGGGGTCAGAACATTCTCGGTTATCGTCACTATGCCGATGATGTGGTGTCGCGATTCGTCGAACGCGCGGCCGCCAACGGGGTCGACGTCTTTCGCATATTCGATGCCATGAATGACATGCGGAACCTGCAGACGGCGATCAAGGCGACGCTGGCGGTAGGCAAGCACGCCCAGGGCACCATGTCCTACACCGTGAGCCCCGTGCACACTCTTGAGCTGTGGGTGGATCTCGCGCGAGAGATCGAGGACATGGGCGCCCATTCCATTTGCATCAAGGACATGGCCGGGCTGCTGAAACCTTATACGGCGTTCGAGCTGGTGACGCGATTGAAAGCCGCGGTGAGCATTCCCATTCACATGCAGTGTCACGCCACAACCGGCATGTCCACGGCCACCTACCTCAAGGCCATCGAGGCCGGGGTGGACAACGTGGATGCCGCTGTTTCCTCCATGAGCATGACCTACGGCCATTCGGCCACTGAATCCATCGTCGCCATTCTGCAGGATACCGAAAGGGATACGGGCCTCGACATCAGCCTGTTGGAGGAGATCGCCGCCTATTTCCGCGCGGTGCGGAAGAAGTACGCTCGGTTCGAAGGCGCGCTGCGCGGCGTCGATTCGCGGATTCTGGTGGCCCAGGTTCCCGGGGGCATGCTCACCAACCTGGAGAACCAGCTGCGTGAGCAGAACGCCACCGACCGGCTGGACGAGGTGCTGGCGGAAATACCCAGCGTCCGCGAGGACCTCGGCTTCATACCGCTGGTAACCCCGACCTCGCAGATCGTCGGCAGCCAGGCGGTGCTGAACGTTCTGACCGGTGAACGCTACAGCAACATCACGAAAGAGACCGCGGGCGTTTTGAAGGGCGAATACGGCGCGACGCCGGCGCCCCTCGATGCGGCCCTGCAGCAGCGCGTGCTCGACGGCGAGCAGCCGGTGACCTGCAGGCCGGCGGATCTGCTGGACCCCGAGATGGACCGGCTGACCGCCGAGCTTAGAGAGCTGGCAAAGGACAAGAACATCCGGCTGTCGGATCCGGAGATCGATGACGTGCTCACCTATGCGCTGTTTCCGCAGGTGGGCGCACGGTTTCTGGAGAATCGGGGCAACCCTGACGCTTTCGAACCCCGGCCGCATGCGGAGCCTGGAGGCTCAGCCGTCGATGCCTCGGGCGGGACGGCCGCAGCCGGAGGTGCGAAGTCGGTAACAGCCGGACCGGCTGCCTATGTGGTTACGGTCAACGGCAAGACCTTCAACGTCGAGGTGGCGGAATCCGGCGCGCTGGCGGCGGTAGCGCCGACCGGGGGAGGTCAGGCTAAGGGCCTCACAGAAGGAGAAGCGGTAAAGGCGGCGCTGGCAGGCAACGTGTTCAAGCTGCTGGTAGCGGTGGGCGACCGCGTGCAGTCCGGTCAACCCGTGCTGGTGCTGGAAGCCATGAAGATGGAAACCGACATCAGCGCGCCGCGGGACGGCACCGTCACCGCCATTCATGTCGCCGTGGGCGATTCGGTGTCGGTGGGTGATGCGCTGCTGAGCATCGGCTGACCCATGGAAATGCTCCTCGAGCTGTGGCGAGGGTCCGGCTTTGCGCAGATGAGCTGGGGCCAGGCTGTGATGATCGGCATCTGCCTGGGGCTGCTGTATCTGGCCATCGTCCGCAAGTTCGAGCCGCTGCTGCTGCTGACCATCGGTTTCGGCGGTATCCTCAGCAACATTCCCGGCGGCGAGATCGCCACCGGAGACGGCCTGCTGCATCTCGCCTACGTGGTCGGCATCGAATCCGGTGCCTTTCCCCTCATCATCTTTATGGGTGTCGGCGCCATGACCGACTTCGGTCCGCTGCTGGCGAATCCCCGAACCCTGTTTCTCGGCGCGGCTGCTCAGTTCGGCATCTTCGCCACCCTGCTGGGCGCCGTGGGGCTGTCCCAGTTGGGCATCATGAATTTCAGCATCCGCGAGGCCGCCGCCATCGGCATCATCGGCGGTGCCGACGGCCCGACGGCCATCTATGTGGCTGGAATACTGGCCCCGCATCTGCTGGGTGCCATCGCGGTGGCCGCGTATTCCTACATGGCTTTAGTCCCGCTGATTCAGCCGCCCATCATGCGCCTGCTGACGACCCGCGAGGAGAGGGCCATCGAGATGAAGCAGCTCCGGGAGGTATCGCGGGCGGAACGCATCCTGTTTCCGCTGCTGCTGTTGCTGCTGGTGGCGCTCCTGCTGCCGTCAGCGGCCCCGCTGCTGGGCATGTTCAGCTTCGGCAACCTCATGCGCGAGTGCGGCGTGGTGGATCGCCTGGCCGATGCGACCCGCAACGCGCTCATCAACATCGTGACCATCTTCCTGGGTCTCGCGGTGGGCTCCAAGCTGTCCGCGGGCCAGTTTCTGGTGCCGAGCACCCTCGGTATTCTGCTGCTGGGAATGGTCGCTTTTGCTATCGGTACGGCCAGCGGCGTGCTCATGGGCAAGCTCCTGAATCGGTTTTCCACCCAGCCCATCAACCCGCTGATCGGCGCCGCCGGCGTATCTGCCGTGCCCATGGCATCCAGAGTGGCGAACAAGGTGGGTCTGGAGGCGAATCCTCACAACTACCTGCTGATGCATGCCATGGGGCCCAACGTCGCCGGGGTGATCGGTTCCGCCGTGGCCGCTGGCGTGATGATCATGTTTGCCGGCGGGTAGACGAGGGCGCATCTGTCTGGCCAACGGCCGGGCCGCCCGTTCACACCGCCCATTGGGTACCTTGGGGGCTGCCTTGGGGCTTTGCGTCGTCAGCTGATAGACTCCGCAACCTGAGTCACATGGAATACTACCGATGAAGCACGGACTGGCTGCAGCTGCTCTTCTGACGTTCTGCCTCTCGGCATCGACATCGTCGTTGGCCGAAACGGAGTACTTCGTGGTGCTGGGCAGCT
>CAMYJX010000148.1:3799-5518 GCA_947258825.1 uncultured Pseudomonadales bacterium
CGTGGTGCTGGGCAGCTACAACGACCTCGAGCACGCGGACGAAGCGAAAGCCCGGGCTGCCCTGCACCTGCCGGAGTCCTACTCGGTGGTTCCGGCCGATACGGCTGGAGGTTTTTTCTATCGGGTGCTCGCGGGGCCTTACTTCGAAAAAGATCGCGCTAACGGCAAGATCGATGAAGCCCGCGAGTTGGGCTTTTCGGAGTCCTGGCTGCTGGCCGCCGAAGCTTCGGGGGGTGGCCTCTACCTGGCGGCGGACGGGTCTTACGCGTTCCCGGATCAGGGATCAGATGATCTGACGGAAGAGCTGGATGAAGGGCCAAAGGGAGGTACAGGGGCCTCCGGCCAGCGCTGGGAAAGCGCTCCGGCCACCCCAGACTCGGAAGATTTCGAAGGCGAGGCCGCAGAAGGAGCCAAAGAGCGCATACTGGTCGAGGAAGCACCGCCCGGCTACCAGCTGAACAAGCTGCGCCGCTCAGAGGCCTCGTAGTTCAACGGATAGAACGGCCGCCTCCTAAGCGGCAGATGCAGGTTCGATTCCTGCCGGGGCTACCAGATACGAAGCGATGGGGACTCGTGTCCGCTGCTCTAAGTTGAGGGAGAGACGACGTGATTGATCTGCACTACTGGCCGACGCCCAACGGCAAAAAGGTCACCATACTTCTGGAAGAAAGCGAGCTGCCGTTTCGGATCGTACCCTGCAATATCGGTCGGGGGGACCAGTTCTCGGACGAGTTTCTGAGCATCAGCCCGAACAACCGCATGCCTGCCCTTGTAGATCAGGATCCGGCAGACGGCGGGGCGCCGGTCAGCGTCTTCGAGTCCGGGGCGATGATGATGTACATCGCGGAGAAAGCAGGACGGTTTTATCCCCAGGGCCTGCGCGAACGCTACGACGTGAATCAGTGGGTCATGTGGCAGATGGCGAACCAGGGCCCCAAGACCGGCGAGTGCGGTCACTTCCGGCGTCTGGGTGACAGTCAGGGTGATCAGAGCTACGCCGTGCGGCGCTTCACTGACGAGGTCAACCGGATGTACGGCGTGCTCAACAACCGGCTGTACGATCGCCGCTATCTGACCGGGGACGAGTACACCATCGCCGACATGATCTGCTACCCCTGGACGGTCACCTGGGAAGGGCAGGGACAGGACATCGACGAGTTTCCCTACTTCAAGCGTTGGTTTCTCGAGCTCGGCGAGCGGCCGGGGGTACAGCGCGGCATGGCGGCGGGGGCGGATCTCTCCGAGGACTTCTCCAAGCTGCCGCCGGAAGAGCTGGAGCGGCGCAGGGCGTTGCTCTATAACCAGCGGGCGCGTCCCGCACCCCCGGGCGGGCTTGCCTGACACCCAGACGGATTCTTACCGCGGTTCGGGTGGTGGGCTTGCAAGCCCACTCCCACGGGCGGAAGATAATGTTGCACTTGAATTCGTTCTGGCTCTGTTTTTTGTGAGGGACCCTATGAGAACCGTTGTTTTGTCCTGTTGCTTGATCTTCCTTTTGGCGATCCTATGGAGCGCTCGAGTGTCCGCTGCCTGTGAGTGTTACTGTGTCGACGGGGAGCTGCGAACGCTGTGCTCCGCCGTGGACGAGGCCCAGCAGGGCGTCAGCCAGTGCACGGATCGTGCGGCCAGCCTTTGCCCGGTCGCGGACTCGGCCGCGTCGCAGGCTTACGATCCCCCGGACGAAGCTGCAGAGAACTGTCGCGATGCCAGCGCCTGGGA
>CAMYJX010000149.1 GCA_947258825.1 uncultured Pseudomonadales bacterium
GCGGACCGGGAACCTGTTGACCGGTGCTTCAATCATCGCGATCGATTTCTTCCCCGGTGCCGAGGCTGCGCAGATGCAGGAATTCCTCGGTTATCCGGAATTTCCGACGATGTCCGGGGGCATTGCCGGGCTGGAGCAGAAGCTGAATCAGCTGCTGGCGAAACTCAACGATTTGCCGCTGGCGCCTGCCGTGCAGAATCTCAACGCGACGCTCGTGTCCCTGCGCGATGCCGTGGAGACCATCCGCGGTGCCCTGACCGGTGACGAAGCTCGTGAAATTACCGCGTCTATTAGCGCCTCTCTCAATGAGATCAACGCCACGCTGGACTCTATCTCGCCGGATTCGCCCGTCGGTGATCGCTTGAACCGAACGTTCGGTGATTTGAACCAGACCCTGCGTAACCTCGAGTCGCTGACGCGAACGCTTTCCGATAAACCGAACACGCTGATCTTCTCCCCGCCCGTGAGCGAAGATCCGGTGCCACAACAAGGGACGTCGCCATGAGAATGTTTGCCTTATTCCTGCTGGCGCCGCTGCTGCTGGCCGGTTGCTCGGGCGGCAAGAAGGCGCCGGAGCCAACCGCCTACCTGTTGCGTGCGGATGCCCGGGTACCGGATGGGCTGCAGAACCCGTCTGTGCGAATCGGCATCAACCGCGTGGCGCTGGCTGATTACCTGGGCCAGGCCGGCATTGTCGTGGCTACCAACGGTGACCAGGTGCGTGCGGCCCGGCAGCATCTCTGGGCGGAGCCGCTGGATTCGGCGATACGGGTGTTTCTGCGCGACGCGATATCCGCTGACCTGGGCTACCCGGTGTCTGCCGATACCGGCAGGCGCCAAAACTGGCAATACCGCGTTGATGTGCGCATTGACGAGTGGCACGGCTCGTTGGCGGGTGACGCACGGATCCTGGCCTCGTGGCTGGTGATCGATGTGGCGACGGACGGGGAGTTGTCCCGCCACCGATTCGAACAGACCGGCACACTGGCCGCCGACGGCTACGACGCGCTGGTGGCAGCCCAAACCAGGCTGCTGGATGCCTTCGCGACCAAAATCGCCGATTCGTTGCGAGACATCAAGGCAGACGCGCCCGCTGGCTAAGGCTTAGCGAAGCCCGGGCTGACGTTCTGCAGGTACAGCTCCGCGATATAGGAAATCGGTGCATTCGGCGCTTCTATCCAGGCCGTCAGCCTGGGCCCGTCGTCGGTCTCCTTCAGCAATGCAATGACGTGGTTGGTGCCGCCCATGGCTTTGCCGGCCCACGAAAACGGGCTGCCGTCCATCAGCTTTGCGTCGGCCGCAAACCGGATATCCCAGCGCATGCGCATTCCGACCAGCTGCCGGTCTGCGCCGGCCGCCTGCGCCTGGATATCGGCAAAGGTCAGTTCGATGGCCTCGTTGAAGACTTCATTGTGCGTCCAGTAGCGGCGAAGCTCGTCCCAGCTGGTAATGATCGCGTCGATTTCCTCCGCCTTGTAGAAAGGAGCGGGCTCGTCCGTGGCCCAGAAAGACTCGATCAGCCGGGCTTTGTTCTGCGACCAGGCCTCCCGGTACTCGGAAAAGAAACTGTCAATTGCCGTCATGATTGAACCCACCGGTTAGTGCAGTACGCACCGTACACGGGTATGCCCGGGTCCGCCCAATTGGGCCTGGTGCATGGCCACGAGCAGAAACGGGGTGTAGGTGCCGGCGATCAGCAGGTAGATCGTACAGTGATCGAGGAGCTTGAAATAATGTTTCCGCGGCGACGGGAGCCGGGGCGCTGTGCCAGGGCGATAAGATACAAGAAGGGACCCTGAGCGGGTTCCCTGGCGCGAATTGGCTCCCCGGGGCGGACTCGAACCACCGACCAATTGATTAACAGTCAACCGCTCTACCAACTGAGCTACCGGGGAACGGGCAGCATTCAGGCGACGCGCGATTCTCCTGCACGCCGAAAATCAAGTCAAGGTAAAGCCTCGCGCTTAGCCCAGCACCTTGCGGATGCGGCTGATGGCGTCTTTCAGCGTATCCAGGCCACAGGCGAAGGATAGCCGAACATAGCCGGGCGCGCCGAAGGCAGCACCGGGGACGACGGCGACCTCGGCTTCGTTCAGTAGCAGTTCGGTCAGGGCGCTGTCGTCAGCCAGCCCGTGGCTTTCGCAGGCCTCGCTGACGTTGGGGAAGGCATAGAACGTGCCTGCCCCAGGCAGGCACGCGACGCCGGGAATCTCATTCAGGGCACCAACCACGTAATCGTGCCGCTCGCGGAACGCCACCAGCATTTCCGCGATACAGGACTGATCGCCGGTCAGCGCTGCCAGGCTCGCGGCCTGGGAAATACTGCAGGGGTTGGACGTGCTCTGGCTCTGCACTTTCTTCATGGCCTTGATGAGGATCTCCGGTCCGCCGGCGTAGCCGATCCGCCAGCCCGTCATCGCGTAGCACTTTGATACACCGTTGATGGTGACGGTGCGATCGATCAGCTTGGGGCAAGCCGACGCAAAACTGGTAAACGGCTCGTCTGCCCAGTAGATGTGCTCGTACATGTCGTCGGCTGCGATCACGATGTCCGGATGCTGCGCAAGCACCTCGCCAAGGGCCCGGAGTTCGTCGGCCGTGTAGGCGGCGCCAGTCGGATTCGACGGGCTGTTCAGAAACATGAGCCGGGTCCTGGACGTGATCGAGGCCTCCAGTGCGCGCGGCGTTATCTTGAAGCCGTCGTCGATGGACGCGGGGATGATCACCGGTTCTGCTTCCGCGAGCTTGATCATGTCCGGATACGACACCCAGTAGGGTGCCGGCACAATCGCCTCGTCACCCCGGTTCAGCGCCGCGATGCACACGTTGTAGCAACTCTGTTTCGCGCCGGACGACACGAGAATCTGGTTGCGGGTGTATTCCAGCCCGTTGTCGCGGCGATATTTCTCGACGATCGCATCGCGCAGGGCGGGGGTGCCGTCCACCGCCGTGTACTTGGTCTGGCCTGCACGGATGGCCTCGATTGCCGCTGCCTTGATATGCTCGGGTGTGTCGAAATCAGGCTCACCGGCGCCCAGGCCGATGATGTCGCGGCCCTGTGCGCGGAGCTCTGCCGCCAGGGCGGTAATGGCCATGGTGGGCGAGGGCTTCACTCGCTGGACACGCTGGGATACTGATAAACTCAATGGCTGAATCTCCCGACAGCTGGGACTCGAAACGGATCCTGATACTAGAGGATTCAGTCCCGGTTACCAATACAACGCCAAGGCCTTGGACAACTTCGAACTCGTCTCAGATTATGAGCCGGCGGGCGACCAGCCCGAGGCCATTGCCGCGCTGATATCCGGCCTGCAGGCCGGCCTGGCCCGGCAGACCCTGCTCGGCGTAACAGGCTCGGGCAAGACTTTCACCATGGCCAACGTCGTGCAGACCCTGCAGCGGCCGACCCTGGTCCTGGCGCCAAATAAGACCCTGGCGGCCCAGCTGTACGGTGAACTGCGCGACTTTTTTCCGCGCAACCGGGTGGAGTATTTCGTGTCTTATTACGACTACTACCAGCCCGAGGCCTACGTCCCGTCGTCCGACACGTATATAGAGAAGGACGCGTCCATCAATCAGCACATCGAGCAGATGCGCCTGTCGGCCACGAAGGCCCTGCTGGAACGCCACGACGCCATCATCGTGGCGACCGTGTCGTCCA
>CAMYJX010000150.1 GCA_947258825.1 uncultured Pseudomonadales bacterium
CTAGCCGAGACCATGGACCGCCTGGAGCAGGGGCTGACGCCGGTCGCCCTCGACGCGCACTTCGTCCTCCTGGGATGGACCAGCCGCACGCTGACGATCGTGGAGGAGATCCTGGTCTCTCAGGGCCGCGTGGCGCGTTTCCTACAGCAACGGGGGACTCGGCGCCTGCGCGTGGCCTTGTTGGCCGAGCGGGCGGATGCCAGTCTTGGGCAGCACATCGAGCGTCAGCTCGGCGACCACTGGAGCGCCCGGCAGATCATCCTGCGCAGCGGCTCGCCGTTGCGTCTCGACGGCCTGGAACGGGTCGATTTCGCCCATGCCGGCGCCATCCTGATCCCGGCTGCCGACACCACCGCGAGCAGCACGCTCGATGCGGACACGCGCACGGTGAAGGCCCTGATGACCATGGGTGCGGCGCTGGAGGAGATGCCGCCCGGGGAACCGCCCCTGGTGGTGGCGGAGCTCCAGGAGATGCGCCATGCGGGGACCCTGCGCGCCCTCTATCCAGGCCCGATGGAGATTGTTGCGGGAGACGAGGTGATCAGCCGCCTGATCGTGCAGAACGTGCGCCACCCGGGGCTTTCCCATGTCTACGCCGAGTTCGTGTCAGACGTTAGCGGCAGCCAGATCTATGTCCGCGAGGGGCCTCAACTCGCAGGCGTCTCCTTCGGGCAGCTGGCCCATGCCTTCCCTGATGGCGTACCGCTCGGTGTCGTGCGCCCCCGAGGGGATGATTTCGAGGCGCTGCTCAATCCGCCCGGCGACCTGCGGCTGGAGCCGAACGACCGTATTGCTGTCCTGGCCGCAGGCTATGCAGACACGGTGCCACCGGAGACCATTGGCACCGCGACCGAGCCGCAGGAGCGAGGGGCTCCGGCGAGCCGGGCAACGGCCCGGCGCCGGGTGCTGGTGCTGGGCTGGAACCATCGGGTCCCGGCCCTGCTGGAGGAGTTCGCCGCTTACACCGATGAGTCGTTCACCATCGATATCGTGTCTCAGGTCTCGGCTGCCAAACGCGAAAAACGCATCAAGGCCGAGGCGTTCTCCATCGAGCATCTCGAGATCCGTCAGCTGGAGTTTGACTACACCGTACCTGCCTACCTGGAAAGCGTTAATCCGGTCAGTTACGACAACCTGGTCCTGCTGCCAAGCGAACGGCTCAAGTCCGAAGCCGAGTCAGACGCACGCACCATCCTAGGCTATCTCCTGCTCCGTGAGCTGATGGAGGGTGGCGAAAAGGCACCCGCGGTGCTGGTCGAGCTGACCGATCCGGACAATGCTGCCCTGTTCGAGAACCGACGCGGCGAGGTCATTGTCACGCCACTCATTATCAGCCGCATGATGGCCCGTGTCGCCTTGCGTCGTGAGTTACGGGCGGTGTTCGACGGGCTGTTCAGTTCCGGCGGCAGCGAGATCCTCTTTCGCCGCATCGCGGAGTACGAATTGGCTGAGAACTTCAAAGAATCCCAAACCCCCGACTCAGGGGAATGGGTCTTCAGCTTCGCAGACCTGCAACGGGTCGCCGACGCCCGCGGGGAGATCGCCATCGGCATTCGCCGGGCGGGACAGGACGGCAAACCAGGCGGCGGCGTGCAGCTCAATCCCGGGCGCGACGAGCGCCTGCAATTGAACGAAGACGACGAGATTATCGTACTGACCACTTAGCGGTAGATGGGAATCCAGTCCCGCACCTCTATGAGCATGAGAGGGGGCGGGTTTTTGTCGCCAGAGTAGATGCTTTCGTAACCTGCAGTCATTCCCTGGAGGGCTATCTTGCGCAATGCAGAGATTAGGAGAAGACGGCCTTTGCTGATGCTATTGGCTGTCATTACCGGTTTGTTGAGCCAAGCCATGATGGCCGATGAGCTGGTCATGAAAAACGGATCACGCCTGGTGGGCACGCTGGTCAACGCCAGCGATGGTGAGATTGCCTTCGATACGCCCTTTGCCGGTGAGATCTCGGTCAAGGTCGCGAACGTGAAGCGGATGTACACGGAAAAGTCGGTCACCGTGTTAATGGCAGATGGCCGTGTCTTGCGCAACCAGCGTATCGTGGCCCAAAAGGACGCCTTGGTGATGATGGATGTGGATGACCATGACACCGAGTTCGAGCCAAGCGACGTTGAGATGTTCAACCCGGAGCCCTGGCGCCTGGGCGACGGCTACAAATGGTCTGGCGACATCAGTACGGCAATCAAGGTCGAACGGGGCAATACCGAGGTTGACGAGTTGGATCTGGCGATCGAGTCGATCTGGCGCAGTCTGGTCGATCGATATACCGTGCGTGGTTCTTGGGAAGTTGACGAAACCAATAATGATAAGACGCAGGATGATTGGGAGATTCGCGGCAAATACGATCGCTTTCGCAAGGCAAACGCCGATGATTACTATGGCTGGCAACTGGCCTTCGAGTCCGACGAGTTTGCGGACCTGGACTTAAGGACCATTACCGGCCCTTATCTTGGTCGGCAATTTTTCGATAGCCGCGCGTTGACTCTGGCCGGTGAAGTCGGTCTGGTCTATGTCAACGAGCAGTTTATTGAAGCCGAAGACGCAGACTATTTTGGTAGCTCCTGGGAATTTCGCCTGACCAGTGACTGGTTCAGTGAGAATGCCGAGTTTTATGTTGATCAAGACGGCATCATCAATTTTGAGGATTTCGATGGCGTGATTGCGAATACCACGATCGGTATCAGCTTCCCAATCTCCGAGGGATTCAAGGCTGCGCTCGAAGCCGAGTTTGAATACGACGGGGGCGCGGTAGAAGGCGTTGATAAGTTAGACGAAACGTACAAATTTCGCCTGGGTTACGACTGGTAGGTTGCGGTGGCTTGGATAGGAAACCTGGCACGCGGTTAGTGTTGGTCAGGGGCAAGTGACCTGACGTTGGGGCAATCTCTGCAGGACAGGTGCATCGACAAAATCGAACGAAAGACCGTGTCGGGCTGCGGGCCGTTCAATCCGCTCACGGGTGGCAGCGGTGGTATCGAGCAGCTGATCGGGAGCTACTTACAGGTCGAAGCCATTTGATGCCGAAGGCCCGTCGCCGAAATCGGCGACAGCCCTCATACACCCCTCTCTAACTCCGCAGAAAACGCAGAAAAACCACTCCGGGCAACACTTCTGGCCGAACTATCTGCACGCCATTTCGTTCCTTTTCTGCCCCTGAATGCTCGTCGTCATACGCATAATCTGCGGATTGTAATGAGTTTTCTCTGAAGATCGCTCGCACTCCGTCGCACTTTGTAAACGTTGTGCATCAAATGTCTGGTTTAGGGGTTTGGCGATGCAATCCGCGTCTCACTTTGCCTTCCACTTGTGGCCGAACTCGAGAGGAGCAAATGCGGCTGGTTGCGTCCGTTCCTGTTACGGAACAGCCGTTCGCCAGGGACCCAGCGACCGGCAGCTGCATGCGCATAAGAGACATTCCCCGGCAGGGTCGTCGGGGTGTCAGATCGCTTTACTCTCGATTCAGGATGAATGGCCGGAGACGAGCCTGTGCTGCCGTTCATCTAGCCAACAATCTGAGGTTCTAGCTCGACCGGGACCACCCGAGCACGGTAGCGACTGTTCGGTGCGAA
>CAMYJX010000151.1 GCA_947258825.1 uncultured Pseudomonadales bacterium
CCGGTTCCGTCGATGGCTCGGGTGCCGGTTCCGTCGATGGCTCGGGTGCCGGTTCCGTCGATGGCCTGGGTACCGGTTCCGTCAATGGCCTGAAGGCTAGAATTCGTTCGGAGGTACGTCGCTGAGACAGTATCCATCTGTCCCGCAGCTGCTGTTCCGCACGAGAGTGCTGCAGCGACAGCTGCCGCTATACTAGATCGCATCTTCCTTTGCGTCATTGTCGTGCTCCCCGTCATCCAGTTCTTTAATCGTAAATGGCTCAACAAAATTCTCATTGTGATGTTCAAACATGAAGACCCCAACCCCGACTTTCGCAATCCTAGAGGCATCCCTCAGCTCTGGATCCAATAATCGATTCTGGATGCGTCTCTCCTCTTCCTGCTCCTGCTCCGCAAGCCAGTTATCTAACTTTTCTAGGAAATCCTGGCCAAGCTCCTTGACCAGTTCGCGAAACTTCAAAAGCGTTACTGCATCCAACCCGTCTGGCGTATAGACGCGTCGTTCGAATCTCGTAGGCTTCGTGAAATCTGGATCAATGTTGTATTCAAGCGTTTCCGCAAAATCCGCTAATGTCCTTCCCATTCGGTCGATTGTTGCAGGCCGAAATTTCGCGGCGATGAAGGATCGGGATCGAAGCCTAATTCGGCCTTTCTTCGTGATCTCGACCGCCCCTACACGTCTCATCTCTGAGAGAAGTAGGTCTTCTTCGAAATTCTCTCCATAACGCCTAACCAGCAAACCAAAACCGCTCGGACCCACCAACTCTGGTTTCAATTCAAGCGGGATCCCGTAGGGTCCCGTAAAATCTCCGTCTGATGTCCAACCTTCAATTATCCTGCTAATCAGTCCCGCTCGGACATATTGGCTGCCAAACCCAGCCCCTTCACCTTCGTCGTAGTAGTCAACGTCGTACCGCGTTAATCCGGTGAGGATTGCCACTCGGTTCCGGGACATGTCCTGGCCGGGTGGGGCGAAATCCTCGCGGGCGGACTCGATGAAGACAGCCTTTATGTCGTCTGTGTACTCCTTGAACGAGATTCCGTTTCGTAGCGCCAGCCGCACCAGGGGGCGATACACGTGTCTGAATGCCGCGAGTAGCGCGACCCTGACATGTTCATCCATCCTGTTCGGCTGATATCCAGTGACCCTGCATAAGGAAAAGCGGCCTTCACGCGGGCCTTTATCTCAAATATATCGTCAGCGAGAGGGCGGTCAAGCATTGGACATAATGGAACCGCCACTGACGACCGCATGGAGGGGGTAATCCCTCGGTTATTGCTTACTCCATGACCAGAAAACCGACTAGGTATCAGAGGTTAAAGGGCGTTTCGTGACTGACCGGTTGAAATGCTGGAGAGCTAGGTTGGACATCGCGTTATGTTAAGTCAAGGCAATTATGTTAACGAGATCATATGTCAAAAAATGTCCGTTGAAGTTCCTGTTCCGCTGGTTTTCATGCGATTTGCCCGTTTTACGCGGTTGACAGGCACGAACGACGGTTATCTTATCGTTGTCCTATTAAAAACATGGGGATAGCGCCAAGATCTCATATGGCACATAAATCGACTGGCTGCTGAATCTACTGAGCAGCGCTATGAGAGTGTGGGAGATGCGCGTTGGGCGGCCGCGCCCGGGGTGCTGCCGGCTGCGCGTTGCTTCAATGTTGGTAACCAAAACGGGGCGGTCTTTATCGTATTTGCATGAGATCGGTTCGGTAAGACGACGATAGTCTGCTCCCTGAGCCCCGACCGCCTCGGCGATTAACTGCACATTCGCAACAAATTTCAGCGAATCGTGGTTTTCCGCTCCGCAACATCAAGTATTTCGCAAGTTTGCGCAGATTCCCTACCTTGGCAGGCGAGGTCGCATTAGCTAGCCGGCGGGTGGCCAGACCTCATCTCGTTCCTCAGCCGCTTGCGGAATCTAGAGTTCGTCGGGGGTGTAGGCCTGGATGCTCAGAGCATGGATATCCGTCTGCATCAGTTCGCCCAGGGCTTCATAGATCCGGCGATGGCGTTGCAGTGGGCGCAGTCCCGTAAACGCCTCGCTGACGATTGTGACGCGAAAGTGGCCGCGGCCGTCGCGGGCGCCGGCATGGCCCGCATGCAAATGGCTTTCATCCTCTATCTCGAGCGCCTCCGGATGAAGTCCGGAATCCAGTGCCTGCCGGATCAGGCTGATACGTTCCGCGGTCATGGCAGCACCTTGACCAATGGCCGGACCTGGACGTCGGCGTAGACCCCGGCCGCAACATAGGGGTCGTCTCCCGCCCATTGGGTTGCAGCTTCCAGCGATTCGAACTCCGCCACCACGACGCTGCCGCTCATGCCGGCGGGCCCCGGGTCCAGGCTGTCGATGTTTGGCGTCGGCCCGGCCAGGATCAGTCGGCCTTCGGACTTCAATGCATGCAGTCGCTCCAGATGAGCAGGCCGTGCCGCGGCGCGTGCGGTGATGCTGTCTTCGACGTCGGTGCCGATAATTACATAGAGCATGTCTGCCATTACCTCGTAAGCCAGGCCGGGCGCCCCACGACCGGGTGGAGCCTTGTACGGACTGCTCGTCGCGGGGCTGCCTGTATGTTAGCGGACCGGTAGAATAGGTGGGATGGGCGAACTACTGGAAATCCACCCAAAGGACCCGCAGCCGCGACGCATCGGTATGGTGATCGATGTGCTGCGCCAGGGTGGGGTAGTGGTCTTCCCGACGGATTCCATTTATGCCATCGGCTGCCGTCTTGGCGACAAGGCGGCCATGGAGCGGATCCGACGTGTACGTGGGCTCCAGCGCAAGCACCTGTTCACCATGGTCTGCCGGGATCTGTCCGAAATCGCGACTTACGCCCGGGTCGACAATCAGAGCTACCGCCTGATCCGCTCGATGACACCCGGGCCTTTTACCTTCATCCTGCCGGCCACAAAGCAGGTTCCGAAGCGGCTGCAGCATCCCCGGCGGCGGACCGTCGGCATTCGCCTGCCGACCCATCCGGTGCCGCGCGCCATGCTGGAGGGCCTGGACGAACCGCTGTTGAGCAGCACGATGCAGCTCGCGGGCGACGCCGTGCCGCTCACTGAGCCCTACGAGATATTCGAACGGGTCGGTGCCGATGTGGATTTGGTCATCGACGCTGGCTCCTGCGGCATCGAGCCCACCAGCGTCATCGACCTGGTCGGTCAGGCGCCGGAAGTCCTGCGCCAGGGCATGGGCGATGTCGGCCATTTGCTCCGGGTCTGACCGCGCCAGCCGCGTATAATACGCCGATGCCCCAGCTTAATATGATCCAGATGCTCGCCGTGGCGGTGATCCCGGTCCTGTTCGCGATCACGTTGCACGAGGTCGCACACGGCTGGGTGGCGCGGCGCTTTGGCGACCACACTGCGGAGCTCGCCGGCCGGCTGACGCTCAATCCGCTGAAGCATATCGACCCGGTCGGCACCGTGATTGTGCCCGCGCTGATGCTGTTCCTTGGCGGATTCCTGTTTGGATGGGCCAAGCCGGTGCCGGTCAATTTCCGCGGCTTGCGCAACCCGCGGCGTGACATGGTGCTGGTGGCCGC
>CAMYJX010000152.1 GCA_947258825.1 uncultured Pseudomonadales bacterium
TTAAAAAAAGCCCGTGCCGCTGCTTAAAAAAAGCCTGTGCCGCTGCTTAAAAAAAGCCCCGTTCAGCCGGAGTTCACGGGGCGCTGCTAAGTTTCCCCCCATGAGAGCTGTATTTCTGTCTTTCAACCTGCTGTGCTTTGCGATCAGCGCCATGGCTGTTACGGAGTCCTCCGCGGCCGCACCCGGCGCTTCGCCGGCGGCTGCGACGCTGCTCCGCTATGACGCCTTTGTCGGCGGGGCCAAGGTGGGCGAAGCGCGGGTTCACGTGATCATCGGCGAGGGAAGCTACCAGATTCAGGGCTCGGCCCGAACGCGTGGCCTGCTGGACACTTTCTCGGATTGGCGCAATCGGTTCAGCGCCCGCGGCGACTTAAATAGCGCCCGCGGTGGAGTGGGAGATCAGGGAATCCGACCGTTGAGCTTTTCCTACCTGGAAAAAGATCGCGACAAACGCCGGGAAGTGCTGGTTCAGGAAGGAACCCTTCAGGTCGTGAAGAATGGCAAGGTCAGGCCAACGCGGTCGGCGCCTGCCGGATTCGACGTGCTCACCGGTCTCTTTGTGCTCCCGGGCTGCGCTGGGGACCAGCTTCTTCACACGGGCCGGCACCATTACCGGTTGACCCGATTGGAAAGCAAACCGGGACGCTGTCGTTACGTGGTCGTGGACGATGATAACGACCGCTACGAAGTAAGCGTAGCGTTCACCAATCGGGGAGGGATCGTGGTTCCTCGTCGGGTGGTGGTGGATGGCTTTCTCTCTGGCACGGTGGTTCTGCGGGACGCGGAGGTGGCCGTTGGAGAAAGGATCAACGCCCCCGGCCAGCTGATTGGAGCGGCTGCCGTATCGGGCGTTGAGGCAGGTCCCGCGACTGCCATGAGCCCGTAGACCCCGGAAGCGCTGGAAAGTTAGAATCCCGAGTCTTTTCGAAAGACAACAGCGGGAGACACACCATGAGGGAAGCCTGGATCATCGATGCGGCCCGTTCGCCAAGGGGCCGGGGCAAGCCGGGTGTCGGCAGCCTGAGTCATATTCATCCTCAGCGATGCCTGGCCCAGGTACTGAACGGGCTCAAGGACAAGGTAGGTTTCGATCCTGCAGATATCGAGGACGTCGTGGCTGGCTGCGGTACAGGCAGTGGCGATCACGCCCACGACATCGCCCGCATGTCGGTGCTCGATGCCGGCTGGCCCCTGTCCGTGACCGGCGTGACGCTTCACCGCTTCTGTGGCAGTGGCCAGCAGGCGGTGAATTTCGCAGCCATGGGCGTCATCTCCGGCATGCAGGAAGCGGTTATTGGGGGTGGCGTCGAGTTCATGTCCCGCTATGCGCCATTGCATGCCCCTGGTTTCCACGCCAATAACGAGCATCTGTTCAAGCTGCACCCTCAGGTGCCCCAGGGCATTTCTGCCGATCTCATCGCCAGCATCGAAGGTTTCAGCCGCGAGGATGTGGACAGCTACGCCGTTGAAAGCCAGGCGCGCGCAGCGCTGGCCATCGAAGAGGGTCGGTTCAAGAACGCGCTTGTACCCATTCATAACGAGGATGGGTCGCTGGCGCTGGATAGGGACGAGCATCCGCGCCCCGGAACTACCCTCGAGAGCATGGAGGGCTTGAAGCCCTCTTTCGAGGCCATGGGCAAACATGTGATGGAGGGTTACGCCAAGACCTTCGATGACATGGCCAGGGACCGCTATCCGGATGTGTCGGAGCTTACGCACGTGCATCACGCGGGGAACAGCTCCGGGGTGGTAGACGGGGCCAGCGCGGTGCTGGTGACCAGTCCGGACTACGCCAAAGCGCACGGATTGACGCCGCGGGAAAAAATCCGCATGAGCGCGACCGCGGGCACGGAACCGCTGATCATGCTCACGGCGCCGGCCCCGGCAGCTCAGCGCTGTCTGGATAAAGCGGGAATGACCAAGAACGATATCGATCTCTGGGAGATCAACGAAGCTTTCGCCGCCGTCGTGCTGAAGTTTCTCAAGGACATGGATATTTCCCACGACGACATGAACGTCGATGGCGGCGCCATCGCCCTTGGCCATCCCATTGGCGCGACGGGCGGGATGCTCATCGGCACCGCCCTGGATCAGCTTGAGCGTCTGGACAAGCAGACGGCGCTCATTGCCATGTGCACCGGCGGCGGCATGGGAACGGCCACCATCATCGAGCGGGTTTAGCACCGCAGGCTTCCCGCAGGGCGTTTCGCAGGCGGGCGGCCTCAGCCTCTTCGTAAGGTATTGCCTGGCTATGTCCCCACACGGGGCCTGGCCAGGCGTCATCGTCTTTCCGACGACCCACCACGTGCACGTGCAGTTGCGGCACCAGGTTGCCCAGGGCGCCGATGTTGATCTTGAAAGTGTTGCAGTGCGATTCGAGCGCTCGGGACACGGCGACGACCTCGGTCATAAGGCGGGCGAGATCGTCCTCGGGTAGATCGTGAAGCTCTCTGAGGTCTGGTCGACGGGGCACCAGGACGCACCAGGGGAAGCGCCGATCATTCAGCAGCAGCAACCGACAGAGGGACAGCTCGCCGATGATCTGAGTGTCTTCGGCGAGGCGTGGGTGCAGTTGGAAGGCAGGCATCGGGAGATCGCTTTCGGCAGTTGATTATCCAACGGACCTTACCTGATCTGCGTTTGCGGTGCCCGTGGGTTGCAGTGGCGGTGGGCGCGCAACGCCCACCGCGTGCTTATTGCGGTTTCAGGCCGCGCGACGGGCCTTCAGCCACTCCTCCAGATCCTCGGCCCCGCCGATGTGTTCTCCGTTGATGAACACCTGAGGAAAGGTTCTGCAGGCACTGACCGCGCGCAGCGTGCGGTCGCTGAAATCACGGTTCAGAACCAGCTCTTCGAATGGGATGCCGCTCGCCTCCAGCGCCTGTTTGGCCCTCACACAATGGCCGCAGCCTTTTCGCGCGAACACGGTCGCGTCCAGCGGGCTGGGCGCGGCAGGTGCCAGGTAGCTCAGCAGGGTGTCAGCGTCGGAAACCTCATAAGGGTCGCCGGGCACATCGGGTTCAATGAACATCTCTTCGATGACGCCATCGCGGACGAGCATCGAGTAGCGCCATGATCGGCGTCCGAATCCCAGGTCCTCCTTGCCCGCCAGCATGCCCATTTTCTCGGTGAACTCGCCGTTGCCGTCGGGCACGAAGCGCAGGTTCCAGGCGTTCTGGTCTTCCTGCCATTGATTCATGACGAAGGCGTCGTTCACCGACATGCAGATGATCTCATCTACGCCCTGGCGGCGGAATTCATCCGCCAGCTGGTTGTAGCGGGGCACGTGTGATGTTGAGCAGGTAGGCGTAAATGCGCCTGGCAGCGAGAACAGCACGACGGTCTTCTCGGCGACCAGCTCTCTGCTGCTCAGATCTACCCAATCGTGGTCGTTGCGGGTGCGGAACGTTACGTCAG
>CAMYJX010000153.1 GCA_947258825.1 uncultured Pseudomonadales bacterium
CGCGCGGGTCGGCAATCTTCTTGAAATAGCTCTCGATGGCGATGGCCATAGCGAACAGCAGGTGATCGAGCACATAAAGCAGTCCCGCGAGCCAGGCCACCTCGACAAAGGCATAAGAGCTGAAAATGACGATCAAGCCAACGTACTCGAAGGTCAGTGCACGTCGCTCGCCCCATTGCGCGACCAGTTTGCCGACCCGTGGCGCGGCCCAGGTATTGATCAAGTGGTTGATGAGAAACAGCAGGGCGATATCCGATGCGCCGTAGTCAAACTTTTCCACCATCAGAAACCCGGCGAAGACAACGAAGATCTGGCGCCGTGCGCCGCCCATGAAGGTGAGCGCGTAATACAGCCAATAGCGCCTGCGCATCAGCAGGTGTTTATGTTGCGGGACCTGGTGTGAAAACTGTGGGAATGCCCGCCAGGCCCACAAGACAACCAGGATGGTGGCACCACCGGCCACCAGGTATAGCCATTGATAGCCAATGTGCCAGAATTCAAGCCCCAGCCAGATGGCTGCAAACACCACGATGGCGGCATACGAACGTGCGGCGGACAGCCGCCCCAGGGTGATCGGCGTATGCTCGGCCTCTATCCACTGCAGCGCGAGCGACTTCTGCAGTGTGAAAAAGTAGTGAAAGCCGACCGACATCAGGATCGTGGTGATGTAGAAAGCGTGCTCTTGCGGAAAGAAACCGGTCAGGCCCACGCCCAACCCGAGCAATGCGACGGACAGCAGGACGAATGTCTGTTCGCGCAAGAAAAGCAGGACAAAAACCGTGGTGAACGCCAGGAAGCCCGGAACCTCGCGCAGGCTCTGCAGAATCCCGATCTCGACACCGGTGAAGCCGGCCTGTTCAACAGCGAAATTGTTGAGCAGGGTCTGCCAGGTGGCAAAAGCCAGTGCGCCGGCAAAACTCAGAAGCCAGAGGAAGCGTTCGGCCGATCGCCTGCTAGTCATGGGTCAGGCGGTCTGGGCCTGCTTACGCGCCGGCCGGGCCAGGCAGCGTTGCAGCCAGGCTTCCAGCTGCGGGTAGTCCTCCAGTGCAAGGTGCGCCGGTTTGCACCAGGACAACACGGCAGCAACATTGAGATCGGCGATTGTGAAATGCTTACCTAAAAGATAATCCCGCCCGGCAAGCGCCCGGTCGAGTACCGCAAATGGCGCTTTGAGAACACCAAGGTTGCGGCTGACCTTTTCCGGGTCACGCTTTTCAGCGGGCAACACCCGACTGTGCATCAGGACACTGAGTAACGGGTCCTCGACCTCGCTCATCACCCAGAACGACCATTGCAGGGCCAGCGCCTCGCCCTCGATGCTATTCGGCCATAGGCCGCTGTCAGCGCCGTACTTGCGGGCCAGGTAGAGATTGATCGCCATGGACTCCCACAGGACCAGCTCGCCATCCACCAGCGCCGGTATGCGTCCATTCGGGTTAACCGCGAGATAGGCCGGATCATTCAGCTCCTCGCCGCGGTAGTCGATTGCGACCTGCTCGTACTCCAGCCCGAGCTCGTGCATAAGCCAGAGAGGGCGGAACGCGCGCGAGGCGGTGATGCCGTATAGTTTGAGCATTGTTTAGGCCTTGCAGGGCGTGAAGCGGTGATGATACCAGGGCCCCGACACCCGTCCGGTTAGAATTACCCATGGTTACACTGGTCGAAATACATCCGGACTGGCGCCGGCAGCTGGACCGGGGCCTGGCCGAACTGAATCTGCAGCTCAGCAAAGGTCAGGGTGAGCAGTTACTCGCATTTCTGGGTCTCTTGGCTCGATGGAACCGCTCCTACAACCTGACCGCGGTCCGTGACCCTGCCATCATGGTTCGCCGCCAGCTGCTCGACAGCCTGTCCATCCTCCCCTGGGTGGATCAGGGACCGGTGCTGGATGTGGGGACCGGCGCCGGCCTGCCCGGCATCCCGCTGGCGATCGCCCGTCCCGACCTGAAATTTTCCCTGCTGGACAGCAACGGCAAGAAAACCCGGTTTGTCACTCAGGTTGTGGGCGAACTCGGTCTGGCAAATGTCGAGGTAATCAGGAGTCGCGTCGAACAGCTGGATCGGCCGCGGCACTACGCGCGGATTATCTCGCGCGCCTTTGCGACCTTGGCGGAGATGTTAGAGAAAACAAACCAGCTGCTCGCCCCGGACGGCTGTTGGCTGGCCATGAAGGGGGCAGAGCCGCTGGTCGAACATGCCGATCTGCCCGCTGACCTGGGCGTCAAGACGGTGGCATTGCAGGTCCCGGGTGAGAGGGGCCAGCGCAATCTGGTGATCCTGCGCCGGTAGCCGCAGGGCGACGCCGACCAAATGGTCGCGCACAGCCCGACTCCCGAGCGTTCCCATTGCCCGGGGGCGGGATCCTGGAACACTCGCCCGCTCGGTATCTTCAGCCTGCGGGATTTCCGAGGCTGTCTTTTTCCCGCCGCGTGGTTATGATTGGCTGCCCGGCCAACCGGTCGGCCAGACACGCAGATCCAGGCATCACCATGGGACGAATTATTGCTGTCGCCAACCAGAAAGGCGGCGTAGGCAAGACCACCACGGCAGTGAATACGGCGGCGGCCATGGCAGCGATGAAACGCCGCGTATTGCTGATCGATCTCGACCCCCAGGGAAACGCAACCATGGGCAGCGGGATCGACAAGCATCGGTTGGAAAAATCCACGCTCGATGCGCTGATGGGGGAGCTCCCGGTTTCAGACTGCGTCCGGCGCGCGCCGGAGGCGGGCTACGACGTCTTGCCTTCAAACAGTGATCTGACTGCGGCTGAAGTCCGGCTGCTCGAGGCGCCGCTACGTGAGAAGCGTCTGGAGCTGGCGCTCGCACCGGTTCGGCAGGCGTATGACTACATCCTGATCGACTGCCCTCCTTCATTGAACATGCTCACCTTGAATGCCCTGGTCGCGGCAGACAGCGTTCTCGTCCCCCTGCAGACGGAGTATTACGCCCTCGAGGGTCTGTCTGCGCTGCTGGCCACCGTGCAGCAGATCAGGGACCACCGCAATCCACGCCTGGAAATGGAAGGCATCGTGCGCACCATGCACGACCCACGCAACAATCTGGACAATCAGGTCTCGGCGCAGTTGATCCAGCACTTCGGCGACAAGGTCTTCCGGACCATGATCCCGCGCAACGTGCGTGTGGCTGAAGCTCCGAGTCATGGCCTGCCGGTCATGCTGTATGATAAATCTTCACGCGGTGCGATCAGCTACATGGCCCTGGCCAGCGAGATGACCCGTCGCCACATTCCTTCAAATTCGAACGCGTCAGCCTGATCATGGTTAAGAAAA
>CAMYJX010000154.1 GCA_947258825.1 uncultured Pseudomonadales bacterium
TCTCGCGTTCTCCCTGTCGTTGTCGCGTGCCTTGCCAAGGTGATCTACATTGCCTGCGGCCCGCTTCTAGACAGGAAAAACGCGAGACGCTCTGAGCATTCAAGAATTAGTCAGAGGTTCCCTAGATGGCTATGCGGAGATATTACCTTGAAAGCCGCCCCGCCCAGCTAGCCGGCGCTTTCCCCCGCCGGCTCATCAGCCAGCTCTTTATCCAGGCGTTGAGACACGGCCTGGGGCGAGCTGCCGCCGCGTCCGATGAGCCGGTAAGCTACGGGCACGATGAACAGGGTGAAGAAGGTGGCGACGGTGACGCCGCTGAACACGACGATGCCGATGACCTGACGGGTCTCCGAGCCCGGGCCGGAAGCCAGCATAAGCGGTACCGTGCCTGCCGCGGTGGTGATTGTGGTCATGATGATGGGGCGCAAACGGGTCTCGCAGGCGCTGATCAGCGCGTCGGTCAGCTCTCGACCTTCGTCCCGCAGCTGGTTGGCGAACTCCACGATCAGAATCCCGTTCTTGGCCGCCAGGCCCACCAGCATGATCAGTCCGATCTGGCTGTAGACGTTAATGCTGTTGCCGGTCAGGTAGAGGCCCAGCAGCCCGCCGGCGATAGCCAGCGGCACCGTGAGCATGATGGTCAACGGATGTCGGAAGCTTTCAAACTGCGCTGCCAGCGCCAGAAACACCACCGCGATGCCCAGGAGCATGACGAACACGATGGAGCTGCTGGACTCGCGCAGATCCCGTGACTGCCCCTTGTAGTCCACCACCACGCCGTCCGGCAGCTTGTCACGTACTAGGGTTTCCAGATGACTTACGGCTTCGTTCAGCGAGAACCCCTCTGCCAGGTTGGCCTCGAGGGTGATCGCGCGCACGCGGTTGTAGCGGTTCAGCCGGTTGGAATCGGCAAATTCCTCCAGCGTCACCAGGTTCGACAGGGGGATCAGCTCGCCGCTGCCGGTGGAACGGACGTAGATATTCTCCATGCTGGTGGGCGTGCGTTGTGCCTCGCGCTCGCCCTCGAGGATGACCTCGTACTCTTCGCCACCCTCGATGTAAGTGGTCACCCGACGGGAGCCGAGCAGGGTCTCCAGGGTTCGCCCCACTTCCATGATGGGCACGCCCAGGTCCGCCGACCGGTTGTAATCGATGCGCACGCCGATCTGCGGCTGGGTTTCCTTGTAGTCCCAGTCGAGCCCCAGGTAGCCGGGATTGTCCTCGTTGATCTCGTTCACCAGGATGTCCCGCCAGCGCGTCAGCTCCTCGTAGCTGCCGCCGCCGATGACGAACTGCAGGGGCTTGTCGGCGCTGGAGCCGAAGCCCTGGCGCATCACCGGAAAGGCGAACACGCCTGGCAGGTCAGACAGATTGGCCCGGACCTCATTCAGAATTTCGTCCCCGGGTCGGCGCTGGTCAAACGGCGTCAGCACTACTATCACCACGCCGGTGTTGTACCGGGCCACCCCGCCGAAGCCCCCGGGCAGGCGAACCAGCAGTCGCTGAATCTCTCCCGCTTCCACATAAGGCAGAAGCCGCCGCTCGATCTCTTCCATGTACGGCGTCATGTACTCGAAGGTGGCGCCTTCGGGACCGCGCACAAAGGTGAAGAAGCTGCCGCGATCCTCGTCCGGCGCGTACTCCTGGGGTAGCTCGCGCATCAGCGCCGCGCTCAACGCCAGCAGGGCGAAGAAGGCAACCAAGGGGATGGACGGATGGCGCAGCATGAACTCGACGCAGCGGCGATAGATGCCGCGAACCACCTCGAAGTTGTGATCGATGGTGCGGGTCATTCGGTTCTCGCTGGTTATGGGCCGCAACACCTTCGACGCCAGGGCCGGCGCCAGGGTCAGGGCTACCAGGCTGGAAAAGACCACCGCCGCGGCCATGGTCAAAGCGAACTCCGAGAACAGCCGGCCGATGTCCCCTTCCAGGAAGGTAATGGGCACGAACACGGCCACCAGCACCGCGGTGGTGGCGATGATGGCGAACCCTACCTGGCGGGCGCCGCGATAGGCGGCCACCAGCGGCGACTCGCCGTATTCGTCGATGCGCCGGTGGATGTTTTCCAGCATGACGATGGCGTCGTCCACCACCAGGCCGATGGCGAGCACCAGGGCCAGCAGGGTCAGCAGGTTGACCGAAAAGTCCAGGACGTAAAGGGCAATGAAGGTGGCGATGATGCAGACGGGAACGGTTACCGCGGGCACCAGCATGGCGCGCACGCTGCCCAGGAACAGGTAGATAGACAGCACCACCAGGCCGACGGCGATCAGCAGCGTCTTGTAGACCTCGTTGACCGCGCCTTCCACGAACACGGAGGAGTCGTAGCTCTGCTTGAACTCCATGCCTTCCGGTAGGGAGGGGGTGATCAGGGCCATTTCCTGCTTCGCGGCTCTGGCCACGTCCAGCAGGTTGGCCGTCGACTGCCGCACCACGCCCATGCCCACCTGGGGGATGCCGTTACCGCGGAAGAAGTTGCGGTCCTCCTCGGCGCCGCGCTCCACCCGGGCCACGTCCCCGAGGCGGACCAGATAGCCGTCGCTGCCGGTCGCGATCACCAGCGAGCGGAAATCCACCGGGTTCTGGAAGGTTCGTTCCACCCGGACGGTAAACTGCCGCTCGATGGATTCCACCTCGCCCGCCGGCAGCTCCACATTACCGGCGCGAAGCGCGGTCTCCACGTCGCTGACGGTGAGGCCGCGCGCCGCCAGCTTCTGGCGGTCCAGCCAGATGCGCATGGCGTAGCGCTGGGCGCCGCCGATGAACACTCTGGCGACGCCGTTCAGCACGGAGAAGCGGTCCTTCAGGTAGCGCTCGGCGTAGTCGGTGAGCTCCGGCACGGTCATGCGATCGCTGACCAGGTTTATCCACATGATCACGCTTTCGTCGGAATCCACCTTGCGGATCTCGGGCGGCTCTGCCTCGGCCGGCAGGTCCGACAGGATGCTGGATACCCGGTCGCGGATGTCGTTGGCCGCCGCGTCCACGTTGCGGCCGATGCGGAACTCGACGTTGATCTGACTGCGGCCGTCGCTGCTCGACGACGCGATGAATTCGATCCCTTCGACCCCGGAAATCCGCTCTTCTATCAGCTCGGTGATGCGCGATTCCACCACGGTCGCTGCCGCGCCGCGGTAGATGGTATCGATGCTGACCACCGGCGGGTCGATGTTGGGA
>CAMYJX010000155.1 GCA_947258825.1 uncultured Pseudomonadales bacterium
AGCGTCACGTCATCAGTGGGCTCGGGCTGATAAGGCGCCCGGCTTTCTGCTGCCCGGTTCTCAGCCGCCCGGCCCTCAGCCGCCCGGCCTTCAGTCGCCTGTTCCAGCGCGGTCGACGGCTGTATGGCAGCTGCTTCCCAGTGGGCCTGGTAGCGATGTCCGGCCAGACGCTGGAGCGCGCCGGCGCGGGCCAGAAAGCGCAGGGTCTGAGAATTGATGGCGGCGCGTTTGACCAGATCGTCGATATCATTGAAGGGGCGGGCTGCCGCAATGCGTTCTCCCACCTCCTGAGCGAGCCCCTTCACCATGCGTAAACCCAGCCGCAGGGAAGGCTGAGCCCGGGCTCCGTCGGCTGCCTCATGGACATCTGGTGCCGCTGTGCCCTCGCTTTCGAGCCGATGATCCCAGGTGCTCAGCTGTACATCTACGGGATTCGCCTGGATGCCGTGGCGCTCCGCGTCCTGTACCAGCTGAGAGGGGGAGTAGAAGCCCATGGGCAGCCTGTTCAGCAGCCCGCAGCAGAAGGCGGCGGGCTCATGCCGTTTCAGCCAGGCGGACACATACACCAACAGCGCGAAGCTGGCAGCATGAGATTCGGGAAAGCCATACTCTCCAAACCCCTGAATCTGTCTGAACACCCGCTCTGCGAAGTCCCGGTCGTGCCCCCGTGCGAGCATGCCTTCGATGAGCTTCTGTTCGAAGTGACCCAGACCGCCCCGCCTTCGCCAGGCTGCCATGGCCCGGCGCAGCTGATCCGCCTCACCGGCGCTGAAGCCGGCAGCCACCATGGCCAGCTCGATCACCTGCTCCTGAAAAATGGGGACGCCCAGCGTGCGCTCCAGAACCCGGCGCACGTCCTCGTTGGGATAGGTCACGGGCTCCAACCCCTGCCGCCGGCGCAGGTAGGGGTGCACCATGTCGCCTTGAATGGGGCCCGGACGAACGATGGCTACCTCGATGACCAGATCGTAAAAATGTCGAGGCTTCAGACGGGGCAGCATGGCCATCTGCGCTCGGGATTCCACCTGAAATACCCCCACGCTGTCTCCCCGCTGCAGCATCCGATAGGTTTCCGGGTCTTCCGGGGGGATCTTCGCTACCGTGAGCGTGCTGCCCCGATGGGCGTTCAGGGCGCACAGGGCTTTGCGGATGGCGGTGAGCATGCCCAGCCCCAGCACGTCTACTTTCAGAAGCCCCAGAGCCTCGAGGTCGTCTTTGTCCCACTGGATAATGGTGCGTTCCGGCATGGCGGCATTTTCCACCGGTACCAGCTGAGCCAGAGGACCCTGGGAAATGACAAAGCCTCCAACGTGCTGCGAAAGGTGTCTGGGAAAGCCGAGAATCTGCTGCACCAGATACAGAAACTGCGCCACAAGCTGGCTTTTCGGGTCGAGGCCCGCTGCTACCAGGCGCGCTTCCAGCGCTTCCCGCTTGTCCCACCAGGCAAGTGACTTCGCCAGCAGATCAACCAGGTCGACATCCATGCCCAGTGCTTTGCCCACATCACGGATTGCGCTTTTGGGCCGATAGGTAATGAGGGTCGCCGCCAGGGCTGCCCGGTCGCGACCGTAGCGCTTGTAGATATACTGAATAACCTCTTCGCGCCGCTCGTGCTCGAAATCCACATCGATATCCGGCGGCTCGTTGCGCTCTTTGGAAACAAAGCGCTCGAACAGCAGGTGCATGCGCGAGGGGTCCACCTCGGTGACGTGCAGACAGTAGCAGACTGCAGAGTTGGCCGCGGACCCGCGGCCCTGACAGAGGATGCCCTGGCTGCGGGCGAACTGCACGATGTCCTGAACAGTAAGAAAGTAATACTCGTAGCCAAGCTCGCTGATCAGCGCCAGTTCTTTTTCGATGAGCGTCCGGGTTTCCTCCGGGACGCCATCGGGCCAACGCTCTGCGGCGCCGGCGTAAGTGAGCTGGCGCAGATAGTTGGTTGGCGTCAGGTGCGGTGGCACCAGCTCGCGCGGGTACTCGTAACGCAACTCGTCCAGGGAAAACCGGCAACGTGTGGCAATGCGGCAGGACTCCTCAAGAAGCTCCGGCGGGTACAGAGCCTCGAGTTCTGCAACGGGTCGCAGATGCCGTTCCGCGTTCTGAAAACCGCGGCTGCCCAGCTTCGCTACGGTGGTCTTGTGACGGATGGCGGCAAGGACGTCCTGCAGCGGCTGGCGACTGGGGACATGAGCATGAACACCATTGCTGGCCACCAGCGGCAGATCGAGACGCATGGCGAGGGTGAGAGCGTTGGCCGTCTTGTCCAGGTCCTGAGCCTCGTGGAAGAGCTGCAGGCTGACCCACAACGTGGGGAAAAAGTCTTTGAGATCGCGTCCCTGCGGGATCAAAGCCTCTATTCCAGTACAGGCGGGTATCCAGAGCGCGAGGCATTCATCCACCCCCCATCGGAAATCCTCCAGCTGCACCCGATATTCACCTTTAGGCGATCGTCGGCGCAGACGGGTAATAAGAGCCGACAGCTGGCCGTAAGCGATACGATCAGGCGCGAGAAGCACCAGGTGGATGCCTTCCTGCAGATGAAATTCGGCGCCGATGATGAGCTTGATGCCACAGGCCTTGGCTGCCGTATGGGCTCTGACCACCCCGCAGAAGGAGCACTCATCGGTCAGCGCGATTGCTTCGTAGCCCAACGCCGCCGCCTGCTTTACCAGCTCTTCCGGATGAGAAGCGCCGCGCAGAAAGCTGTAGTTGCTGATGCAGTGCAGCTCGGCGAACCTCATCGTCGCTTACCGCCCGTTGGCACGCTGGCTAGGCAAAATAGCCATGCAGATACCAGCGGTCGTGAGCATCCACAAAGGCCCAGCATTCAGCACCATCTTCGTGCCGGGCTATGTAATAGTCGCGGCATTGGGCTTCCTGCCACCATCCGGCCTGGATGCGCTCGGGCCCCCGCAGCAGGGTGAGCTTTTCAGCTGCCGTGGCCCGAGGAGGCTCGAACAGCCACAGTGGCCGTGTTGGGGATAGCGTTGTCGAGCCCTGTTGCACGGCGCTGTCAGCGCCGCGGCTTTGATTAGAGTGTCGTCGATCAGTGCGGCGTCGGTTCGAAAGTGGCGCTGTGGCCCAGGCATCTTCCGGGCAGTGCTGGTCCAGAGCCTTGATGCTGCAGCAGGCGCTCCGGCCCAGGCGAGCACGCAGCTCATCCCAGTCGCAGCCGGGTGATGCCGAGAAAGGATTCCTGATGCTGCTGCGGCCGGGCAAAGCTTACCTGCAGGCGAAGCCGCCCCTCTGGATGGCTGCCTGCAGCGGCAAAGTGCCACACCAGCAGTTCGGCTCCCAGCTGCCGTCCTACCAGCCAGTGATGCAGCTCTATGAGCAGCCGCTGCATGGGAAAGAGCAGCGCTTCTTTGCTGTGGATGGGTTCCAGCAGGTGCAGGTCGTGATGAAATTGGTGGGCCGGCTGCAGGCAGGGTTGAGGGTCGGGCAGGGTACCGGTAAGTCGCTGCAGCTCATCCACCAGATGCTGGCCAAAACGTCTGGCCAGAGATTGTCGGGGAAGGCTCAGCAGCTGTCCCAGGCTGTAGATGCCCATGTTGGCGAAGCGTTCCACCTGGTCGGTATCGAGGTTCATGCAGCTCAGCGGCACCTCGTTGATCTGCGCGGCCCGGGATCTTGCCAGCAGCAGGGCTGCCAGCGGCGTTTTCGCCCAGCGGCAGCAGACCTCGTGACCCAGGCTTGCAC
Source organism: uncultured Pseudomonadales bacterium (assembly GCA_947258825.1). Lineage (GTDB taxonomy): Bacteria > Pseudomonadota > Gammaproteobacteria > Pseudomonadales > Azotimanducaceae > UBA7803. Next base: position 3,700 of record CAMYJX010000155.1, read on the forward strand.
ACAGCGCTTCTACCTGTTGCGCCAGCGCTGCCACGTCGCCGAAGAGTCTCAGGCTGCCGCCTGCCTCCACAACCAACCCTGACGGCGGGGCCAGGCTGATATGAGCGCTGAAGCGGTAAAGCATCTCTCCAAGCTGGCGCAACCGTCGGGCTTCCCGTTCCGGCTCGCGCTGATGATGTCTGAGCCCTGAAACGATGCTGTTGGCTGTGGCCAGGGTGCAACCCCGGACAATGCCTGCGTTCAGGGCGGCGGCATTACATAGCACAATGCGGTTGTCCTCGACGATTACCCGGGGCTCCGCGGCTTCAGCTGTGGTTCCATCTCTGGTTCTAGAGGAGCCTTCAGCCGAGCCTTCAGCCGAGCCTTCAGCCGAGCCTTCAGCTGAGCCTTTGTTCTGACGGCTTTCGCCCAGATGGAAAACTTCCTGCGCGAGCGCTGGAAAGTGCAGGCCCAGCCACAGCATCAGTGGGTGACCCGGTTTCCTGTGCCCGACGCTTCCGTGAGCGGCACCTCCGCAACCGGCACCTCCGCAACCGGCACCTCCGCCACTTCTGCCCGAGGTGTCTCCGCCTGCAGCTGACGCTGATGTCGCCTCTGATCCCTCCATAGGGAAAGCTGCTCGCGAATTTCCTGTGGGCGCCGTTCTTCGCTGATCTGCAGCCGTATGCCGGACACCGGCCAGCCACCGCGACGCTTGCAGATGTTCAGCGCTACGCTGCCTGGCTCGTCGGGTGTCATCTGCAGCCGCAGTTCAGCCATGGAGTTGGTGGCGGCCGCCTCGGATGGCCGGAACAGGCAAGTGAGCGTGCGTCCCTGTCGAGCCGCCAGTTGCAGGCGACGGGTGTCCTTGAGATGCAGCTGTCGCTCATCCAGCCAGGCCAGCGTCATGCTGCAGGTGCCTGATCTGCTGGCTCGTTCCAGCGCCCACAAAGCTTCCTGGTGCGTTTTCGGGTGAATCAGCAGGATCCGGCTGACGTCGATGCCCAGCGCTTCCAGCGCCGGGGCGTAGGGAATGAAGGGCGGATTGATCCAGGCCACCCAGCGATGCTCGGACCTGGTCAGCTCGCGCATCAGCGGCGCGAGCAGCCGCAGCTCACCCACGCCGGTGGTATTCAGCAGAAATTCGGCGAGCCCCGCCCTCGGCCAGCCGCAGCCGGGCAGATGCTCGTCCAGGGCGGCAAAGCCGCTGGACAGCGTGTCGGGAGGCTGCGTGAGCTGGCCGGCACGCCAGAGATCGGGATGGTGCAGAAGTTTTTTTATTCCGGAGGTGCCGGTTCCGGAGGTGCCGGTGGCGGAGGTGCCGGTGGCGGAGGTGCCGGTGGCGGAGGTGCTGATTCTGGAGGTAGCGGTATCTGGCGTCTTCATCACGACACTGTATTTACGTACAGGGGTCGCTCAGATTACCTGTATGTATATCCAGTATCAAGCCGGTTTTCCCTGCAAGGTTTTCCGTTCAGGGAAAACCTTGCAGGGAAAATCCAGCCAGGCGCGCCTGGGGGTTGCTCAGTGGAAAACGGAGCGACCTCTTCCGATGCCGTAATAGATGAACCCCAGCTGACCAAGGTAATCCGGATCGTAGAGATTCCGACCGTCGAAAATCACCGGGGTTTTCAGCTGCGCTTTGAGGGCCTGAAAATCGGGGCTGCGGAACTCGTTCCACTCGGTCACCACGATGAGCGCATCCACTTCTTCCAGGGTGTCGTCCCGTCTGTCACACAGCGTGAAAGCCGGTTCCTCGGCATATAACTCGGCCGCCGCTTCGCCTGCCGCCGGATCGTAGGCGCGAACTTTGGCGCC
>CAMYJX010000156.1 GCA_947258825.1 uncultured Pseudomonadales bacterium
CTGCGCGACGGTAGAGAACAGGGCCGCGCGTTCCGCGCACATGGCCAGGCCCAGCGACACGTTCTCGACCAGGGCACCGGGCGCGAGTGCCTCCTTGTCGGTGACCACCGCCGCACCCATTTTGAAGCCGGAATACGGCGCATAAGCGCGCGCTCGCGCACTGCGTGCCTCTTCTACCGCTCTCGTGCTGCGTGCATCCAGCTCCATCGCTTCAAGTTACACCAGTGTTCCGGAACTTGCGAGGTTCGCTCGCGGCGCGCTAAACGGTTTCGGGCCAGGCTGCTTCGTCGTGCGGTCTTGTTGCAGGAAACTGAATGCGACCTTGCCCGGATCGTCCAGCTGCGCCTTCGGCGCCACGCCGCCGGCCACAAAGGTGGCGTTGAGATCAAGCTGCAGCGGCGCCACACGGCTGACATCGAACTTCTCGTACGGCAGAAATTTGAAACTGAAGCCCACCGCTCGACCGTCCGCGGCCGTGTACGCACACTGGCTCAACGTGTCCGGCGTGTGAAGATTGGTATCGCGGGGGACAACCTCGTCTGCGCCCTGAAGCGCGTCACGTAGAAGGGCGGCTCTGTCAGGTCCTTACCGCGGTTGAAGGGCACCGACAGGTGCAGCTGGTTCGACACCACGTACACATACTGGTCGGGGCCGAAGGCCAGGCCGTCCGGAAGATCGGGTGCTGGCTCAGGATCAGCCGGCCGTCCGGCGTGACCGCGATGTTACCCGGCGCCTGGTCGAGCTCTGCCACCAGTTCCAGTTCGCCGGCAGGCTCCGGCTGCGTCGCGCAGGCTGCGCAGAGCAGCAGGGACAACAGCAGGCCGAGGGTCAGAAAGTTTTTGATCATTGCATCGCTCCGGGGGTCACCGCCCTGCCAGGTCTGCGCCGGTTGGCGCTACCAGGTTTGGGGACCCTTACGATCCCGCCAGCCCGTAACCAGGAAAACCCGCAAAAAAATCCCAGCCACTATTACCAGTATGCCTGGCAGCCAAAACGCCAGCATCTCCATGAGCCACCTCGTTCCCCGCGCTCTCGTCTCAATTCCAACGGTACGCCCCAGACGGCGAAGATGTCCGCTTTCGGCCAGGTGGTTTTGCCCGCGTTTCACGGACGGTTTCGTTAAGTCTGTAATGTCCGGTCTTCATAGTTAACGGGGCTGGTATGGCCCAGGTATCCGTGCCGTCGCTCGCGGTTATAGAAGCGCTCGATATAGTCAAAGATATCTGCTCGGGCGTCATCCCGGGTGCGATATTTCCGCCGCTTGATGCGTTCCCGCTTAAGACTGGCAAAGAAGCTCTCCACCACTGCATTGTCGTAGCAGCTGCCCGTGCCGCTCACGCTACAGATGATGCCATGCTGTTTCAGCAAGGCCTGATAGTCGTCGCTCAGGTATTGTGCCCCGCGGTCCGAGTGGTGGATCAGCCCGCAGCCAGGCTGACGGTAACCCAGGGCCATGTTGAGTGCGTTTAACGCCAGGTGCCGGTTGATGCGCCGACTCATCGACCAGCCGACGATGCGTCGTGAGTACAGGTCCATCACCACCGCCAGGTACAACCAGCCCTGGCCGGTCCAGATGAAGGTGATGTCAGCGGCCCAGCGCTGGTTGGTTTGTGCGGCAGAGAAGTTCTGCGCCAGCAAGTTGGCGGCCGGCGCGGTGCCGGACTTCCCGGTGACCCGAAAGCGCCGCTTCGGACAGCCCTTGAGCCCCGCTAACTGCATCAATCTGGCCACTCGGGCCCGCCCGCAGCGGAAGCCTTCTGACCGCAGCTCAACAGACAGGCGTGGACTGCCATACGTGCCATCGCTCTGCGCATGCAGCCGGCGGATTACCTTGGTCAATTCACGGTCGTCACGATCGTGCTGGCTTTCCGGGCGACTGCGCCAAGCATAGTAACCACTCGGCGAGACCTGCAGCACCCGGCACATCAGCCGGATCGGATACTGGGTGCGGCGTCGATGGATACAGCGGTACCTCATTTCGACTCCTTGGCAAAGTACGCCGCCGCTTCCCTTAAAAAATCACGCTCCTGCTCGACTTTGGCGAGCTTGCGTTTCAGCCGGGTCATTTCCTCGTCGCGGCTCTTGCCCTGGCCGGGGAAGGCCTCCTCGCCATCCCGTTTCACCGCCTCGCGCCAGCGGCGCAGCTGGCGAGCATTGATGCCGAGCTCCTCTGCCACCAGTACGTCGGTAACCCCTGGTTCATTGGCCCGTCGCAATGCTTCTCGTTTGAACTCCGCGCTGTAGCGTTTTCTCCTGCCCATGATCCACCTCCGGGGCTATTATCAGCCCGTTTCCAGGTGTCCATGAAACTAGAGCAAGACCAGAAAGCTGCCGGTCAAGCGACTCCAGGGCGGGCTACATCGTAGACTTTGTCTAAAGGTCTGCTTCCGGCCTTTTGCGGACGTCGGCCATTGAGGTGATTTGCTACCGTAGAGAATAGGAATAGCCAAGGTCGCATAGTTCGGTGCGAAGGCTTCGGGCGACTAGAACCAGCGCCTCCTGCTGTTCTATACCCGTTCATGTGGGCAAGACAAACAATGATTCCAATCATCCTGAGTCACCCGGACCGCCGTACAGGAGTAAAGGAGTGACAATTACAGCGACCGTAATCATCACGTTGGCGCTGGTGTTCTATTCCATCGGTGTTTGGAGCGAACGACTCTCAGGGAGATTGAAGGTGTGGCATCTGGTCTTCTTCTGGATCGGTTTCGTCTTCGACACCTGGGGCACCGGAATGATGTTAGAGACGGCTGGCGGGCTTATATTTGAATTTCATGGGATCACGGGTGTGATCGCCATTGCCTTGATGCTTCTCCACGCAGTGTGGGCGACTGTAGTCTTGGTCAGGAAAGACGAGCGCTGGATCACGAACTTTCATAAGTTCAGCGTGGTCGTGTGGTTGATCTGGCTGATTCCGTATTCCAGCCCGATGTTTTTCTCGATAGCTGCATAAGGGTCAGGCACCCTAACAACGGCATGCAGCGCACGGGCGCTCCGCGCCGCCGCTGACTTCCGCTTTTGGCCGAAATCAGCCAGTTAGCTGCGTCGCGGCAAGTAGCTGGTAAGCGCTGAAGCCCGATGACGTGCATTAGTTCCCCCCTCCGGGTCAGCACTATCCGCAGTTTCCAAGGCCCACCAGTGCCCCAATATGTGC
>CAMYJX010000157.1 GCA_947258825.1 uncultured Pseudomonadales bacterium
AGCACGCCGGTTCCGCGATTTCCGCTACAAAACCCGCAAGTCCTGGTCACGTGAGCGGCGGGTCGTAGGCAAGGCGGAATACCTACCGAACAAGGCCAACCCGCGCTTTGTCGTGACCAATCTGACAACTCGCCAGGCCAGTGCGAAGCGCCTCTATGAAAAGCTCTACTGCGCCCGCGGCGAGATGGAGAATCGCATCAAGGAGCAGCAACTGGGGCTGTTTGCCGATCGCACGAGCACCGCGACGATGCGGGCAAACCAGCTCCGCTTGTATTTCTCATCGTTTGCTTACGTGCTATTGCATGGCTTGCGTCGACTGGGTCTCGCCGGTACGGCTCATGCCAAGGCACAGAGCACGACGATCCGGCTGAAGCTGTTGAAAATCGGCGCCCGCATCCGGATCACCGTGCGCAAGGTCTGGCTATCCTTCTCCGAAGCCTATCCCTATGCCGACGACATCGCGCAGATCCTGGCCAATCTCAATCGCTACCCGGCCTGGAAGCCACCTGGGTAAACGACAGCTCACACGGCACCTTTACTGAGATCATCAGCGATAACGCTGAGGCCTCCGTACGCCTGTACCTTGCAAAACGACCTTTTGAGCGCCCTTCGAAACTGAGTCAACCGACCCTTCGGCATCTCGCCAGGAGTTTACGCCCAAATTGAGGTGGCCATTCCACCCTTCATCTCACACCCTCGACGGAAAAACGCCTCGATCCCCAAATCGGTGAGCGAAGCGGGCTGATATGTTTTGACCTGTCAAATGGTTGGTTTATCTCATGTCTTCATTCAAGCACCTTGGCTCAGGACCTACCCGGCAGACTGCGACGGTGGATCATGCTGATATACGTGGATTGGTTACCACCGGACTTCACTGCGTCGCGGAGCTGGCCTTTCTCTAGGGTCAGGGATCATCGACCGGGAATGCTCTGTTGAGGTTATCCCGTCGTGGTCGATGCCGTTATAGCCCGCCCAAGGGTTCTCCACACCGGCCGAATAGACCCTGAGTCAAGATGCCTGTCGTTTCTCCTGTCTTAGTTCAGTTTGTGTGCTTTCCAATCAGCGGCCCGCAGGCGCGACCTGGACCTCGAGGCGCGGCATCTCATGGCGGACGATATCCCAGATAAAGCCGACCAGCTCGCGGGCGATCGCCACGCACACCAGCTTGATGTTCTTGCCCGCCTGGCTGAGCTGACGATAACGTCCGCATAGGCGCTTCTGTGCCCGCCAGGCAATCGCCTTGGCCTCGGGTGAGGCCATTTTGGCCTTGCGCTTGAGATGCATCGTCTGGCGCGCCGGGAAACGGTAGCTCCAGGCCGACTCGACCAGCATCCGCCGGGCGTGACCATTGCCCGCGAGCGTGATCGCTCCCTGGCGCCGGCGGCCGCCGCTACTGTGCTCACTGGGGACAAGTCCCAGATAGGCCATCAGCTGTTTCGGCGAATCAAAGCGACTGATGTCACCTAACTCGGCCAATAAAACCGTGGCGGCCAGTTTGTCGATCCCGCGTAGTGCGACCAACGCATCGACCACTGGCGCCAACGACCAGGACGGCAAGGCTCGCATGAGCTGATCAGTCAGGTCATCGACCCGCTGTGTCGCCGCTTTGACCGCGTCGACATATTCCTGCAGCACAATCTGCAACCAGGGTTGTTCGAACGAGATCGATTCCAACCAGTTGAAATGAATCTTCGTCCAACGCTTTTTACCCGACGGCCAGTGATGTCCCTGGCGCAGCAAGAAAGCGTTCAACTGCTGACGCGCCTTGCGCTCCTGGCCCTTCATGTCATCCCGGGCACGCGTCAGATCGCGCATCGCCTCCTGCTCGGCATCCGGCACCCAGACCGCCGTCAGATCCCCAGCGCGCAGCAGCCGGGCCAGTTTCAGCGCATCGCGGCGATCGGTCTTTATCCGCTCGCCTGGCTTCTTCGGAATCAGCGACGGCGCGACGACCTGGCAGTCATGGCCAGCCGCCAGCAGCTGGCGGTACAGGCCATAACCGCATGGACCCGCTTCGTAGCAAAACAGCAGCACGGCACCGCCGAACTCGTCGGTCAGCCGATCCAGCCATTTCTTCAGCGCCTTCGGCTCGTGGGCGATCTCGCCCCGATAAACCGGCTCATCGCGACCCGGCATGGCGATCGCCACGGCAATCGTGTCCTTGTGCACATCCAGCCCAATAAAGCCGCCATAGCGGCTCCAGCCCTTGGCACCATCCAGCGCCGCTGCCGCTGCCGTCTGCTGACTGATGGCTTTTGCGATATCCTCTTTCATGACCTGCCCCCTCAATGTGGCTCTGTGTGATGTGTCCAACCTCAACATAACCCACGTACGTTGAGGCTGGGCAGGTCAAAACATCATGTCTAGCTAAGCTAACGCGAGCGAGCGCAACAACGCCGTAAGTCATTGAGGCAGCGCCCAAAGGGAACGCCACCCACGCGCCCCTGCGGCGTTGCGTTCGCTGCAAATAGTGCAACTATTCGTGCGCGAACCCGCCTTGCAGAGACACGTGGGTGACGTTCTGAATGACAAGTTATTTGCGGGACAGGACACTAGCGAAAGGCGCTGAACCTAAACGGTTGCCGCAGGCCATCGAGCACCGCCTGGTCGCGTGAATACACGTCGCCGAAGAATTTCACATCCCCGTTATCATCCGGCACGCTGGTCCAGTACATCAGAAAAACCATGATCGGGTCGGTGAGCGTCACTGTCTCATTGCTGGCCTCGCTGATGCGCTCCTCGACCTTGTCCTCACTCCACTCGACGGGGTCTCCGAGCAGCTCCGCCGCCAGTGAAATCGGCTGTTCCACCCGGATACACCCTGAGCTGGTGGTGCGTTCTGCGCGATCGAACAGACTCTGGCTCGGCGTGTCGTGCAGATAGACGAAGTGCTTGTTGGGGAACATGAACTTGATGCGCCCCAGGGCATTCTTCGGCCCGGGTTCCTGGCGCACGGTATAGGGAAAGTTGTCGGCCGAGATGGCGGCGAGGTCGACGTTGCTGATAGCGACCAGCTTGCCGGAGCGGTCCAGCAACACCATGTCTTTTCCGGCAAGATAACCCGGGTCTTTCTTGATCTTGGGGATGATGTCCTCGCGCAGAATGGTGGGCGGCACCGTCCATGTCGG
>CAMYJX010000158.1 GCA_947258825.1 uncultured Pseudomonadales bacterium
ATTTCATGGCGAATTCGTTGGCCGGATCGACAGCGCCCTCTTTGGGCACAAGATCGCGGACATGACCATAGGAGGCCAGTACCTCAAAGTCCTTGCCAAGGTATTTCTTGATGGTTTTCGCCTTGGCGGGCGATTCGACGATGACCAGGTTCATAATTTTCGGGGTTGCTCGGTTAAAAAACCCGTGCCTCTTCGGCACGGGTTGGATTGTTTGCTTGGTCTGTCCGGCAAAGCTGCGGCGATACGGCCGCTCGGGTGCGTCTTCCTTTTTATACCGATAGCCGCCAAGCGGGCGGGGTGTCAAGCATGGATCTCACGCCTGATCACTCGGCGGGATTTCCCTCTGTCGGCAGGGGACACAAATCAGTGCAGGTAGGTTGGCTCCCCGTTGTACACCAGCTCCTCCATCAGGGCGAAGGCATTTTCCTGTCCGGGCTGATTCAGCAGGACCAGCAGGACAATCCATTTGACGTCGTCCGCGGTCAGTTCCTCGGTCTCGATCGCCATTGCGCGCTCAATCACCAGCTCGCGGCTCATGGGGTCCAGGATGCCTGCCTGTTCCAGGTAAAGCAGCATGCCCTGAATCTCCAGGTCGATGCGCTGTTGCTCGCGCTCGTTGTACAGCCGCATGGAGCGGTTGGGCTGCGCATCGCCGTAGCTCAGGGTACCCTGGCGCCAGGCCAGTTCGTCCAGCCAGTTGAAGGCCTTTTTTATCTCTCCCTGCGGGAATCCGGCCTGCACCAGTTCCTCTTCGAGCAGAATCTGGTCGGTCGGAACGGACTCTTCCGCATCCATATAATTCTCGTAGATATAGATCAAGACGTCGATGACGTTTTCGTTCACGGCAGTCTTCCTGGCGGAGAATGGGAGGCCTCGCAGGACGGAGGGGTGCGTCCAGGTTTCGGGCCCTGTAAGGCGGGATATGGGTTCACTCAGTTAAGAATTCCAAGTTGCGTGAACAGTCCACCTGCGCCAGATGATACATGACCCTGCAATTCGAGCAACAGCAGGATGGATGAGACTTCGGCCGCCGGGAACCCGGTTCTTTCGACCAGCTCATCGGTGGTGACCGGGTCGAATCCCATTGCGTCCAGGAGTTCGCGATGCTGGGCGTCCATGGCTTCGTCCCGCCCCAGGGTTTGGGATGCCGCCGGGGTGTGTTCGTGGGTACTGAAACCAGCCTCACTGAGCAACGGCGCAAGCTCTTCCAACACGTGCGCACCGGTCTCCACCAGTTTTGCACCATCGCGGATCAGCGCGTGGCAGCCCCGTGCCAGGGGGTTGTGTATCGATCCGGGAATGGCGAACACCTCTCGGCCGGACTCTGTAGCGAGGCGTGCGGTGATCAGGGAGCCACTCTGGAGCGCTGCCTCCACCACGAGCGTACCCAGCGAAAGCCCGGCGAGAATTCGGTTCCTGCGTGGAAAGTTGGCCGGCAACGGTGGGGTGCCGGTGGGGAATTCGGAGACGAGTAGCCCACTCATCGCAATTTCATGGGCAAGTGACCGGTTCTTTGCCGGGTAAACGCGGTCGAGGCCGGTTCCGGTCACGGCCAGGGTGAGCCCGTCGGCGTCCAGTGCACCCCGATGTGCGGCGGCGTCGATCCCGGTCGCCAGGCCGCTGCCGATAACCAGCCCGGCAGAGGCCAGATGGGCGGCGAAGTCATGTGCGTTGCGGCGGCCACCTGTGCTGGGGTTGCGACTGCCGACGATGGCCAGCTGCGGCAGGGAGAGCAGGTCCGGGTCGCCGTGCAGAAACAGGGCGCTCGGTGGGTTGGGCAGTTCGCGCAGGCGAGCAGGGTAGCCTGAATCGGTGATCCTGAGCAGCCGGTTGTCTGGCTGCTCCAGCCAGCGCATGTCGGCTTCCACGCCTTCCAGATCCGGTTTGAGCAGATAATTGCGCAGGGCGTTCGAAATGTCCGCCGGCGGGCGTTCCAGCACTTGCCGTGCCGGGTTTCCTGCCAGCAGCAGAGGATTCAGAGTCTGGCAGCCGACACCGGGCGCGCGCAGCAGCGCGCACCAGGCGGCGGTTTCGTCTTCCGAAGGGGTTGAGTCCATTCAACCTCACATTAGCGGAGTGTCAGGGGTTGCGCACCTTGTCGTTGATGTGCATCGCCTGGGTGGCGTGCATGATGATGCCAAAGCTGACCCGCTCGAAGGTGCGGAATATCATCAGCACGCCGGCCTGCTCATCAGGCAGCTTGACCGTGTCGCGCGAATCCGGCGTGACCACGTCGCGCACCGTCTCGCCGAGTTGGTCCACCCGCAGCACGGTTCCCGGCTCCAGGCCGTCACGTGCGCCACGGTCGATAACCACCAGGTTGTACTGGCCGATCTGGCTGACGCCGTTCAGCACCGAGATGATATTGCCCTCGAAGGGCATGGCGGGCGCATGTGGCGTGAAGCTGGCCGTGGCCCTCTCTTCGCCGGCCGGGATCAGACGGTCGCCGATGATGGCCTCGAGCTTGGATTTGTTGATGAACACGGTCGCGGGGTCACCGGTGCGTTGCAGCTGCGAGCTGGCGACGTACAGCGCCTCATAACCGAGGATCTCGCCGGTATCCGCGTCCTTGTACGGACCGCCGGGACGCACGATCTCGTACTTCAGAGGCTCGGACTCCTGAATGCGGCGTACGTAGGCCTTCTGGCCGGGGCCACCGACGATATGCTCTTCGGCAAAGTCGACGATATAGGGCGCCGCGTCCAACTGACCCTGGTCCAGCACGTAGGGTCGGGTCAGGAAGGGGGCGATGGCATCCAGCGGTACGGTCGGGATGGCGCCGTCCCAGGGCGTGGAGCGTACGGTCGGCGACAGTTTTAGCGGGCCACGACGCAACCGCAGCTGTGGTTTGCCGTCGATGTACACCAGGTCGAGTTGATCGCCGGGGTAAATTAGGTGCGGATTGGCGATCTGCGGATTGACGTGCCATATCTCCGGCCAGCGCCAGGGGCTCAGCAGGAAACGTCCTGAGATATCCCAGAGCGTGTCGCCCTTGACGACGGTGTAATGGTCGGGGTGGTCGCTGCGT
>CAMYJX010000159.1 GCA_947258825.1 uncultured Pseudomonadales bacterium
TCTGCTGGAAATGGTCAACGCGGGCGTCTTCGGCATCACCGTCGCCGACGACTACCGGGCCCGGCTTTGGGCAAAGGTGCTACCGGACATCGTCGTCCACGAGAACGTGAAAGTGCACGAAAACGGTACGCTCGGCTGGGCGGTGCGCAAGAACAACCCGCTGCTGCTGGCGAACCTGCAAAGCGCTGCGCCCACACTTCGCGCCGGGTCACTGATCGGCAACACGCTGATCCGCAAATATTTCCAGAATACGCGCTGGATCAAGAACCCGGTCTCGAAAGCCGAGCGCGCCAAACTGCAGGCGCTGGTCGAGCTGTTCAAGCACTACGGAGAGCGCTACGGCTTCGACTGGCTGGCACTGGCCGCGCAGGGCTACCAGGAATCGACGCTTGACCACAGCGTGAAAAGCCCCGCGGGCGCGGTCGGCATCATGCAGTTGCTGCCGAGCACCGCGCGCGATCCGGTCGTCGGCATCGCCGACATCTCAACGCTGGAGAACAACATCCACGCCGGCGCGAAGTACCTCGCCTTTTTGCGCAAGCATTACTTTGACAACCCGGAACTGGCCGAAGAGGACCGGGTGGCTTTCTCCTGGGCGGCCTACAACGCCGGCCCCGGCAACGTGAACCGCATGCGCAAAAAGGCGCAGTCCCTCGGCCTCGATCGGAACCGCTGGTTCGGCAACGTCGAGCACGCCGCGCTCGCCATTGTCGGCCAGGAGACGGTTCGCTACGTCAACAACATCTATAAGTACTACATCACCTACAAGACGCTGGCTGCGCTGTCTGGCGAGCGTCAGGACGTCCTCGATGCCACGCCGATCAGGAAAGACTGAATCACGTGCCCGCTGTGCAGGCGAATCGACATGCCGCCGTAAACGTGATGCCTATCGCACCTCCACCACGACATACCGCGCACCGTCGGCCTGGTAGTAGACGCCGCCGCCGCACTCGTACACCTGCGCGCCGTCGAAGGACACCGGGATACACTCAGGCGGAAGCACCGCGACATAGACGGCGGTGCTGCGCCGCACGACGACGCGTCGCATCGTGCGGCGCGTCGTGCGGCGCGCCACGCCCGCCACACTCACCGGCGTCATCGGCCTGCCCACACGCGCTTCGGCGGGTGCGATGACCACGCCGCCGGGTCCGAAAGGAATTTCGAACACGCCTGCCGCCACCACTAGCGCCGCGAACAGCGCGCTGTTTCTCACCAAGTTATTCATGCTCATAGAACTTCCTGTTTGCAATTAGAACACTCCCAACCCGTCAACCTGTCAGCGCCGATAAAGGGCGCACGTTACTTTCTAGCCCGCATATTGCACCAGTGCGCGCGAGGATCGCGCAGGGGATTGGATTCACAGGGGATTTCGTGACTGAGCGGAATACTGACCCGGGCTAGCGGTCTCCTTCCTTCACGAAGTCCCGGAAGCCCGGGTTGTTGCGCAGCAATTCGCGACCGGCGGCGATCAGCTTGTCCACCTGTTCGTGGTTGAGGTCCAGGCTGGTGGGGATGAGGTTGAAATACGTCCGTTGCTCGACCTGCGGGAGATCGGCAAATGCAACCTGGATGAAGTGGGGTGTAACCGGCGCAGCCGGGGTCGACAATGCCTGCGCCCAGCGCTTCACACTGTTGTCCATGAGACTCAGCGTCGCCGTATTGTAACGGTGCAGTTGAATGTCGGTCACCGCAGCGATGGTTTCTTTAAGCGATGGCTGTGCGTTGCTCTTGTCCATCTTCGGCTCGACCTCGGTGGAGGCATTGACCGAAATGACCACCACATGACGCGGCGGTTTGCGATCCAACTTCTCGAGGAACGCCTTCGCACCGCCCGAAACCTCAATGACTTCGTAGATAGCACGCAACCCGAGATTATCGGTGATCCCACCGTCGACGAAGTGCGCGTATTGTCGATTCTCTTTCTTGAAATAGCTCTTCAGGCCATCGATGACCTCGGTCAACTGCGGGTCCCCCTTGACCTCCTGCGCGGCCTGCGTCAACCAGGCGGGAACACTCTGCTTGCAGTCTGGATAATTCTTGACCACGACAGGGTTGAACAGCACCGGGACCGCAGACGATGCGGTCACTGCCCGCGCCACCGGAAACGAGGAGATATCAGAACACAGCAGGTTGAAATACTCCTGGACGAAGGAAAAGCGAACCCCGTAGCCCAGGTCGGATGCATTGATAAGTACCAAGGGCCCACCGCTGCGTCGCATGTCTGCAAAGGTTGCGTCCTGGAATACAACATCTTCGTAGTACTTCACCGCCATTTCGGTGCGCCCGGTGGAACGGAACCACTCCAGCGGGTTAAACATGGAGTGCATCAGCGTGCCCTGCACGTCGCTCCGCAGGAACACATCTTCAAAGTCCGTGAAGATCCGCTCGCCATACAGGCCGTAATAGGCGGACGTAAAGCTCCCGCCAGAAACTGAGCTGATGGTGTCGACTTCGTCGAGTAGCCGGCGCTCTTGCCCCTCGAACACCATGGTCGTGTCGCGCAGTTCCTGCAACACTCCATAGGCCAGCGCAGCCGCCCGTGTGCCACCGCCAGAAAAGGCGAGCAGCAGGGCAATATCACCGCTCCCTCCCCGGCCACTCAGTGACTTGATCGAATAGACCTGCTGCGGGTCGACCGTGCTGGCCGGCTTGTTCTCGATGACGCCATAGGATGCGCATCCCGACAGCGTCAGCAACACCAGCGCGAAGGCTACGAGTTTGAACACTGGACTCTCGTCAAAAAAAGATCCTATTTTCGGTCCGGTCATAGTTTTTGGGATGGGTGGAGTTGCGGTTGAAGTTTTCAAAGATTTGAATGTTGGCCTGCCCCCTTTAAATATGGTACTGGCTCAAAGAATCATTGAAGATACCAAGATTTATAAATTGCTCAAGGGATATAGAGGTATGAAGGCAGCTGATATAGAGTCAATTCAGTATTTACTTTACAAATTTGCCTATCTAGTTATGGATTTCCCTCAAATAAAAGAAATCGATATTAATCCTTTTGTAGTC
>CAMYJX010000160.1 GCA_947258825.1 uncultured Pseudomonadales bacterium
CTCAGCGTCGTGGATCAGTGCGGTGGTCAGAAACTCCATCGAGAAGATATAGATGCCCATCGAGGCCAGCGCCATATCCTGCTTGCCAGGAACGCATTCCGGCTCTTCAGGCTTCTCTGTAAAGCGCGTGATCCGGTATTCCTCGTCGACCGACATCACCCCGAAACCCTTGGCTTCCTCCAGGGGGACCTCGATGCAGCCGACCGTCAGATCGGCACCGGTCTGCACATGCGCGGCCAGCATCTTGGCGTAGTTCATGGTGTAGATATGATCACCGCCGAGCACCAGAACATAGTCCGGTTCGTGGCGATAGATGATGTCCAGATTCTGGTAGATCGCATCCGCCGTTCCCTGGTACCACTCCGGGCGCAGGCGCTGCTGGGCCGGGATGATCTCCACGAACTCGCCGATTTCCGGCCGCATGAAGCCCCAGGCACGCTGCAGGTGGCGGATCAGCGAATGCGATTTATATTGTGTGAGGACGCCGATACGCCGCATGCCAGAGTTGATGCAATTGGACAGGGCAAAATCGATGATCCGGTATTTCCCGCCAAAGGGCACAGCGGGTTTGGCACGCCATTTGGTGAGATTTCTCAGGCGTGAACCTTCGCCCCCGGCCAGCACCAACACCAGGGTGCGGCGCGTCAGGTCGCTGACCGCCTGTGTGTCGACGTAGTATTTGTAAAGATGGTGCTGTTCGTCACTACTGCTCATGAATCTGCCCCGCATAATTTTTTGCAAGCATTTTTGCACCCGCCAGGCCGATGTCGTGACGGGTAACAAGAAAAACCGGGATGCGCCGCACCACCGCCCTCATTCTGCCTTTCGCTGCATACGCAGCCGGGAATGTGTCCGGGTCGAACCACTCCGCCAAATGTACGGTCAGACCACCGCACAGATAGATACCGCCGCTGGGGCTGAAGGCCAGGGCGAGGTTGCCGGCATAGGCCGCGAAAACCTCGACGAACATCCGTACGGCGGCGCTCGCATTGGCGTCGTCCTGGTGTGCCAATGCCGTTATCTGAGCCGGGTCTGCAGCCTTCGTGCTGTCGCCAGCGATGTATCGATAGGTGTCGAGTAGCCCGTCGCCACTGAGGATGCGCTCATACGACACATGGCCGTAGCGAACAGCCAGCCAACGGTACAGTCCGAGCTGGTCCTGGTTGTTGGGAGCAAAGTCGAGATGACCGCCTTCGGTAGCCTGCGGCAGTTTAGTCCCTTGAGCCTGTGGTAGCCAGGCCATGCCGAGGCCCGTTCCCGCACCGGCAACGACCACCGGGCCATCATCCTGTCCCGCGCTGTTCAGCGTTTTGCAATTTTCAGAAGTGGCCGCAACGGCGCCAACCGCTGCGGCCTGAAAGTCGTTTACGACAGTCAGTCTTGCGGCCTGGAATCGATCGCGCAGGCTGTCCCGGTCCACCTGCCAGTCAATATTGGTCAGCACCACCGGGTTTTCATGCACCGGTCCCGGCACCGCGAGGACCATATGATCGAGCGGTTGACCGGCAGCGCCGCGCATGGCCAGGCCTTGCTCCAGGACTGACTCGAGACTGTTGAAATCGGCGTTGGTGAACACCTGGTGATGGTCGTCCTCGGCAACGGAGTCCCCCGACCACGCAAGCCGGCTGTAGGTGCCACCGATATCTGCCGCGAGGTACCTCATGCGGTTGACTCTATCGCCTCGGTACCGCTCACGGATTGACCATCCGCAAACGCCAGGCATTTTCTCTCTGCAAGCACCAGGGCATGCCTGATGTTGCTTACCCTGGAGATCGGCAGATCTTTGCCGTTGCGCCAATTCTGCACCGCTTCGACCTTGTTCGTGCCCGTCACCAGTACAAGCATGGAACGGCAGTCCTGCAGCGCCCTGATTCCGAGCGTGACCCGGTCTGGTGGCGGTTTTGGCGCGTTTTTGACACTGAACACGGTCTCTTCCGGCCAGTCCCGGTCGGGGAACAGGCTGGCTGTATGGCCGTCTTCGCCCATGCCCAGCAGCACCATGTCGAACGGCAGCGCCTTTTTGATACGTGCCCTGTAATCAGCAGCGGCCTGCTCGGCTCCGAGCTCGGTGCGAATCGGGTAGTGTTTTCCGACGCGCTTTGCGAGCCCGGTCTGGCTGACGAGGTGGCTGTTGCGCTCGGGGTGGTTGGCCGGCACGCAGCGTTCGTCTCCATAGTAGAGCGACCAGCGTTTCCATTTCTGGTCGCTCACGGCGAGCCGACGGTACATATCCAGAGGGGTGCTTCCGCCCGCCAGGACCAGGCGGAACCGGCCGCGCTCCCTGATCGCATTGCGTGCCGCGATACCGATCAGCCGGCATGCCGTATCCGCAACGGCTGCCGCGTCGGCCTCGGTCTGCCAATGAGCTCGCGGTTCTTCGTTTGTCATTGCGGGTTGAGCTCGTGGCGCCAGCGTTGTTGTTTGCTGAACAGGCGATTTGCCTCCTCGGGCTCCCATTCGCCGGCGGGATGGGTGGGGATGGGACCTTGCTCTGCGGCCCAGGCCGTCAGCACCGGGTCCACGACGCGCCAGGCCCATTCGACCTCGTCGTAGCGCAGAAACAGCGAGCGGTCACCTTCAAGAACGTCGAGCAGCAGGCCTTCGTAGGCGCCTGCACGCTCATGATGTTCACAGCGGAAAGGGGCGTCCAGGCTGATCTGTCTGGTCTTCATCTCCAACCCGGGTTGCTTGACGGATATCTCCAGCCGCAGCGATTCTTCGGGTGCGATACTCATGATCAGCCAGTTCGCCGGGGGCTGGTCGATATGGGCGCTGCGGAAAAAGTGTTTCGGCGGTTGCTTGAAGCAGATCGCGACCATGGTTCGGGCCTCGGCCATGCGCTTGCCGGTGCGCAGATAGAAGGGTACGTCGCCCCAGCGCCAGTTGTCGACGTAGAGTTTCAAGGCCGCATAGGTCTCGGTG
>CAMYJX010000161.1 GCA_947258825.1 uncultured Pseudomonadales bacterium
GATATGGAGCGTTTCCTCGAGCTTTCGGACAACGAGGAATGGAAGAAGGCGGCCGAAGACCTGTTGAAGAACTGGAAGACCGCGCTGGAAAAAGAGGCCGAAATGCCCAGGGGCGACTCGTGAAAAAGCTCATTTCGATCCTGCTGTTGCTGGTCTCGCCCCTGGTCGTTGCCGATCAGGCCGCCCAGGGCGACGACAGCTTCGAGCGCCTCCTGGCAGAGGCCGAACTGCTGTTCAACCCGCCCCAGGGGTTTGAGGATTTGCCCGCCGGTCGCAACCCGGTGCTGGACTATGAGCGCGCACTGCGCAGCCCGGATGGCAATCTCGAGATCCGGATTGCGGTGCGTCCCCTGAAGCGCCTGCGGATCGATTACGACGACCCGCATGGCGCAGTGCCCAATCCGAATCACATCTTCCCGTTGGTGTTCGAATCCCTGGCCACGCGCCTGAGCGGTGGCAGCCACGCTCCAAGCAACGCATACCCGCCCGATCGCGCCCGCGACAAATTCAACGCCGACTGGGCCGCTGCGGCGGTGTTCGACACGGTCGACGAGTTTGCCACCGAGCGCAAACAGGGCCTCCTGGTAGCCATCCATCGCAACAAGGTCTCGGATGCCTATGTGGTATTCCTTTTCGATGATTATGCGACCGTCAAGGAAACGCTCAACGCGGCGATGAAAACCCTCGTCTTCGCGCCGATCCCCGGCGCTACGCACGAGCCAAGCAAGACTGACGCCAGCTAAAAGAGTTTCGCGCCTGTGGTCATTCAGCAGGCACGCTATCCTCGACTGCTGCCGCGACCCGCGTGGTTTCGCTTCCCTGCTCGATCCCCTTCTGATCCACCGAGTGAGGACAAAATCCGGAACCGCGTCACATTCTTGATCGCGCTGTGGGAACAGGATTCCTGTCCCGAGGGCATACGGTTGCCAATATGACTTCTGCATGCGATAAACAAACCGTTACTCAGGGTTAACCCTAGTTTTATCCACCGGTTAACCCATGGAGTCGAGCAACAAATGCTGCCTGGCCGGTTTTATAAATCCGGCCTGGAGCCGCTGAAGCATCGCCGGGATTGGGCCCAGAAGGCCCTGACCGGCACCGGCAGCCAGCCAATCAGCTAGATCGGCTGCCTTCATCGGGTCGGATGCAACCGGCCGTCAAGGAAGAAATACAGAAACTGCCGTTGCGGCCACTGTGGCTTCGGCGGCTACGCGCGCCTGAGCCGTTTTCGGCAGGTCGCTGAAACGGGCTGGTTTGCAACAAAAAGAGAGGCTCCCAACATCAGAGCCCGACAAAAACGCAACAGGGAAATGTGCCAATAACTTAGAGAAGAGGAACTTCCTGTGCCGAACACCAATACCCAGTACGACCGGACAGTTGATATCGTCCGCAATGCCATTCCGCGTATGTCCGAGCTCAAGATACCGATCACGCCGTCCAACTACGCGGTCTGGTACGAGTACCTGAGCGATTCCAACCAGGCACTGCGGCAGGAGATGGATGTCCTGCTCAGCCGCGGGCAGCCGATCACCAACGGCGAGATGAAGGGGCTCTACGAACGCTTCCTGAAAGAGCGCAATGAGGAACAATGGATTGCCAAGACGGCACTCAGCCAGATGGTCTCCACGTTGATGAGCCAAATCGAAAACGTCGATGGCCATTACAGCGGGTTTTCGAGCGAGCTGAACGATATTGCGTCGAGCCTGGCCGGTGACGTCTCGGCAAAGGAACTCGACGAGCTGATGGACCGGGCCGTGCGCGCGACCAATACCGCCCTGGAGCAGGGAAAAGAGCTGAAACAGCGGCTGTCATCGCTGGCAACCGAAATGGCCGACGTGCGCGGCAAGCTCGAACGTTCGCAGAAAGAGGCGCGCGCGGACGCGCTCACCGGGTTGCACAATCGTTTGGCGTTTCAGGAAGAACTGGCCGCACTGCCGCGCTTTGCGGCGCAGGACGCCCACGCGCCCTGCCTGCTGCTGATCGACGTCGATTTTTTCAAACGCGTAAACGACAACTACGGCCACCCGGTTGGTGATCATGTACTCCGCGCAGTGGCGCGCGAGATCAAGGCCTGTGTGCGTGGGCGCGATATGGTGGCCCGTTTCGGCGGTGAGGAGTTCGCGGTGCTGCTGCGTGACACGCCGCGCTCGGGTTGCATGGCCGTAGCGGAGCACGTGCGAGCCGGAATCGAACGTCAGATGATCAAGGTGCCCGAAGATTTCCTGGCAGACGAGCTGATCGCGGTCACGGCCTCGATCGGCGGCGCCTGGTTCCGCGAAGAGGAAACACCCGAGGCGATCGTCGACCGCGCCGATCGGGCGCTCTACCTGTCGAAGCAGGAAGGCCGTAACAGGGTGACCTGGGAGGGTAAGAGTACCGAGTCCTGACGATGCTGTGCGCTAACGCGCAGGTCTGATTTGAATGCGCTGGGCTCAGCGCGCCAGCCCTTCTTTCTTTTGCTTGTCCAAAAGAAAGAAGGCAAAGAAAAAGACCCCCGACGACTTGCCCCTTGCTGAAGCAAGGGGTTCCCTGCGCTTCTCGCCGTTTCCGGCGCGCGTGAACTCCCTCGCTACGCTCGGTTAGACATGCACGCGCTTGTTTCCGCAAACGGCTGCGATGCTCGGCGGCGTCAACGGGACCGGGGGGCACTGAACAGACTACGGAGTACCCTTTCCCCTTGGTGCAGCCGAGCACCGCAGGGCAAAACCGGGAGAAGCGAGGACTGTCTGAGCCCATCTCAGATGGGCGAGTTCCGCAGCGCCGGTTTTGACCAAGGAGCGCAGGGGAGTCGAAGCGCAGCGCAGACCAAGCCGTGGGGTGCCCTTTCTTTTCGTCTCTTTTCTTTGGGCAAGCAAAGAAAAGGGACCTGCGTGCGGGGCAGCCCCCGC
>CAMYJX010000162.1 GCA_947258825.1 uncultured Pseudomonadales bacterium
CACCGCCTGACGATAGGCCTCGGTTTCTCGATGCAGATGTTGATTACCGTTGCGCCGCTTCAGCGGTTTCATGTCCTTCATCCAGAAGTGATAGTCGAACGTGCCGAGCACCTGAGTGGCTTGCTTGAACCCCAGTTCGATTTTGAACCGCAAACCATACAGACGGATGATCTGGGCAGCCTCAAGCGAGAGATCGGTACACATCAGGATCAATCGCCCACGGGTCGGATGCTCGACCAGCACAAAGCGCACGAGCCGAGCGGCCGGTCGCCACAACAGATCGCAGCAGCGTACGCGTAGGATGATGCCCTTTTCATCGTACACCGGGCTGGGGATCTCAGTGACCTTCAAGGTGCTGCGGAAAAGATGCGCGAGTTTGAGTTTCTTGCCGTAGCGCTTGGGTCTTCCGCGCGCACGCTTGCCGCGCGGAAGCGGCGCGCGACGGTACGCCACACAATTGGACTTGGCGCGTGTCACCAGATCATGGCCTTGTGCGAGGGAGCCTTTGACCATCTTGCCACTGGCGTAGTACGCATCGGCGACCAGATAACACGGCTCATCGAGCTGAAGCCGGTTGACCAGGCCGAGCAACTTGTCCAGTAGCGTACGCTGATCGCGATTGGAGAAGATCAGGCCCTCGTGGATCTTGATATCCAGCGGGACGGCGAACAAGGTACTCGCCGCCCGGGCCAGGATCGAGACCGCCTGAGTGGAATGTCCCATAATGAACGCGGGCTTGGTGTTGGACTCACTGTCCTGATGCAGATGCTTGACCGCGGGCATTTTCTTGCCGGCCTTGGCGTTCTTTTTACCGTCAGCCAGCAGCACGGGCCGGCCGTTGACGCGCTCGATCTTCTGGCCGAACAGGCGCAGCACGGTGCGTGTCCATAGGGCGCTGAGGCGTGCCAGCTGGATGCCGGCGCTGTGGTAACAACGGCGCAGGCCGTTATAGCACTGCTCATTGAGCGCGAGCGCACGTACGATACTGCTGACGCCCAGGTTATCCGAACGCACGCTCATACCGACGACGCACACGACGAACCACAAGAAGGTTTGTTGACGAGAGAAGGCGGGGCGAAGCGCCGTGATCGCCTGATACCAGTGCATCCACAATGTGCTTGTTTCCATGAGATTTTCTCGGTCAATTCGCGCAGCTGCAGCCGGTGTGCTCGTGGACCGCGTGGTGTAGGGTTTTGCCGTCAATTGCCAGGCTTGGATCGCGTACGCCGTGGTGTGTAGACCACTGTTGCAAGGCCTGATCGAGTGCTAAGGGGTCGACGCGCATCAGCACATCGCGAAGGATGCTGGCCGAAGGGCACTGACGTTGGCCATTGCGCAAGCGGCAGCGAAAACGCGCCAGCGCCTGGGGGTTGAGTGCCTGGGCCCACTCGCCGATGGCCTGGTAACCGCGCGCCCCGCACAGCACCGCGGCGGTGGCGATCGCCAGCACGCTGGCCAGCGGGTGACGCCGGCCTTGCGCGCGGCGTGGGTCGGGGATGGAGCGGAAGAACGCCGGCAACGCGGTCATGTGTTCGGCGCTGAGCTTCAGTCGCACGCGACCGCTGTGGTAACGGGCATCCAAGCGTGGGCGACAGAGCAAGGCTCGGGCGTTGCGCTGCAACGGCTGAACGAAGACCCGCTTCGCCGACGCGCTCGGGCGGTATTCGCCGCGGCGGCAGCGTTGATAGCCGCGGGTATCGCCGACATACTGCCAATTGCTCGCCCGGTAGAGGGTGCCGACAAAGTACCGGGGGTCGACGAAAGTCTCCAGTAGCAGCAGCGGAAAACCAAAGCGCACGATCCAGTCCGATTGAATGCGGCGCCGACACAGGGACAACACCCGCGAGGCGAGGTTGGGCTGATGGTGCTGCGGGAGGATCAAGAACCGCGACTGATTGGCGATCAGGTGCAATCGGTCGTAGTGGTGGCGAAGATCCCAGCCAATCCAGCGATCGCGTACGCCACACTTCAGCGCCGCGGCCGAGAAGCTCAGCAGTGCCAGCCACTGCGTATCATCAGTAGCGACATACCACAGGGTATGACCGATCTTCGGCAGCGCCCCCAGATAGTGATGCGCCTGCATCAGTGCCTGGAAGCGGTCTTGTTCGGCCGCGGTGACTGGACGCACGATCAGGTCTGACAGCAACGACACGCTCCCGGCAGGACGATGGTGGTTGCTTTGTAACGCATCGGTGGGAGAATGTCCACCACCAGACGCTAAGCCGTTGATGCCGCCTCAGGCGTGGACCAGAACACAATCATTCTGTGGCAAGGGCTGGCAGCGACAGGTATCAACACCCTTCGATGTAGGCCAGTACAGATCTAAGCGGCGAGCCACCATGAGTCACGAACCGAAATCACCTTCACTGGTCATTGGTAGCGAGGAATGGGTCGAGTCATTCCCGGAAGGACTGTACGACCTGGCGATGGTGCTGACTTTGCAAAGTGTTGAAAAAGTCGAGCGCCTCGACCCGATCAACCGAAAACTCCTCTGGGACGACGGCAAGGCGCTATCGATTGACGAATCGGTCCAGCGAATAGGTGCAAGTCACCCGGACCTGCCCGTGGAGCTGATCCGTGTACACCTTATCGGTTGGCTTGAGATGGATGATCTTCCTGGCGACCTCACCGAGGACGAAATGGAGGAGATGGACGAATTGGTCTCGGCGTGGGCTGACGAGCTCAACGGCATTCGCTAGGCTAGCTCAGAGCCATCGAGAACTCGTCACTCTCGAGTAAAGAGAAGGCGTTTTGTATGATCCGCGTAAATTGGAGGTCCCAATGGCCCATCAACCCGCCAAACCGCGCAGTTGGCTACGCTGGCCAATACGATTTTTGATGCTGCTCTTGCTGCTACT
>CAMYJX010000163.1 GCA_947258825.1 uncultured Pseudomonadales bacterium
GTTCGGCGGTGGCCTCCGGGTTGTTCCAGAACTCGCTCATCTGGCCGTCCGACCGGGCCACGATCTCGCCAACTTCGTCCGCCGGTACCGGTTGATCGTCCTCGTCCCAGATCTGCACCTCGGCGAAGGGCAGGGGAATGCCGCAGGCGCGCAGCGGGTTGGAACCGTCCAGCTCGGCGAACCACTGTCTCGGCCCCATCATGGCCACGGGCAGCACCTCGGTCTGACCGTAGCCCTGGTACAGCACGTCGCCGAACACCTCGCGGGCCGCCATCGCGGTGGCATCCTGGATGGGGGCCGCGGCGATGAGCAGGCATTTCAGCCCGGAAAAATCGCGCTGGCGCGCGCTGTTGTCGTGCACGATGGCATTGGCCATGGTGGGCACCAAGAAGCCGTAGGCGATGCGCTCCTGCTCCATCAGGTCCAGGGTTTCGGTGGTGTCGAAGTGGTCCATCATCACGTTGCAGCCGCCGGACAGCCACATGGGCAGATACTGATAGCCCGACCCGTGAGAGATTGGCCCCACGTGCAGGCATTTGTCACCAGGCTCCACCGGCGGAAAGGCGTAGAACCAGTCCCGACCGGCAGCGAGCCAGGCTTTGTGGGTATAGGCCACGCCTTTGGAAAGGCCGGTTGTTCCCCCTGTGTGGCGGATGATGAAGATGTCGTCGGGTTCGGGATGGGTGCCGGGGTCCTCGGCCGACTGCTCAGCCAGCCAGCTTTCGTAGCCCGAATCCCTCACCAGCACGTGCTCCAGATCCGGCAGGTCGTCGACGATGCCCTCCACCTCGTGCGCGTACTGCTCGCTGACCAGCAGCGCCCGACAGTTGGTGTGGCCCAGCATGTGCAGGTGAGCTTCCCGGCTGTTGCGCGGGTACAGGGGAACGCGCACCAGATTCGCAATGGCGGCGCCCTGGAACAGATCCGACGCCTCGATCGAGTTGTCCTCCAGGACGCCGATCCGGTCCCCCGGCTTCAGCCCCAGCCCGAGCAGGCCGTTGGCCAGCCGCACGCCGCGCTCCCAGGCTTCGGCAAAGGTCAGCCGTCGCTCCCCATGCACGATGGCCTCGCGCCAGGCGAAGTGATGCGCCGCGCGCTGCATCAGAGTTTTGACGTCCATGGTGCTCTCCCCGTCCCAATCCCAGTGCCAAGCATACCGCAGCCGGAGCCCGGGTCCATGGTGGGAATCGGGGCGGAACAGGTACCGATTGCCGATGCGGGGTTTCTTTCGTGAACGTTTTCTGTTTCCTTATCCGGATCCGGGGAGGATCTTGTGCATGAGTGAGTCAACCGCTACGCCAGGCGTCGCGACACCGGTCGCCACATCGCCGGGCGGTGTTGAAACGCCACCAACGAACCCGTTTCCCGCGCGCGTCGCGTTCACGAACCTGCAGCTGGTTTCGCTGACCGCGATGATGATCCTTGCCTTCGCGGCCTCGCTGGGCATGGCCTTCAACGTCGACGCCATCGCTGTATCGTTCGCGGCGAGCAATACCCTTGCCGGCTTCGTCGCCTCCAGCGAGATGGCGTCCATCGCCCTGGGCTCGCTGATATTCGCCGGCCTGGCCCCGCGGATGAATCCCCGGACCATCTACGTGGTGGGTGTGACCGCCATCGTGACGCTGAACCTGATTTCCATCCTCATGCCCGGCGTCAACTGGCTGTTCCTGTGTCGCGCGCCCGCGGGTTTCGCCCTGGGTGCGGTGGTGGCCACCACCATGGCCATTGCCGGGCGTTCCGACAAACCGGAGATGACGTTCGGCGTCATCAACGCCTCCGTGGGCCTGATGGGGATCGTCATCGCCTACGTGCTGCCGCGCTCGCTGCGGATTCACGAGCTGGGGTCGCTGCCTTATATCGGGAGCGAGATCGATGGGCTTTATCTGACCTATGCGCTGATGTCCGTGTGCGCCTTTGTCTGCCTGCGCACGCTGCCCGTGGTCCCTCCGCTGGTGACGGGCCATTCCGACGCGCCGGTACCCGCGGTGCCGCGCAGCGGCTGGCTGGCGCTGGTAGGGATGGGCCTGATTTTCTTCGGCCACGGCACGCTGGCCCTGTTTCTGGTGACCATCGGCCGGGCCGTGCCGCTGACGCCGGAAGTCATCGGCTACGTGTTCATGGCGGGCGGGGTGGTAGGCATCGTCGCGCCCTTGGTTGCCGGTTACGTGGGTGGCCGGTATGCGGCCACGGGGCCGATCTTCGGCATCCTCGTCGTCCTGGCCCTATTCGCCGTGCTGCTGGCGAATGCCGACACCCCGATGAAGTTCTACGTGGCCGGCCCCGTTTTTGCCATGTTGCCCATCGCCATGATGCCCATCGCCCTGGGCGCGCTGGCGCGCATCGACCAGTCGGGTCGGCTCACCGGCTCGCATCCGGCCTTCGTGCTCATCGGCGGCGCGGTGGCGCCCTTCGTCGGTGGGGCGATCAGCGATATCGGCGGCTTTGCCGCCAGCGGCTGGTTCGCCGTGGGCTGCATCGCGCTCGGGGCGGTGCTGATGTTTGGTGCCGTGCGCCAATCCGACGCCATGCGCTAGCCATGTCCTCGAGTTGATGCTATGGCATCAATTGTCCTGGTGCTATGATGCACGATATGCGAACCACCGTGCGAATCGACGATGATCTGCTGACTGAGCTCAGAGAGCGGGCTGGGCGAGAGAATCTGTCTTTCACCCGCATGCTCAATCGGACGCTGCGGCAAGGGCTCCGTGGTCGTGCTTCTGAAGGTGATAGACGCCGACCCTACCGAGAACACGTGGTTTCTCTGGGCAAGCCTCGGATGGATACTGCTAAGGCGCTGTCGCTCGCGGCAGAGCTGGAGGATGATGAAGTTGCGCGCGAACGCGAGCTCCAGCTTCGCAAGTGAAGATCGTCGATCTCAACGTACTTCTGTATGCAATCAACGCGGACGCAGAGCATCACGCGAAGGTATTGCAGTGGTGGGAAAACGCGGTCAACGGTGACGAATCGCTCGGTCTGCCCTGGGTGGTGATTCTTGGTTTCCTGCGCGTCTCGACGAACCGGCGCGTATTTCCGGTACCTCTGGAAACGGAAGCGGCGATGGCCAGAATAGATGCCTGGCTGGATTGCCCGACGGTCAAGCTGGTGGTGGAGAAGAACGATCATTGGACCGTTTTGCGTTCGTTGCTTGACACGAGCGGGGCCGCGGGAAACTTGACGACCGATGCTCATCTGGCGGCATTTGCGATCACCCATGATGCTGTGCTGGTGTCGTGTGATGCAGACTTCGGTCGCTTCGATGGAATGCGCTGGGAAAACCCGCTGAAATTGAAATAGCGTCTCGGAACCGGGTGCTAGTCGAGCAGGCTGGCTTCGACCGGGTAGGGAGCGTTTTCCTCAACCTCGCAGTACAGGCTCTTGAAGTGCCAGCGGCCGAAGAGCTTTACGTATTCCTCCCGGTACCAGCCGATGATGCGGAAGTACTGAACCTCGCCCCCAGGCGAGCCGCCGCCGGGAACGTTGGCCGTGTACAGCATGATCAGACGCCAGTGCCCCGTTGCCGTTTTGCCGTCCACCTCGATGTTCGGGTTGAAGACGTTGTGCGCGGAGTTGCGGATGCGCCCGCTGGCGCGGAGAGCGGCGAAGTAGTTGCGGATGGCCTCGTGCCCTTCGAAGCGCCCGATGCCGCTGGCTTCCCAGCTGCCATCCGGCGCGAACAGCGCGATCAGGGTGTCGGGATTGTGGTCGTCGTCGCAGCCGGCGCAGTAGCGGGCCTTCAGCTTGCGGATCTCTTCGACGTCCTCGAGGACCCTGAGACGGTTTTCGACGGTCGGTTTCATCATCGTGCTGTTACCTGCCGGGTCTGTGGGGAGTTCAGCTGCCTTCGCGGATCAGGTCGGTAACGCCGTCCCACTGCTCGTGCTCTTTTTTCCAGCGCTTGAACATGTCGACGATGATGGGCGCGTCGCCGTGCAGCTCCACGTAGCAGCCCATGTCGTTCCGGCAGTCCATGTAGGCCACGTAGTCGCCGCCCCACAGGGTGCAGGCGGTCTCGTAGCCGGCGTCGTTGAAGCGCGCAATCTCGCCCTCCAGGTCGTGCACCAGCAGGCCGATGTGATGGAAACCGTGCTCGCCCTTGGCGTACATCTCCCGATAGATGGACGGCGTGTCGTCGTGCTGGGCGATGAACTGGACGTGCGCCGGCCCCGCCTGGCCGAAGGCGTAGCTCACGTCCGCTTCCACCGGCTCCCCTCGGAACAGAAAGTTCTCGGCGATGTGGTGGCGGACGACGTGAAACGGTCCGGCGCCGGTCATCCTGTTCCATGTGCG
>CAMYJX010000164.1 GCA_947258825.1 uncultured Pseudomonadales bacterium
GCATTGTCGTGAAGGGTGCGGTATTCGTCCTGGGTCGATTGCAGGTCCGCGTACAGGCGAGCGTTCTCGATGGATATGGCCGCCTGGGAAGACAACAACGCCAGAACTTCTACGCGTTGCTGGGTGAAAACGCCGGTCAGCCAGCGATGCTCGATGTAGAGAATCCCCGTAATCTCACCCCGATGGATGACGGGCAGGCACATGACGGACAGCGGCTGGAGCCGCTTGACGTAGGGGTCCTGGGTGAAAACGTCCTCTACCGTCGCGTCGCCGATCACCAGCGCCTGTTTGGTTCTTGCGACGAATTGCACGATGCTTTCCGGCGCGTCATCGGAGGCTTCCAGCGGCTGCGGTGGGACGACACGCTGAGTCGGACCGCCATCAACCGAGGCGATGGCTTCCACGAACAGACGTCCTTCGTGGGCCAGCATCATGCAGGCCTTCTGGGCCCCCGCGTGCTCCAGCGCCAGGTGCATCAGCTTGGTGAGAACGCGGTCCAGAAGAATCTCCCCGGAGATTGTCTGCGCTGCTCGCAGCACGGTGGTGGTATCCAGAATTCGCTCGTTGAATTCGGTGCTTTCCATGGTCACTGATTGCGCGTGGAGATCGCGAACCGTCAGCTCTGCAAGATCTCCCATGGACAGCGAGGTGGGCCGGTTTGATGTCCGCGCCTCCTGAAGCAGGGCGTGAAATTCCCGTTCCAGCTGATTGGCCTTCGCCGTCGCGCCCCAGCGCAGGTAGGTCTGGTGGGCGTTGCGCGCGAACAGGCGGGCGAAGTCGGTGCGCCCGGCGCGGTCGCAAGATCTGGCAGCCAGCTCGTAAGCCAGAGCTTCATCGTTTGCCAAACCCTGCCGGCGGGCATGATCGGCGGCCCCTTCGTAGAGCTCCAAGGCCTGGGTAGTGGCATCACGCTGCCAGGCCATTTCCGCTCGCAACAGCAGCAGTTTCGGCTGCAGATTCGAAGCGCCGCGTTTGTGCCAGCGCTCGAACCATCGAAGGTTGCGCCTGATGATGGCGCCGCTGCCCGGACCTGTAAGGCCTGCGTCGTGGTTGTTGAGCGCGTCCCGCGCCCGGACGTGGACCATGGTTTCGGAAAACTTGAGCAGGGCCAGCAGGGGAGAACCAGCCAGGGATTCCCCGTAGCGATTGGCCAGCTCCAGAATGTTGATCGCGCCGGGATAGTCGTTGAACAGCACGGCATAGTAGAGGCGAAGCACATAGACAACGCCGTGAGCGACCCGATCTTCCTCGTTGCTGACGGTCAACGAGTAACCCCGATCCGGATTGGGGTCCACATCTGCCTGGCCCAGCAGGCTATTGACGATCTGCAGGACGAAGCGGGTAATGTTGACGCCGGTGATGTGCTGATACTGGCCGATCTGGGATATCTGAGCGTGCAGTTCCTGCTTCAAAGCGCCCAGCTCAGCACCGCGCAGCAGAGCGTTGGTTGCGTAGAACGCGCTGGCAACTGCGGCAAACTCGTAGTCCTGCTGCGCCATGCTGGCGTCGATGTTCTCGGTGAGCGCGTTCAGCGTCTGGTCCAGGCTGCCGCACCACGGCTCTACCAGACCGTTTAGCAACGTGGTCCCGCGGATGGAGAAGCTTGTTTCGGGAAAACGTGATGCCAGCAGGCGCGTCTGTTGGGCCAGGCGCGTGGCGGAGGTCATATCTCCATCGGCGGCCGCGCTGGCGGCCAGAGCCGCGTATGCAAAGGCAACTTCCGCACAGTAGCCGGATCTGCGCGCCCGGCGCATGACGGCATGGGCTTGACGGGTCAGATTGGGAGAGCCCAGGTGATAGCCCGTGTGCAGCATGTAGCCGTAAAGGCGCAGTATCTGGTTCTGGCGGGCGTCTTCCATCGTACGCAAAGGCGTGGGCAGGCTGCGGTGCGCTCTGCGCTGCAGGCGTCGCGTCAGCCGGCTCAGAGCCCGCTCGAGAACCGAACGCCCTGGCTCGTCCGGCGTGGGTTTGACGGAGGGCCCGCCGAGGTTGAACAACGCGTCGACAGCCAGCAGCTCCGCTTCCCGTAACCGGTTCTGCACCACCGCGGCCCGCACGCGAACCTCGTCTATGGTGCTGCTGCGGAAAGACGCTTCCCGGATGACCCGATAGAGCTGCTCGAAATCGCCGCAGAAGAACGCCGCTTCTGCCGCGCACTGTGCCAATTCCTGATAGACGGCCTGCTCCGAACGTTCGGCTTCAGCGGCCAGAGACAAACCGGTCCGGCAGTAGCGGTAGGCGGCCGCAAAGCTCCCCTGGCCGAGGGCTTCCCGGGCCGCCAGAAGGTTGTGATAGGCGACCTTTGCTCGACGCTCGCTCTTTATGTCGGTGGGATCCGTTGCGGCGTTGAGATGGTCGGCGATTCTGACGATGGTATCGCTGTCCGGCCGACTGTGACGGCTCAGTCGATCCGCGATGGTCTGGTGCAGCTCGGGTTTGCGGTTCTGCTCGATCGCGCCGTAGGCCTGCGCGCGGGTTCTCGGGTGCGCGAACTGGTACCCCACGTCTCCAGCCACCCCCGGCTGGTCCTCAGCCAGCCGGACCAGACCCTGTGATACCGCGGGCCGCAGCGCGCCGGCGACGCTGGTGGCGTCGCGGTCGAGTATTTCGCCGAGGGTTGCTGTTGAAAATGACTCCCCCAGCGCCGCGGCTACTTCCAGTGCCTCCCTGCTTTCGGCGGGGAGTGCCGCAAGTTGCGCACGTACTCTCTGCCCCGAGTTGTTGCTGAAAAAATAACTCCGCACGCGCTCCAGATCCCAGTCCCACTCGCCTGCCGCCGGATCGTAGGCCAGCGCCTGCTCCCGATGCAGTTCGAAAACAAGATCCAGCAGGT
>CAMYJX010000165.1 GCA_947258825.1 uncultured Pseudomonadales bacterium
CCTGAGTGAGATTGAAGTTTGCCACCACCCCATCGCGCAACGGTCGCGTCACGGTCAGCGAGCCCGGGGCCCGTCCGAGCATACGGCGGGCACGATGGCCGACCGCGGCGACGCTCTTGGGGTCGTCCGTGGCCATGTCACGGCGTACCGCAATCACCGACGGCTGATTCAGCACGATGCCCTTGCCACGCACGAAGATCAGCGTGTTTGCCGTGCCCAGATCCACCGCAAGGTCATATGGCAACAGGGCCGAGAAAAATCTAGACATGGAACAGCCTGTTGCGGCCCAGGCCGATCAGGCGCCAGGACGCTAATAGTTCGCAGCGGTAGCGAGACACCTGTCGGAGCCAGAGCAGGGTGCCCCGTAAGCACCGACCGCGCTTCTGAAATTTCCATTTCACTCAGTTCACCAGGTACCGGTCAATGTCTCGCAGCCGCGTAATCGGCCTCGAGCACTCGAATCCTCCATGATACCGGACTACATCACGAATGCGTTTGGCGACATTGATTTTAATGCGCGCCGGGCGGTAGGCTGTTCGCGCGTCGATGATGCTCGATGGGGAGGAGGAAATAATGAAGAATGCACTACCGACCGCCGTTGCGGTGGCGGCGTTGCTCGCCGGCGGTACCGCTCAGGCTGGCAGCAGTGAGGCCAAGCGCTGGGTCGATGAGGAGTTCCAGCCCTCGACCCTGTCGAATGCCGAGCAGATGAAGGAGATGGAGTGGTTCATCAAGGCCGCGGAACCCTTCAAGGGCATGGAGATCAATGTTCTGTCGGAAACCATCCCGACTCACACCTACGAATCGAAGACTCTGACCAAGGCGTTCGAGGAGATCACCGGCATCAAGGTCAACCACCAGCTGCTCGGTGAAGGCGAGGTGGTGCAGGCGGTGCAGACCCAGATGCAGACCAAGCGCAATCTCTACGACGCCTACATCAACGATTCGGATCTCATCGGCACCCACTCGCGCCTTCAGCTGGCGGTGAATCTCAGCGACTGGATGGAGGGAGAAGGCAAGGCCGTCACCAATCCGATGCTCGATCTCGAAGACTTCATGGGGATCTCGTTCACCACCGGCCCGGACGGCAAGGTCTACCAGCTCCCGGACCAGCAGTTCGCCAACCTCTACTGGTTCCGCCAGGACTGGTTCTCGCGGCCCGATCTGAAGAAGCGGTTCAAGGAAAGGTACGGCTATGAGCTGGGCGTACCCGAGAACTGGTCCGCCTACGAGGACATCGCCGAGTTCTTCAGCGTGCATGTCAAGGAGATCGACGGGCAGCGGGTCTATGGCCACATGGACTACGGTAAGCGCGCGCCGGACCTGGGTTGGCGTATGACTGATGCGTGGCTTTCCATGGCAGGCGCGGGCAGCAAGGGCCTGCCCAACGGGCAGCCGGTGGACGAGTGGGGCATCCGGATGGAGAAAGGCTCTTGCAACCCTGCAGGCGCCTCGGTCAGTCGCGGTGGTGCGGCGAATGGTCCGGCGGCGGTCTATGCCATTCGCAAGTGGGACGAATGGCTGCGCAAGTATGCGCCGCCGGGCGCCGCCAGCTATGACTTCTACCAGTCATTGCCCGCGCTTTCCCAGGGTAACGTGGCCCAGCAGATTTTCTGGTATACCGCGTTCACCGCGTCCATGGTGGCGCCCAAGAGCGAGGGCAACAACACGGTCGACGACCAGGGCAACCCGCTGTGGCGCATGGCGCCTTCGCCGCACGGACCTTACTGGGAAGAGGGGCAGAAGCTTGGCTATCAGGACGCCGGCTCGTGGACGCTGTTCAAGTCGACTCCGGTGGATCGCCGCAAGGCGGCCTGGCTGTACGCCCAGTTCGTGGTCTCCAAGACCGTGTCGCTGAAGAAGACCCATGTCGGTCTCACCCCCATCCGCGACAGTGACATCCGCCACGAGTCGTTCACCGAGCGTGCGCCCAAGCTGGGCGGGCTGGTGGAGTTTTACCGGTCTCCGGACAGGGTTCGCTGGACTCCCACCGGGATCAATGTTCCGGATTATCCGAAGCTGGCCCAGATCTGGTGGCAGCAGATCGGTGATGTGAACTCCGGCGCGTTCACCCCGCAGCAGGCCATGGACCGCCTGGCCGGCGAGATGGACCAGGTGATGGCACGCATGCAGGCCGCCGACGAAAAGGCCAAGATCTATGGCGGCTGCGGTCCGCGCCTCAACGAGGAGAAGGATCCGTCGTACTGGTTGAGCCAGCCGGGCTCACCGAAGGCCAAGCTCGCCAACGAGAAACCGCCAGGGAAGACCGTCCAGTACGAGGAGCTGATCAAGCGCTGGCAGAGTCACTGAGCGCTTGAGGTGCCCGAGGGTACCTGAGCTGAGGGTGCCCCCCCGAGGGTACCGGTCAGGCTACCGCGGCGCGCAAGCGCGCTTTGGTGAGCCTGGCCGGTGCATCGGGTACCGTTCCTTGATGCCATGAGCATTGAACTCGTGCAGGTGGTCAAGAAAGTGGGCGCTCAGACCCATATCCACGCCACCGATCTGACGTTGGAGGAGGGCGGGTTCAACATCCTCCTCGGCACCACCGGTGCCGGGAAGACCACCATGATGCGACTCATGGCCGGCCTCGAGCCGCCCACCGCGGGCCGCGTTCTGTTCGCAGGCCGCGACGTGACCGGCGTGCCCGTGCAACGGCGCAACGTGGCCATGGTCTACCAGCAGTTCGCCAACCTCTACTGGTTCCGCCAGGACTGGTTCTCGCGGCCCGATCTG
>CAMYJX010000166.1 GCA_947258825.1 uncultured Pseudomonadales bacterium
TGGTACTCTCGCGCAGCAGCCCGTTCAGTCCGGCGGAGCGGGCTCTGGTCGCCAGGCTGCAGGAGAAATTCCGCTCCTCGCCAGACGTCGAGGACAGGCTGCCTGGTGAGATGCTGGCCGCGCAGATTCGCAAGCTTCAGGACGCCGCCCGGGCTGTGCGATTGGGGCGGGAAGTGGGTCTGCAGGGTCTCGCCGAGATGCCCAATGGAGTTGCCGTCGTGTCCGCGCTGAATCAGGTTCTCTTCGTCAATCAGGCCTGTCAGAAGCTGCTGAAACCACCTGTGAACGTTCCAGAGCTCGATCTCGCCAGGCTCACGGAAGGCCTGGTTCCGCCGCTCGGAAGCAGCTGGATGGAAATCAGCAGAGATGTCCTTCTGCGTCGGGAAACGGTCTCGTTCGAGACCCTAACGAATTCATCGATCCCCGTCGTTGTCGATGCCGCACCGGCGTTCGAGCCGGGAGAAGTTCCGGAATCGTGGGTGATCACCATAACGGACATGACAGACATTCGGATTGCAGAGCGGAATCGCGAAGAGGCGTTAGCATTCCTGTCACACGATCTTCGCTCGCCGATGCTCTCCGTGCTGGCTCTGGTCCGCCGGGGCGACGGCAGCAGCCTCCTGCAGGACATCGATCGTTACACGCAGAAAGCACTGTCGGTGTCTGAGCAGTTTCTGCAGCTTTCCCGCGTGCAGGCAAGGGAACACTTCGAGACCTATGAGCTTGACCTGCTCATCGTGCTGGACAGCGCCATAGACCAGGTTTACCCGACCGCTCAGGAAAAGCAACTGTCGGTAGGATTTGAACACCCGCAGGAACTGCAGGAGGGCGCCTGGATTACGGGTAACGGCGAGCTGCTCGAACGGGCATTTATCAATCTGCTGAGCAACGCTATCAAGTTCAGCGAACCCGTGGGGTCGGTGGACGTCACGTTGACGACCACGGACAGCGAGTATGTGGTCTCAGTACAGGACAGAGGTGCAGGAATGCCCGCCGAGGAAGTCGAACACGTGTTCGAGCCTTTTTTCCGGTCGAGCGAGCCACGGCTGGCGGCGCGGCGGGGTGCAGGGCTCGGCTTACGGTTCGTCAAGACCGTGGTCGAACGACACGGAGGCACAGTGTCCGTGACCAGCACGCTGGGCGAAGGGTCACGTTTTACCGTGACCCTTCCCCGACCCGCTGAAACGTTAGTGGGTGACGATCTTCGGTAAGTTCGTCGCCTGGGCAACCCAGGTCGATACGCGTCTGGCTGATGGAACAGCTCGAACCAGCTTTTTCTGCGCGTTCACCTCAGCCATCTTCTTCGCCAGGTTCTCCGCATTTCGCTGTGCGAGTTCCGGTACGGAATCTACCCCGGCTGCTTCCAGCAGTTCAGAGTACTCGCCGCCCACGCCCCTTATCCGGCAAAGATCGGCATGGTTGACGAACCGGAGTATGCGGTTGCCGTCGATTCCGGTGTCCCGAACGATGGCATCCCGGCCCTGGCTCGTGGCGCCTTTCTGCAGCAGCGCTTCACAGCTCTTTACGCCCGCTTGCTTCAGTTTTCCTTCCAGTACGGGTCCTATGCCTTCTATGGTGCTCAATCTGGTCATTGTTTTTCCTCCTGACGATGTGCGACAGCCTTTGGCCTGACAATGCTAGGGTGAAACCGTCTGTGCCGATGTAAAAACCCGGTAAAAGGCTCAGTCCGTGTTGGGTGCAGCTGCCAACCGATACTGAAGGTGTCCCTGGCTACTACAACCCGGCATTTTGATCTGCTACTTTGCGATCACTACCGGTTTCAGCCAGCAGGACTGGCCAACCCGCAATAGGCAACGGAGTTCGATAACACATGGCAGCTGAAAGCAAAGGCCTCCCTGGCCTTAGAGGCACAGACCATATCGGCATTACCGCGCCGGATTTCGAGGCGGCCGCGGACTTTCTGGAGAACGTCCTCGGTCTGGAGCCCTTCTATGAGATGGGTCCTTTTGGTTCCGAAGACACCGGCATGATGAAGGATATGCTGAACGTGCATCCACGCGCGGTGATTCGTCGGGTCAAGCAGTTCCGCTGCGGTCATGGCCCGAACATCGAGCTGTTCGAGTACGAATCGCCCGACCAGCGGCGGCAGATGCCGAAGAACAGCGACTGGGGCGGGCATCACATCACCCTGTATGTGGATGACATGGATGCGGCGCTCGAGCACCTGCGGAGCCATGGGGTCCGCCTGATGCCTGGCGGCGGCGGCCCGCCCATCGAGGAAGGGCCGGAGGCCGGATTGCGGTCGTGCTACTTCCTCACGCCCTGGGATCTGCAGATGGAGCTTATTTCCTACCCTGGCGGCAAGGGATACGAACAGACCACGCAACGCCGTCTCTGGGACCCGCGCAGCCCGGGCGCCTAGCTGTCGTCAGAGGCTGGCGTTGTCCGGCTGTGTCTACAGCGCAGCCGCTTCGGAACCCAGGGGCGCCCAGGCCAGTAGCGATGCGTCACCCTCGAAGGTGCTTTTCACCAGCTCGACACCGCTCGCATCCGCCAGCGCCTTGTATTGCATCCAGGACTGGACCGCGGCGATAGGGGTGTCCGGGCCTTCGTCGAACTGCAGCGGGCCGTAGACGTTGGCCGTGTAGATCAGGTCTTCATCGCTCACCCGCTGGGTCGCTTCGTGGCGTGCCCCGGCGGGCTCGTAGAACCAGACGCCCGGGCCATAGCCCTCCGGAGGCCCGGCGCGGTAGCCGATGCGCCCGCCA
>CAMYJX010000167.1 GCA_947258825.1 uncultured Pseudomonadales bacterium
GGATGATCGCGCCGGAGACGATGGTGAAAACCGCGATGATCGCTGCAGTCATTGCACCGAAGGTGACCAGCGGAATGGAGCCCTGGTAAGTCTTTTCGGATTTGGCCACGACCAGCGTGCCGAAGAACACGAAGCACCCGATCAGCGCCCCGACTGCAAACAGGATCAGTCCCAGGTAGAAATTGGGTGCCGCGCGCATGGGCACATAAGACGTGAACATCACGCTGGAATCGCCCTGCAACACCGCGACATTTGTAATCAGCGCCCCGACCAGCATCAGGACAAACCCTGCCCATGCGAACTTCGGTGCAGCCAGCCGCGAGCTCAGCAGGATCGCCGACGCGAAATACATCAGCGCAATTTCAAAGAAGATGATCCACACCAGCAGCACATCCAGGCCGTGGGCCGTGAGCGCCAGGTAGAACCAGTCGGCCGGGAGCAGGTGGACTGCCGGCCAGCGCGTGAACGCCACCAGGATGCCAAACAGACCGCCGATCGCCAGGAACACGATGGCCGCGACGGCGTTGGCCTTGATCAGGCGTTCCGCCGACAGGTCAACCCGCAGGCCGGTGTTGGGGCAGGTTCGAAATTCTGTTGCCGATGCCATGCTACCCATCCCCCTTATTCGACGACATACAGCTTGCTCACCATCTGATGGTGGCCAATGCCGCAAAATTCGTTACAGACGACGCCGTATTCGCCCGCCACATCAGGTTTGATCGTCATGACCAGGTCATAGCCCGGGTGGACCTGGATGTTGATGTTCACCGGCTGCAGCGAGAAGCCGTGCTGCCAGTCCATCGAAGACAGGTGCAGCCGGTAGCTCTGGTCTTTCTCCAGTTCCAGTATCGGCCACCACATCCATAAGCGGGCGATCAGGTAAACATCGCTGCCCGGCGGCGGATGCACGACGGGAAAGCCTTCTTCTTCCCGGACCGTGTACTCGTCGATCATGGCTTGTGCCTTCTCGGCGAATACTTCCGGTTTGATCCGGTAGGCTTCGTTGGACAGGTTCTGTTCGCCGGCACCGTGCCAGTAGATCATCATGAAGAACATGATGAGTCCCCAGCAGAACGCGATTGCGATCCAGGTCAGCTCGATCTTCGCGATCGGCTCTTTCCACCAGATACGTTCACTCGGAGGGGTGAGAGCCATGGCGCTGCCTCCTATGGAGCGACGGGAATCTGAACGATCTCAATGATCCCCCAGATCAGATAGAGAACAGCGGGCATTGCAACGCCCAGGAACAGCAGCAGAAATGGGTTATCGAGAACCCGCTGCATCAGCGGAATCGGTTCCTCGTCGCCGGATTGCCCGGAACGAGGTTGTTCGGCTTCGGTCATCACGCACCTCCCCAGACGCCTGCACCGCTCCGTTTGTCTCGTGTCACTTGCTTGGTATGTTGCTTAGCGACACGATACCCCAATTTGATTAAGCGATCCAAGAAACCGCAAGTCCATCAGCATTAACCCGTATAGGTGCGAATGGCCGAGAAACTGCCCACGGCCAGGACCAGCAGGATCCCGAAGAAGATCAGGCTGCGATTGTCGAAGCGCCGCCCCGCTATCCGCTCCGCGCGGTCGAGAATGAAGTCCGCGACGAAGTAGAGCAGGATCGCGACCAGGGTGAAGTAAACGGCTTCCATAGATCCTCGGCTCGACGGTCAGGGCTCGGCAGCGGAGACAACCCGCCTGGGACGCGGCGCACACCAGGTTAAGGGCATAGCATAATCAACCTTGTTGGAAGACCCGCAACATGGTGTCTGGCAACTTAATCTTGTTGGTGGCTAGGAATACCGGTAGTGCGGTTGCCAGCCGGCCGGGCCGTCAGGGATCAGGTCGAACAGGGGCCAGACGACGCAGAAGTCATCGCCCGGGCCGAAGCTGGTGTCGGCCACGCGCACAATGCCGTCGTCAGTGCGACGGAAGACGGACACACCGGGCTCGAAACCATGTTCGCTGGTGTAACCCATGTCCTCGGCAAAGCTGGAGTCGGCGTGGCTGACCATGTGGAAACGCCAGCCGCGCTCCTTTGCAAAGGTGGCCTGTGTCTCAGGTGAGTCCGGGGACGACAGGGCAAATGCCGCGCGGTTCTGCAGGTGATCGATCACGCCATTCAGGCCGTCGGCCCACAAGGTGCAGTACACGCAACCCTTGCCCATGTTGTGCACGACGAACAGCGTGTCGTGATCGCCGAACAGCTGGCTGAGATGCACCGGGCCGTCGCTGTCGGTGAATTCGTAGTCGGCGACGGGTTCGGGTTCGACCCCCGCTTGCAGTTCTCGCAGCTGCGCGCGCAGCTCGCTAATCTGTTGCCGCAATTGGTTGGCTTGTTGTCGTTGCTCAGCGTAAGTCACGGTCATTCTCCTTGCGAGGATTCTTGTTGGTCGTGGTGCAGGTCATCGAGGCAGGCCGCGAGCGTATCGAACTGATTCTGGAGGAAATTATCGATTGGTTGATTGACAGCCAACAGATCGGTTGAATATTGGTCGTCAGCACTCCGGTCGGGCGTCGAGGGCCGCGCTCGGGGCGAGAACCTCGGCGGCATATTGGGTGTCTGACACCCATTTCGCCGACCTGTGATAGCGTCCGCGGCGGAACAGCCGAGCCGGAACCGTGGTGGAAAGTCGCCAGGACCTTGCCGTCATACTCGCATCCCGCGTGCCGATCGTGGTCGTCGAAACCCATGACGAGACGCGGTTTCTCGACCTG
>CAMYJX010000168.1 GCA_947258825.1 uncultured Pseudomonadales bacterium
GCCGACGATCTTCGGCAGCGGCTGGCTGTGACGATGTCGCGCATCGAGGTGGTTGCCTCGGATGCGCAGCGAAAACTGAGCCAGTTCATGGCGGATCTGGAACGCGATCAGCGTGCGGGGCGCTACATTCAGATGGGAATGCTGCCCCCGAACCCGATGTCGATAGACCAGTATCGCTTCCAGCATCGCATTCTGCCTTCTCTCATTCTGAGCGGAGATTTTGTCGACTACTTCCGCATTTCCGATCGTCACTTTGCCTTTTACGTCGCCGATGTGTCCGGACACGGCGCCTCTTCCGCTTTCGTGACGGTGTTGCTGAAGAATTTCTCGCGTCGTCTGCGTCGGGAATACCGGCCGGCAATGCTGCGGGAACCCGGCGGCATTTTGCAGTGGATTAATCGTGAGCTTCTGGAGCAGAATATAGACAAGCATGTTGCTATGATGTTGGGCGTGGGCGATCTGGAGGTGAACCACATGCAGCTGGTCAACGGCGGTCACTATCCGCCGGCCATTCGCGTGAGCGGGGAGTCGGTGAATTTCGTCGAGCAGAAAGGCAAGCCGGTTGGTCTTTTCGACGAAGTGGATTATGTTGCCCAGTCGATTTCCATGGCGCCGGGTGATCGATTGGTGATGTTTTCCGACGGCGTGCTGGATGCGATGGGCGACGGTGACCTGTCAGAGAAGGAATCGCGCCTGCTCAGCGCGGCAGCCGCGAGTGCAGACATGAACGAAATATGGGAAGTGCTCGACGTGCACGTAGACGGTATGAGCAAACCAGATGATATGACGTGCCTTGTGGTGCGGCGGGAGAGGTAGCGTGCGAGGTCGAATTCTTGTGGCTGACCATGATGGCGTGTACGTCCTGCTGTTCGAAGGGGACGTGCGGTTGACGCTGTGTACTGCCGTCGACGGCTTTCTCGACCGTATGTTCAAAGACGAGATGTTCAAATCCGTTGTGGTCGATCTGAGTAACACGGAAAGCATCGACAGTACCTCTCTGGGTCTGCTCGCCAAGCTGTCAATTCAAGCCGACAGGCGTTTTGGGTACCGGCCGATACTGGTTTCCACCCAGGCGGACATCACCAGGATCCTCTGCAGCATGGGCCTGGACGACGTCTTCAATATGGTGGAAGAGCCGCTGGAGCACCGGGAGCAGCTCGGCGAGCTGCCACCCGCCGCGGCCTCACAGGAAGCGGTCAGGCAACGTGTGCTGGAATCACATCGTATTCTCATGAACCTGAACGAATCCAACCGGGAAGCCTTTGAAGATCTGGTTTCCACGCTCGAGGCGGATGCCCCGAAGGTCACATTTCAGCGCCACGCTTCGCTTTGAGCTTGGCGGCAATGAACCGGTCGTGGTCGACATAAAGCAGCTCCGCGATTCGCCGGATGATGTGTTCTTCGTAGCGGTTAAGCTCGTCGTCTGACAGCGCCAGCCTCCACAGCGCCACGATCAGGTCGAATTTCCTGGGCTCTTCCCAGGCCTCGTTGATTGTTCGCGTGTAGCTGTGGACCCCCACGCTCTGTTCGTGATGCTGCTTCGACTCGTCCACTATTTCGGATATCTCGTCTTCGCTCAAATGAAACTGCTTCGACAGCTGCCTGCTGATAACGCCTAGCTCCGCGTCGGTAATATCGTGATCTGCCCAGGCTACTTCCAGCAGCAGGGCGGCTGCTGCGAGCATCACCAGACGCTCCGGGTCGGCGGTTTCTTCGGGCTCTTTTACGAGGCGCAGCAGCTTTCCCAGCATGAAGTTCGGAGTCCTTTGTCGTGCTCAGGCGGCCTGCCGGCGTAACGCGTGCAGCGCTTCGTCCACCAGGCTCAGGTCGTTGGCTCTCAGGCGAGCGGCGTCGCTGAGCAGTTGTCGATAGCGACGGGCCCCCGGCATTCCGGCAAACAGCCCCAGCATATGGCGGGTCATGTCGTTGAGGCGGGTGCCAGCGGCGAGCTCTCCAGCCATATGGCGCCGGTAGCCGGCCATGATATCCCAGGACCCTGGCGCTGGGTTGCCGTAAATGCCCGCGTGAACCGTCGCCAGACCGCAGGGGTCGTGATAGGCGGCCCGGCCGATCATTACGCCATCCACCTTCTGCAGGTGCGCCCGTACCGGCTCCAGGCCTTGGATGCCCCCGTTGATGATGAATTCGAGTCGGGGAAAGCGCGTCTTCAGGCGGTAGGCACGTGGATATTGAAGCGGTGGGATCGAGCGGTTCTGCGCCGGTGACAGGCCGCTCAGCAGGGCTTTGCGCGCATGAACATAGAAAGTTTCGCACCCTGCCGCGGCGACGGTCTCGACGAAAGCGGTTAGCAGCGCGTCGCTGTCTGCCTCGTCTACGCCAAGCCGGCATTTCACGGTTACCGGAAGCTCGACGGCGTTCGAGATTGCCGTCACGCAGTCGGCCACCAGGGCCGGTTCACGCATGAGGCAGGCGCCGAAACGTCCTTCTCTGACCCGAGAGGATGGGCACCCGACGTTCAGGTTGATCTCGTCGTAGCCTTCGGCCGCCGCCAGTCTGGCCGCCGCTGCCAGATCCGCAGGTTTGGAGCCGCCAAGCTGCAGTGCAACCGGATGCTCGCTTGCGTCGAACCGCAGCAGGCGTTCTCTGGGACCGTTCAGCAATGCCGCGGCGGTTACCATCTCGGTGAAAAGCAGCGCTCGAGGGGCTGCCAGCCGATGCAGATAGCGGC
>CAMYJX010000169.1 GCA_947258825.1 uncultured Pseudomonadales bacterium
GCGCATGTTTCACTGGTCCCTGGTGCTGGCCTATCTGGTGGTGTGGCTGAGCGCCGAAGAATGGGAGTGGCTGCATGACCAGACGGGATATTTCATTCTCGTGCTGATTGGCCTGCGTGTATTTTGGGGCCTGATCGGGTCGCGTCATGCGAGGTTCGGGAATTTCCTGTATAGCCCGGGACGGACCCTGACTTATCTGAAAGAACTCCGGTCGCACAGGCCGCAGCACTATCTGGGGCACAATCCGGCCGGGGGCTGGATGGTCGTCATCCTGCTGCTGGCGCTGTTGGCAACGGGGGTAAGTGGTGTTCTGATCGGCACAGGGCAGCATGAGCTCTGGGAAGATCTGCATGAGGGCCTCGCCAACCTCACGCTGCTTCTGGTCTTTGTGCATGTGACCGGAGTGTTGTTTTCCAGCCTGTTGCACGACGAAAACCTGATCAGGGCGATGTGGACCGGAACGAAGGTGCGGAGGGATGCAGATGTCTGAATCAAGAGCAACCGGCCTGTCATGGTTGTTCGTGGCTTTGGCGCTGGGGTCGGCGGTTGTACTGTTCCTCGGAGGGGGGGCTGCCGCTTTACCGGGTGATCATGATGAGGCGCACGAACTGCGCCACGCCGGAAATATCATCCCTTTGTCTGAGCTGATGGGCCGTCCGGAGCTGGTCGGCCAGCGCGTACTCGAGGCCGAACTGGAGCGCGAGGACGGTCATGTGATCTACGAACTCGAACTGCTGGATGACGCGGGTCGTGTGCATGAGCGCTACTATGACGCGGTGACCGGACAGCCCCTGAGAGGGTCTGGGGAGGACTGAATTGCGATTGCTGTTGGTCGAGGACGATGCGCGGCTCGCCGACGGAATCGCGACCGATCTGCGACAGGCAGGTTTTGCGGTAGATACAGCGACCGACGGTATCGATGCTGAGTATCTCGGACGTGCGCAGGAGTACGACGCGGTTATCCTCGATCTCGGCCTGCCTGGAAAGCCCGGCCTGGACGTGCTCCGGTCCTGGCGTGAAAGCGGCCTTATGATGCCGGTCCTGATATTGACCGCGCGCGACTCCTGGACGGAGCGCGTTCTGGGTCTTAAGTCGGGCGCGGACGACTATCTGGGCAAGCCATTTCATTTCGAGGAACTGTCGGCGCGCCTTGATGCCCTGTTGCGCCGCAGCCTGGGGAGGGCCGCACCTGAGCTCTGCGTCGCCGGGCTGCGTCTCGACGAAGAACGTCAGTATGTGCGACGCGTCGATGGTGTCGAAGTGGAACTGACCGGCACCGAGTTTCGGTTGTTGCGCTATTTGATGAGTCACCCGGACAAGCTGCTCTCCAAGAGCCGCCTCACCGAGCACGTCTACGAGGCCGATCGCGATCGCGACAGCAATGTCCTTGAGGTCTATGTGAGAAGGCTGCGCGAAAAGATCGGCAAAGAGTACATCGAAACCAGGCGTGGTCAGGGCTATCTGTTTCGGAGCCGGCCTTGATCTCGCTGGAGCGGCGTTTCGTCCTTGGGCTTGCGGTGACGCTGCTGGCCGTTTTCGCAGTTCTTTTCTGGGGCTCGGTGACCGCGGTCAGATCGCTTGCCGAGGCCCTGGTCGGTGCGTTCTGGGTGAATCCACGTGGCCAGGCCCGGTTGCGGGACGGGCGTATCACGCCGATTTATCAGCAGCCCCTTTCCGGGCATTACTTCATACTGACGACTGCAGATGGCACGCAGATCCGTTCGCGCTCACTCTGGGATGAGAACCTGGATACGCCTGTCGTCGCTGCCGGGCAGGTGATGGCCTATCAGGGCCCTGGGCCCGGTGGTCAACGTCTGCAACTGCGTGCAGCCGGGTACCGGAAAGGCGGCCTAAGCTTTACCCTGACCGTTGCGGAAGACCTGGCGCCGATGGCGGCGCAGATACGCCGTTTTCAGATCGTCGGTATGAGCATACTCGGACTTGCATTGCTGGCTATTGTGCTCATTCAGCGTTATGTCCTGCGCCACGGATTTCGTGCTCTCGACCAGGTAAAGGATGAGCTGCGGCAGGTATCCGCCGGGGGGCTGGCGCAATTGCAGATGGGGCCCGTGGAGATACAGCCCCTGACAGGCGAGCTGAACCGTCTTCTGAAACAGTTGCAGCAGCGTGTGCAACGATCCCGCCAGGCCCTTGGGAATCTGGCCCACGCGCTGAAAGCGCCGCTCAGCCTTCTGACCCGGGATCTCGATGCCTTGGACCTGCCAGGAAGGGACAGGCAGCGTCTGGCAGGGCAGTTGGACCGGATCAGCCTGCTGATCGAACGGGAGTTGAAACGTGCACGGTTTGCCGGCGAGGGCGGGGGCCAGCACTTCGTGCCGCGCCAGCATGTCCCCGAGCTGCTCGACGCACTGCGCCAGATATACCGCGGGCGCGGTCTGGATATCAGCAGTGGCGACCTGCCTGATGCAATGCTGCCATTCGACTACGAGGACATGCTCGAGCTGCTGGGTAACCTTCTGGACAACGCCTGCAAATGGGCAAGCCGTCGGGTTGAGCTGCGGATAGAGCTCGATGAGGCAATGCGCATGGCGGTGTCTGATGACGGGCCCGGCGTGCCGGAGGCTGAACGCGACTCGTTGTTGCGGCGTGGCGGACGCCTGGATGAGCAGGAGGCAGGGCACGGTCTGGGCCTGGCGATTGTCAAGGACATGGTGGCCGACTATGGCGGCACTATCGAGCTGTGCAAGTCATCGGCGCTGGGCGGTCTGGAGGTCGGTGTTGTGTTGCCGTTCCCCCGTCATCCTGGGTAGGCGGCTCATATCGGCGTCCCTCACGGAGGCCACGGCATAAAAATGGGGACTTTTCAGCGTGGATTCAGCTTGGTTGCGTAATGTTGGAATCACACAAGGACGGAACCTATGCAACCGCCAGGGCGTTTCGGGATGGTAGCGCGGCTGGCCATGAACACGGGAAAGCCAACATGTTAAGTAAAACAACTTTAGCTTCAGCGATGAGTCTTGCATTCATAACCGGGGTGGCCAGCGCCAGTCCAGGCGAATACGAGCGTCACGATTACTATGAGCATCGCGGCCCGATGCCGTTCGAGGTGATCGATATCAACCGAGACGGCGTGGTGACGGCTGACGAGCACGCACAGGTGCGTTCGGAACGCCATGCGGTTCGTGCGCAGCAGGGATACCCGATGCGCAATGCGGGGTCAGCCCCGGGCTTTGAGCAAATGGACAGCGACGGCAACGGTTCGATCAGTCGCGATGAACTCGCCGAGTTTCAGGCGTTGCGTATGCAGCAGCGTCAGGGAATGAGCAGACGCTAGGCAGAGTGACGCCGTGCACAAAGCAAACGCGAGCGGGCCGCCACAGGGGCCCGCTCGACACCCTGATTTGAACTGCCCGCAACCATCACGCTTGTGCGCAATGGCTGTCGGGCTCTCTGTGGGCCTTACCAGTGGCGGTTGTAGGCGCCGCGGCGTTCCTTGTTCCGATACGCGTACCGGTTTCCGGATCCACGGTAGATGTCGTTGTGCTTCAAGCGCGCGATGCGTCGGCTGGCGCGGTCCTGCGCGCGTTCAAGCCGACGACGTTCCTTGCCGGACAGGAATCCGTCGGACGAGAAGCGACGTTCCATCCGACCAATCTTCCTTTGCTGTTTCTTGAGCTTGCGGAACTCGCCGCGGGTGAGCTCTCCGGAACGCCGGCCCTGGATCAAGCGGGCGCGCTGTCTGTCCTGGCGGCGATCCACGCGGTCATAGCCGTCAATGCCGGCACGGTCCCTGGAGGCGCGGCGTTCCGCACGCTGTTCGACTCTTGTGTCGTCATGTCGCGTTCCATCCCTGTCGCCATTTCCGCGTGCCTGAGCGGCGCCCGACATGGCGATGGCCGCAAGGGTCATGCTGACCACGATATTTCTTACTGTATTCATGATGCTCTCTCCATATCGATTGCTGATGGGTCCTTTTCTCGACCCTCGCTGGCAATATAGGTCCGGCTCCATGAACGGACGCTGA
Organism: uncultured Pseudomonadales bacterium; assembly: GCA_947258825.1. Classification (GTDB taxonomy): domain Bacteria; phylum Pseudomonadota; class Gammaproteobacteria; order Pseudomonadales; family Azotimanducaceae; genus UBA7803. Next base: position 3,986 of record CAMYJX010000169.1, read on the forward strand.
ACGATGAGGAAGCAATACGATTCAGTAGACAGTTGTCGCCGCAGTAAATCGCTTACAAGGGAAGCAAGGGAGGGGGCAAACGGTACCTTGCGCGATGTACCCGTAAGGCTTAGCTGCAATGTTGCACGAAGCAGTAGCAGTTCGGTGAAGAGCTGGTGAATTGTCCGGCAGCCCCGCCAGTTTCCCTGATGCACGTCGTGAGTTGCGTGCGTCCGAACCGATGCTTCGAGGCTGTTTTTCTGGCGCCCATGCATGAGGAGTCCTGCGGACGGCCCGCATCGCGACACTTGGGCCGTGGCCGAGAGTTACGTTGGTTGTAGTTTGGCCGTAACCAGCGCGAAGAGATCCTGATAGGGATATGCGCTCGATAGCAGAAAGCGAATACGGCGGGTGTTGCGAGTAATCACCGCGCCAATTTTCAACAGCTTCAATCGGATCGTACCGACATATGCGTTAGCCAGTTCGGTGCCATCAAGCCCCAGGCGTCGAAGCGCTTCCAGCAGCGTGTAGGCCAGACTGGATAAGAGCAAGCGGAATTGGTTCGGCCACCACGCATGACAGCTGGTGCGATCAGCAAACAAATCCAGCTGTTGTTCTTTGATGCGATTCTCGGCTTCGCCACGGGCGCAGTAGACTTGATCGTACAAGTATTTGGGTTGTGCCTTGAGGTTGGTCACCAGGTAGCGAGGATTGCTGCCCTGTGCCGCATGTTCGGCTTTGACGATGATGCGCCGGCGTTTGTCCCAGGTGCCGGCCGCGTAATACATCTCGTGGAAGCGACGCTGCTTTTGCCCTGTTCGCTGGAAACGTTGCTCGGCCTTATCAATAAAGGCCTTTGCCTGTGCGGCGAGGCGGTCATTGCGTGGGATACCGACGAGGTAATCGACACGATGGCGTTCGCACCAACGGAGCATCTTCCAGCGGCAGAAGCCTGAGTCTGCCCGCAAAAGGATGCGGACCTTCGGCCATGTCTGGCGCAGACGTTTGACCAGCAAAGCCAGAATCGCCCAGGCATGCTTGGCGCCATCGATCTTGCTGGGCCGCAGGTAGCTGACCAGCAGTTGCTTACCGCAGAAGACATACAGTGGCAGGAAACAGTAGTGGTCGTAATAGCCATGGAAAAAGCGGCCTTCCTGCTGGCCATGAACGGCATCATCGGTTGCATCAAAATCCAGGATCAGACGCTTGGGTGCCCGACGGAACGAGGCGATGAATTGATCCACCAGGACCTCATGGAGACGCCAAGCTGCCACCCGATCCGCGCGGTTCTCCCAGCGGCAGAGGGTCGAGGCGCTGGCCAGCTCCGTGTCGCGCTTGACGGCCGTCTGTAAAGCCAGGTCTTTTCGCAACGTTTGGTGGTCATTGAGATCTTCGTAGCCCAACGCCAAGCCATACAAGCGCTGACGTAGCAGACTTAGCAAGTCGTGCTGGCAACTTGCCTGTCGGCGTGGATCATCAATGACATCGGCAATGGCACGGCTCAGCCCCAACCGCTGATCAACCTGTTGCAACAACAACACACCGCCATCACTGGTGATGTCACCACCAGCGAATTGGGCTTCAACGCGTCGGCGTTGACAGGGTGGAAAGGCAAACGACTCTTGGGTACATTCTGTCACGGGCAAAGCCTTGTTCGATTTCAATCTAAGCAATTGAATCTTATCGAACTACACGGGCTTTGCCCTTCTTATTGGTGCAATATTGCAGTTAG
>CAMYJX010000170.1 GCA_947258825.1 uncultured Pseudomonadales bacterium
CCGGCGCCAGGGGCCGGACCGCAACCACTTCGATCCGAACTACTTCGCCAACGGCCAGGCATGGGGCCTGCCGGACCTGCGTGGCAACGAGGCCGCCTACCGGTTGGCGAAACGCGCATTCGAGGAAGACGGCCGTCAGATTTTCGATGCCACCGTCGGCGGTCAGCTGGACGTGTTCCCGAAGCTCAGCCTGTCCGAAGCCCGCCAGATTCTGCAGCCACTCTCGGACCGCTGAGCGCAGATCCAACCGTGACCATAGGTGATCATATCGACCGTTCGCCGGACGGCTCGGGCTCCGAGGGGCCCAGCTTTTCAATCATCATGCCCGTTCTCAACATGGCATCTACCATCGCCAGAGCGCTCGACAGCATTCTCGTGCAGACGTACCCGAACTACGAAATCATCGTCATCGACGGCGCATCCACGGACGGCACCATCGACGTGGTGAGGCGGTACGGTGACCGGGTGTGCCGTCTGGTCTCCGAGCCGGACGACAGTCTGTACCACGCGATTAACAAAGGCATCGAGCTGGCTTCGGGTGACGTCATCGGTATCCTCAATGGCGACGATTTCTACGCCCACCCAGAGGTGCTGGCCCGTTATGTCGAGCGGTTCCTGAACCCCGAGGTGAACGTCGTATTCGCCGATCTGGCGTTCTTTCCGCCGCACGACCCTGAGAAGACCGTCAGAACCTACTCCTCGAGCCGGTTCCGTCCGTACAAGCTTAGGCTGGGATGGATGCCGCCGCACCCGACCGTGTTCGTCAGAAGAGAGGTATACGCCAAAGTCGGCCTCTACCGGACCGACTACAGGATATCCGCGGACTACGAGTTTCTCATCCGGGTGTTTCTGGATCCGACGACCCGCCACGAGCGGATAGACGAGGTGGTGGTCCGGATGCAGCACGGTGGGTTGAGCACGTCAGGCCTACGGGCCACCTATCGACTCAACAGCGAGATCATCCGCGGCTGTCGGGAAAACGGGCTGTACACCAACTGGTTGCTGCTGCTCATGAAGTTTCCCGCCAAGCTGATGGAGTATTTTCTGCACCGATCGTGACGCGCCCGCCCGCCGGATCTGACTGTTCCGGGAAGCGACGTCCCCAGGCCAGCCCGAGGCTGATCCCCACGGGTAGCCAGAACAGAAACCAGGTCTCCCCCACCTTGTCGATGAGTTCGTGGCCATCCAGAAGATAGGAAGTCAGCGCCATGGACAGCAAGCCCAGAGCGAGCTTCGCGCTTCGCTGCTCATACTCGGCAAGCAGCTGGATGAAGCTCCAGCCGATCAGAATGACGAAGAGCAGGACGCCCACCAGCCCGCCCTGAAAGAACACGGCGAGGTACATGTTGTGCGGGTGGCTGAACACCCGCTCCCCCACCGGCACCGCGTCGGGTGTCAGGATGCCGAGGCCGAACAGCACGTGATCGGGAACGATCCGCTCCAGCACCCGCGACCAGATGTCCGGTCGGAAGCTGTCGCCTCTCGGGAACAGCAGCTCGACGCCGTGAGTGGAGGTGAGCAGGCTGCCTAAGATGGCGATCGCGACGACTGCCGCCGCGCCAAACGCGGCTGCAAATCGCCGTTTGTCCACGATGGCATGGGAAAACCCCAACACCAGGCAACCGATGGTGGCACCCACCAGGGCATTTCGCGAGTCGGACAGCACTACCGCGCTGCCTACGGTGAGCGCGCCGAGGATCGCCGCGAGCTTCCAGCCACGAACCGGATCACCGATCACGACGTCCAGCAGCAGGATGAGCGTGGCTCCGAAGACCAGCCCGGCTACCACCGTGTGCTCCAGCTGCCCCAGCCCGTCCAGACGATCATCGTGCGGCGGGTCCTGAACGAAGGCGACGATGGCCGCCACTGCGGCCGCCATTCCGACCACGGTCAACGCGCGTCCGAGCCAGAATTGCACCTGACCGCGCGGCTGACTTTCCGCCAGGGCGACCACGAAGAAAAATACCAGCGCGCTGCGGCCGAACACTCCCAGGGCTTCCCGCCACGAAGACGGTTCCGACCACAAGCTGGACAGGCAGAGATAGCTGAGCAGCCCGAGGATGCACCAGGCATAGCCAACCGACCAGGCATCCTTCCAGCGGCCCGCCGCGAGCGCCATGGACAGGGCGAGAAAGTAGGTCGGGTAGCTGGCAGCACTCTGAGAGTCCAGCGCCAGCACGAACACGAAGCTCAGGACGATCAATATGGCGTTGAGCTGTATCCGGTCCCCGATGAGACCGTTGTGCCAGGATGGCATTCCGCGATGACTCTCAGCAGCTGAGTGAGGTTTCCGATCGCCAGCTCCGAGCAGCCGCCGGCATCGAACTGGTGGGCCCACCAGGACTCGAACCTGGGACCAATGGATTATGAGTCCACTGCTCTAACCAACTGAGCTATAGGCCCGAACGGGTAAGTTACTCGACCCGGCATTCTACAGCGAGGAGCATCAGAATCCAGGTGGCCATCCAATCAACGTTCGCCACCGATTCGGAAAAACGCCTTGACAACAGATGCGCGGTAGTTGTGTCTCGAAGCGGGCTTCGATGGTAAGACG
>CAMYJX010000171.1 GCA_947258825.1 uncultured Pseudomonadales bacterium
ACCAGGTCGAATCCCAGCGCGATGCGCCGCAGCGCGGATTCCGGTCCGGCGTTGTGCGCACCGGCGCGCAGGCCGTGCTCCTTCGCCTTCGCCAGGATCAGCTCCATGGCTTCCGCGACCGGGGCTTCGACGTCGTCGAGTTCGGGCCGGCAGCCGAGCGCCAGCGACAGGTCGGAGGGTCCGATGTAAATCGCGTCCAGCCCCGGCACCTGGGAAAGGTCTGCCTGGCCGCTGCCGAGATAAAGAAATTTACTCAGCGCCAGCCGGATGTTCGCCTCGAACTCCGCCTCCGCGACGCCGGGCTCCTGGAAGTACAGCTGATAGAAGAATTTGTCTTTGAACACGGCCTTCATGGTGTCCAGCGGTGGCGCCTCCGGTCGCGGCGAGAAGGGTACGGACAGAGCGCCCACCGCGGTGAATCGGTCCGGATGATGCAGCGCGCACCCCCACGCGGTAGGCGCGCCCCAGTCGTGGCCGATGACGATCGCCGTCTCCTTACCCAGCGCGGTAATCAGGCCGACGATGTCATTCATTACCTCCACCTGGTTATACGCGTCGATGGCCTGGGGCTTGTCGCTCCTGCCGTAGCCACGCATGTCCGGCGCCACGGCGTGGTAGCCGGCGGCGGCGAGGGGTGCGAACTGATGGCGCCAGGAGTACCAGGACTCGGGAAAGCCGTGGAGCATCAGCACCAGTGGGCCTTCGCCCTGCTCGGCGATGTTCAGCTCGATGCCGTTGGTCTTCACCCGGCGCTGGTTGATATCGGCAGATGACATTGAAAATCCTCAAAGGTGAACGCCTGGAGATTACCACGAGCCGTAGCAGCACTTTTACTGGCGCAAGAAATCGCTTATAAATAGCTACGAGAGATAGCGTCGAATGCCAGGGGAGAGGTTGACGCCGCTCGCGCATCCATATCCCCTCTGAGCAGACGGCAAAGGAATTCGTCACTCCTGGGGAGGGGTATTCATGATGAGTAGGGTTCATTCTCTGCCGGCGTCGATGTTTGAATCGGCACGGCAATTCCGGATAGGCTTTTTGGTTGCATGCGCAGCGGGGGTTGTGGGCCTGCTGGGCTGGTCACAGCTTGTGGTGGCAGCCGAGGCGGGCTCACGGCCCATGGTCGAAGAGGTTCTGGTCACCGCCCGAAAACGGGAAGAACGCCTGGTGGACACGCCGGTGGCGGTCTCGGCGCTGTCCGAGGAAGGCATCGAGCGCTACAACACCCGCGACATCGATCAGCTGACATCGCGCATTCCCGGGGTGCAGATCGGGCACGCGGCGGGCGGAGGCGCCGGCGGCAGCATGTTCATCCGCGGCGTCGGTAACCTGGCGGTGGACTACGGCGCCGATCAGCCGGTGTCCCTGGTCATGGACGGCATGTCGTTCAGCCGCGGCCACATTCTGGACACCGGGTTTTTCGACCTGGCGGCGGTAGAGGTGCTCAAGGGCCCACAGGCCCTCTACTTCGGTAAGAACAGCCCGGCGGGGGTGATCGCCGTGACCAGCGTCACGCCCGAGGTCGGCGCGGAGATGGAAGGATTCGTGCGCGGCGCCTACGAGTTCCGAACCGAAGACCCGGTGGTGGAAGCCGGCGTTTCGTTCCCGTTGGGCGAGCATCTGGCGATGCGCCTGGCCGGCCGCTACCAGAACATGAATGGTGGTTATCTGAAGAACACGGCCCAACCCTTCGATCCCAACCCGTTGGAAGCTTCGGGCGATCCGACCCGGGGCAAATCCTACGATGATTACCCGGAGCAGGAACAGGAGATCATCCGCTGGACCACGGTGTGGGAGCCGATGGACAACTTCGACGCCACGCTGAAGGTCTTCTATTCGCGCTCCGAGCAGAACGACGCGGGCCGTACGGTGCTCTACGCCTGCGCGGACGGGCCGGGGGCGAACCCCTACTACAATGGCGGTATTGAGATTGCCGATCCTTCACAGACCTGCCCGAACAGCAAGCCCAAGCGCAAGCGCAACGGCGCTCTGCCCCCCGCCAGCATTGCCAACACGCTCCCGGGCGTGGACGCTGGCGACAACTTTTTCAACAAGCTGTCGAACAAGTTCCAGACCCTGGATAACGACATCCCTCTTCGGGGTCTCGACATCGATCTCCGCGCCCTCTTCCCTCAGGAGTTCCAGTTCCTCTTTCGTCCAGACCTTCATAGACCAACCACCTTTGCCGATGTGAGGTATCCGAATCTTTGCATGACGTCCCTATGGTTCGATTCAATCACGAGTGCCTGCTCTGGAGTGAGGACTTCTTTCCAGCCTCCGCTTTTCCCTCTCTTGAAAAACGACTCAGCCTTTCCAGGTGCCTCGATAAAGCCACCCTGTTTTTCTGCCTTTCTCAAACGGCTGATATGACAGGCATCGACCGCTCTTTTCAGTCTCTTCGAGTTGACCTGGATACCGCAGGTCTTCAGCATCTCGTTGAGAGCGGACTCTGGGTTATTAAGCATATCCTCGTATTTTAACACCAGGGTCTTATACTCGCGATCCTCCGACCATGAGTCTACATGAAACGACCACGACATCAGCTT
>CAMYJX010000172.1 GCA_947258825.1 uncultured Pseudomonadales bacterium
CCGCGATGAAATCGAGGCGGATAACGAGGGCGAGATGCTGCAGGACACGCTCGTCTGGGTTCCTGATGAGATGCAAAACCAGTGGCGCAGACAGTGGATCAACGCCTACGAGAAAGGTACACGGCAACTGGTACCCGCCATGGTCGATGTGAACAACCCGGGCCTCACCGGTGGTGTACAGAACCAGCCTGATTTTCAGGCCGGCCTGGTCGATCACAGGACGCATTTCGTCAACGATATCCCGTGTTTTGTCCGCCAGGCAATGGACGAGTACGGCGAACTGACCGGTCGTTGCTACAACCCGGTACAGACATTCATGGCCGATGACGCCGAGCATGTGATTGTCGGCCTGGGCTCGGTGACCGATGATGCCGAAGCCGTCGCCACCTACCTGCGCAGCCAGGGTAAAAAAGTGGGCGTGGTCTCGATCAAACTGCTGCAGCCTTTCCCCGAGGGCGAACTGGTAGCCGCACTGGATGGCAAGAAAGCCGTTACCGTGCTCGAACGTTCGGAAGTGACTGCACTGACCAACCTGGTAACCCAGTCGCTGTTCAAGGCACGCGAAAACGGTGACCTGATTCGTCACCAGGGCATCCCGCCGATCACCAGTCTGCCCAAGATCAGTACCGGTATCTTCGGCATTGGTGGCCATGACCTGCAACCCCGCCACCTGGTCGCCGCCTACAGGAACATGGAAAGCACGCTCAACGTGCCTTTCTTCTACCTGGGTACGCAGTTCTTTGAAAAGAATCCCACGCCACGCAATGCCGAATTACAGCAGCGCCTGAAACAGGCCTACCCTGAAACCGAGTTCATGGCTTTCGACACCGAGCCCAACCCCTCGCTGCTGCCAGAGGATGCTTTTCGCATCCGCTTCCACTCGGTTGGCGGTTATGGAACCATTGCCACCGGCAAGCTGCTGACCGATATTCTTGCCGGCGTACTCGGGCTGCACTCCAAGTCTGCACCGAAATACGGTTCTGAAAAGAGCGGCGCGCCGACCAACTTTTATATCACCCTGAGTCCCGAGCCGATCAAGATCACCAACGCGGAACTCGAAGACGTCGAGATCGTCGTCTCCCCTGACCACAAGGTGTTCAGCCATGCCAACCCGTTACTCGGTCTCGGCGAGGACGGCACCCTGATCATGCAGTCCCACCACACCCCGCTGGAGGTATGGAAGGAACTGCCGGCCTACGCCCGCAAGACCATTCGCGAGAAAAGAATCAACCTCTATATCGTCGATGCCTTCGGTGTTGCCAAAAAACACGCCCCTGTTCCTGAACTCGAGATCCGCATGATGGGTATCGCCTTTATCGGTGCCATCTGTGGATACGTGGACCGTATCGCCGCAGGCGGATCGCAGCAGGCGATCCTGGAAAAGGTCGAACAGCAGGTAACGAAAAAGTTCGGCGCCAAGGGCCAGGCCATCGTGGACAGCAACATGAAGGTTGTACGCGAAGGACTGGAAGCCACCAGCAAGATCGACTACAGCACCGATGAATTCAAGGATGCGGAAAAGCTGGTGTCGGTACCCAGCGGACCCGGTGTCGAAATCTCAGCCGCGATGGCCAGGGCCAGTGGCCACACCCTGACCAACGGACTTTTCGACCAGACCTATTACAACGATACCCTGGCAGATCGCATCAAGGACGGCAGCATTGGCGAGGCACCGGTGATGCCCGGCACGGGTTTATTCATGCCGGTGGCGAGCGCCGCCTGGAAAGACAAGGGCCTGTTCAAACTCGAGGTACCGAAATACAGTGCCCATCTCTGCACCGGCTGCATGGAGTGTGCAGTCGTGGGTCCGGATGCCGCCATTCCCAACACCGTGCATGACATCCATGATCTGCTGTTGACGGCGATGGCCAAGCTGGATTTGACCGATCAGCACAAGACAGAGATGACCAGCCAGGTTTTTCCACTGACTAAAAGCATTCGCGACGCTTACCGCAATCTGCCGAGCAAGGACCCGAAAGCGTTCAGTGAAATCGTTGCCGAATCCATCGTCAGCCTGAACATCGACAATGCCAGTTTGAAACGCGATTATGACAACATGGTCGAAGTCCTCGAATGTTTCCCAGTGGTCAAGACCCGTCCGTTCTTCGACGCCATGGAGAAGAACGCTGCCGGCACCGGCGGCCTCTACTCGGCCAACATCGACCCCTGGAAATGCAGCGGTTGCCTTGAGTGCGTCGACGTGTGCGGGCCGGGGGCACTCAGTGCACGGCGCCATAGCACCCAGGCACAGACCGAGTTGCAGAGCAGCTTCGAGTTTCTCAGCCGCATGCCGAATACCGCGGCGCGCTTTACCGAGCACGCGATCCAGCCGGGTGGTGACAGTAAACGCCTGATCCTGGATCACGACAATTACTATGCCATGACCGGTGGCCACGGCGCCTGCCGCGGCTGTGGCGAAGTCACCGCGATACGCCTGTTGAGCGCTACCAACAAGGCCATCTATGAGCAGCGCCGCAAGACCCATATCAAGGAACTGGAAGAGCTGATTGCCAGCCTCAACGCAAAGCTGCCGACAGTACAGCCG
>CAMYJX010000173.1:0-2445 GCA_947258825.1 uncultured Pseudomonadales bacterium
TGGCGCCGTCATAGGGGGCTCGGTAAGGCCGGAGCGCCAGACCGAGACGACCTTCGGTGGGGTTCCCATGACGGAAATGATAAATAGCTGGAGTTTCACAGAGACCGCGTTCCTGGCACTGCTGGCCCACCGGCCCAGCCCGGAAGAACGCTTCGCTTTCACCATCCTCCTTGGGCTCACCTCCAGTAACGGGCCCGGCACTATTACCGCGCAGGGTGCCAAGGGTGCGGTCAGCGCGGATGGCCCGGAAGCGCCAGAGCGTGTCCAGATCAACAAGGCCTATGCAGGCTTTTTGAGCCACACGGGCTACGCGCATGGAGGCAACGGCTTTGAAGCCATGCAGTTCCTGATCGAGCGCTTCGGCGATCTTGGGCTCCCGGATCCCGGGGATCCCGGACATGGGCTGGATCTGGCCCAAATCGCTGCCGCCTACGCCCAGGAGTTCAAAGCGTATAAATTGCGAGCCAAGGCCGCGGGGAACCTCTCCTACGCCAAGATCCCCTGCGTGAACCACCCGGTGTTCAAAGGCAAGGACGTCAACTTTGACCCGCGAGAGGTCTATGTCCACGATCTGATAAAGGAAAGCGGCGCCTACAATGTCTTTCACGCCTTCTATCACGAGTTGGTTGAAGCCCTCGCGAGTTATGGCGTAAGCCGCAACGTTTACTGCGTCAACATCGACGCGGTGATCGCCGTCATTTTGCTCAAAATGCTGTGGCAGCCGTTCGTCAATGGGGAGATCGACGAAGCTTTCCTGGAGTACGGCGCTTTTACGACATTCATCTATGGCCGGGTGATCGGGGAAGCGGCTGAGATAGAGGACCACACCAACCGCGGGCGCAACATGGACACGCGCACACCGGCGAGCAAATGCCGGTTCGTCGGTTGAAGAGGCGACGCTCGGACAAATAGCCCGCCGACATCCGGGCGAACCGAAGGTCCCGCTTCTCGGATCCGCGCATTTTATTTTCTGTCGTCCCCGGCGGATAGACGTTACCTTCTCGATCAGCCAGCGAATTTTGCTATAAGGAGCCAACTCCCATGAAGATAGGTATTCCAAAAGAGGTTCACCCGCAGGAGACGCGGGTCGCAGGTACACCGGAAACCGTGGAGCAGCTGCTCAAGCTTGGCTTCACGGTTGCCGTCGAGGCCGGAGCGGGCGCCGCGTCCAATTTCTCCGATGATGCCTATCGGGAAGAAGGCGTTGAGATCGTTGATGACGCACGCGCGCTTTGGGCGCAGTCGGACATCGTGCTGAAAGTGAACGCGCCGGAGGCCCATCCTGCGCTTGGCGTGCACGAGGCGGAACTGCTGCAGGAAGGGGCCACCCTGATCAGCTTCATCTGGCCGGCGCAGAATCCGGAGCTGATGGGCCGGCTGGCGTCGCGCAAGATCAATGTACTGGCCATGGACAGCGTGCCACGCATCTCGCGGGCGCAGAAACTCGATGCCCTGAGTTCTATGGCCAATATCGCCGGTTACCGGGCCGTCATCGAGGCCGCCAACTGTTTCGGCCGCTTTTTCACCGGACAGGTGACTGCAGCCGGAAAGGTGCCGCCTGCCAAGGTGATGGTCATAGGTGCCGGGGTGGCTGGACTGGCGGCCCTCGGCGCCGCCAGCAGTTTGGGTGCCATTGTGCGCGCCTTCGATACCCGCCCGGAGGTCAAGGAGCAGGTACAGAGCATGGGCGCCGAGTTCCTCGAGCTGGAATTCGAAGAGGAGGGATCGGGTGAAGGTGGCTATGCCAAGGTCATGAGCCCAGAGTTTATCAAGGCAGAAATGGATCTGTTCGCCCGCCAGGCAATGGAGGTGGACATCATCATCACCACCGCCCAGATCCCCGGCAAGAAGGCCCCTGAGCTGATCACTGCCGGCATGGTCGAATCCATGCGGGAGGGTAGCGTCATCGTGGACCTGGCCGCGGAACAGGGTGGCAACTGCGCGCTCACCGTGCCAGGTGAAGTGGTGGTCCGGCATGGGGTTACCATCATTGGGTTTATCGGGCTGCCGACACGGTTGCCCACCGTGGCCAGCCAGCTATACGGCACCAACCTGCGCCATCTGCTCAGCGATCTGTGTCCGGACAAGGACGGGCAGATTGTCATCGACATGGAGGATGACGTGATCCGTGGCACCACCGTGATCAAGGACGGCGAGATCACCTGGCCACCTCCGGCGCCCAAAGTCGCGGCCATCGCCGCCCCCAAACCGGAGCTCCATGCGCCAGTACCCCAGGCGAAGCCCGAGGAAGAGTCAAAGCGTTGGGGAGGGGTCGCCGTGCTGGGTGTCGGCGCCCTGTTGCTTGGCGGTCTCGGTCAGGTTGCACCGCCCGCCTTTCTGGCTCATTTCACGGTCTTCGTCCTGGCCTGCTTCATTGGCTATATGGTGATCTGGAACGTTACCCCCGCCCTGCATACGCCGCTGATGAGTGTGACCAATGCCATC
>CAMYJX010000173.1:2494-5020 GCA_947258825.1 uncultured Pseudomonadales bacterium
TGGATATTGGCGGCGATCGCCACCCTCATCGCCACCATCAATGTGTTCGGCGGTTTCTTCGTCACGCAGCGCATGCTGCAGATGTTCCGTAAATAAGGAGAGTCGGAAATGACCGAAGGCGCATTGACAGCGGCCTATCTGGCTTCGAGCATACTTTTCATTCTCGCCCTGGGAGGACTGAGCAATCAGGAGACCGCCCGCCGCGGCAACGTCTACGGCATCATCGGCATGGCCATCGCCCTGGTCGCCACCATCGCCGGCGCTCATGTGGCCAGCTACGGGGTCGTCGCGGTATGTATGCTCATCGGCGCGGTAATCGGTATCACCGTCGCTGCCCGGGTGCAGATGACCGCCATGCCCGAACTGGTTGCCATCCTGCACAGTTTCGTCGGCATGGCGGCCGTATTGGTGGGTTTCGCCAGTTACCTGGACCCGTCCGTGAATTTCGAGGGGGTGGAAAAGACCATCCATGAGGTGGAGATCTACCTGGGCGTGCTCATCGGCGCGGTCACCTTTACCGGCTCGGTCATCGCATTCGGTAAGTTGAGCGGGCGGATCACCAGCAAGCCGCTCGCCCTGCCGGCGCGCCATTGGCTCAATCTGGGCCTGGGTCTGGCCTGCATCGTACTGGGGGTGCAGTTCGTGGGGGCGCAGGGCCATGCGGCGGGCGCCGTGCCTCTGATCATCATGACCCTGATAGCCTTCGTCTTCGGGGCGCACATGGTGATGGCGATCGGCGGGGCGGACATGCCGGTGGTTATCTCCATGCTCAACAGCTACTCCGGCTGGGCGGCCGCAGCCACCGGTTTCATGCTGTCCAACGACCTGCTGATCGTCACCGGCGCCCTGGTGGGCTCCAGCGGCGCCATCCTCTCCTACATCATGTGTCGGGCCATGAACCGGAAGTTTTTGGCCGTCATCGCCGGCGGATTTGGCACCGGTGGCGGTACGGTTGTCTCCGCAGGTGAGGTTGATCAGGGCGAGGTCGTGTCCATCTCCGCGGAGGAGACCGCCGAACTGCTGCGTGGCGCCAAGAGCGTGGTTATCGTTCCCGGTTACGGCATGGCGGTGGCCCAGGCTCAGCACGTCATCTCGGAGATCACCAAGAAGTTGCGGGAACGGGGCGTCAACGTGCGATTTGCCATCCACCCGGTGGCCGGCCGCATGCCCGGGCACATGAACGTGCTGCTGGCCGAGGCCAAGGTGCCCTACGACATCGTACTGGAGATGGATGAGGTCAATCACGATCTGCCGCACACCGATCTGGTACTGGTGATCGGCGCCAACGATATCGTCAATCCCGACGCCCTGGAGGACCCAAACAGCCCCATCGCCGGCATGCCGGTGCTGGAGGTGTGGAAAGCAGCCACCGTGGTGGTCATGAAGCGCAGTATGGCCACAGGCTACGCCGGGGTTCAGAATCCGCTGTTTTTCAAGGAAAACACCCGCATGCTGTTTGGCGACGCCAAGGCCAGCGTGGATGCCATTTCGGCCTCGGTCTGAGCGCCGGAGGAGAGTTCCCCAAACGGCTCGCAAAGTCTGGCAGGGGGTGCCCGGTAGGCGATGATGCCCTAGCTTTTCCTGTGGCATTGGTCATCGTCGGCGTCTGTTTGCGATAGACTCAGGCCAGGTAGTGGCGAGCCCCTGACAACTGATTCTGCACCCCAGGCCGGGGCTGGTGTACCGGGTCTGCCTTCGATCCAGTGTTGATTTTTCCTGCGGCAAAAGTTGCGCCTTGTCCGCACTGATTGGCCGAACATGGGCAAACAGGGTTGAATAATCCTGGACAAGCATGCTTCATCTGCTCATTGGTATAGTAGACGCGAGGCGCTGATAAGCGGTCGCAAAGACAAGAGGTTAGAAATGCAGCAGACGCTCGTTCTCGATCAGGAGCTGATCAGTCGTTACGATCAGTCCGGACCACGTTATACCTCGTACCCGACCGCGGTGCAGTTTCACGACGGCTTTGGTCCGGAGGAATATCGCGCAGCTGCGAAGGCCAGCAATGCCAGCGGCCGGCCGCTTTCGCTCTATTTCCACATTCCATTCTGCGACACGGTGTGCTTTTACTGCGCCTGCAACAAGATCGCGACCAAGGACCGGACTCGCTCGCAGCCCTATCTGGACCGCGTCTATCGCGAGATGGAGATGCAGGGAGAACTGTTCGACAACAGTCGCCCGGTCGAGCAGCTGCACTGGGGCGGTGGCACACCTACCTTCATCAGTGCGGAGCAGATGCGCGAGCTGATGGTGGTCACCGGTCGGCACTTCAAGTTGCTGGACGACGACACGGGCGAATACTCGATCGAGATAGACCCACGCGAGGTTACCGACGAAAACATCGGCCTGCTGCGCGACATCGGCTTCAATCGCATGAGTCTGGGTTTGCAGGATCTCGATCCGAACGTGCAGAAGGCCGTCAATCGTATCCAGACAGCCGAGGAGACTTTTGGTGCGCTCGAGGCTGCGCGCCGCGAAGGTTTCCGCTCGGTCAGCATGGACCTGATCTATGGTCTGCCGCTGCAG
>CAMYJX010000174.1 GCA_947258825.1 uncultured Pseudomonadales bacterium
GGATCTCGGATGCGGTGACAGAGAACTTTGCCGCCGGCGTGCTGGAGAAGTGGGGCTTCGGCTACGAGCGCCTCAAAGCCATCAAGCCCGACATCGTCTACGTATCCAACTGCGGCTTCGGTCACCAGGGCCCCTACAGCAGCTTCAAGACCTGGGGGCCCATCGTCCAGGCGATTTCGGGTCTGACCTTCACCTCCGCGCTGCCGGAGCAGCCGCCGGCGGGCTGGGGCTATTCCTACATGGATCACACCGGCGGTTACTACATGGCCATGGCCATCATGCTGGCGCTCATCCATCGCCAGCGGACGGGCGAAGGCCAGTGGGTGGATCTGGCCTGCACCGAGGCCGCCCTGACGTTGAACGGCCCCGCGCTGCTGGACTGGTCCGTGAACGGCCGCCCGACCCGGCAACCGGTGCAACCCAGCAGCAATCGCAGCCGCTGGCCGCCCATGGCCCCCCACGGCATTTATCCCTGCGCCGGCGATGACGAGTGGGTGGCCATCGCCTGTCGCAGCGAAGACGACTGGCAGGCGCTGACGGCCCTCATCGCCGAGCCCTGGTGCGGGGGCGACGACTACCGGACGTTGAACGACCGTCTGCAGCACGAGGACGCGCTGGATGCCGAGCTGGGTCGCTGGACCGCCGGCCGGCAGAAACTCGAGCTGCAGCAGCAGCTGGAGGCAGTCCGGGTACCCTGCGCCGCCGTGCAGCGTCCTCAGGAACGCATCGACCAGGATCCCGCCACCGAAAGCTTCGGCCTCTGGCCCACGGTGACCCACAGCAAGATGGGTGAGGTGCGCGTCGACGGGCAGCCGGTGCACCTTTCGAAAACGGACTGGCACGTGGAGCGAGGCGGCCCCTGCCTCGGTGAGCATACCGAGGACGTTCTGACCCGACTGCTGGGAATGACGCCGGAAGAAGTGGGCCGGCTCCACGAGGAGGGCGTGCTGTGACCGCGCTGACCGGCCTGCGGGTGCTGGAGCTGTGCAACGAGCGCATCGCCTTTGCCGGCAAGCTGCTGGCAGACATGGGCGCGGACGTGATCCTGATCGAGCCGCCCGGAGGCGATCCTGCCCGTGGCTATCCGCCGTTTCTCGACGATCAGCCGGCAGACAATTGCAGCCTGTACTGGTGGCATTACAACACCAGCAAGCGCGGGGTCACGCTGGATCTCGAATCTGCCGCGGACCAGGCGCGTTTCAGAGCGCTGATCGCGACCGCCGACATCCTGCTGGAAAGCGAGCCCACCACGCGCCTCGGCGAGCTGGGTCTGGACTACGAACCGCTGACCGCCCTGCGTCCGGAGCTCATCCATGTAGCCGTGACCCCTTTCGGTCGGGGCGATCCGCGCAGCGATCTGCCGACCACCGATCTGACGATCATGGCGGGAGGGGGGCCGCCGTGGAGTTGCGGCTACGACGATCACGGGCTGCCGCCGGTGCGGGGCAGCGGCAACCAGGGCTATCACACCGCCTGTCACTTCGCGGTGCTGTCGACGCTCACCGCGGTGCTCTACCGGATGGCCTCCGGCGAGGGTCAGTTCATCGATGTCAGCATGCACGCCGCGCAGAACGTCACCACCGAAGCCGCAACCTATTCCTGGCTGGTGGCGGAGAAGACGGTGCAGCGGCAGACGGGGCGCCACGCGTCGGTGAACCCGTCCGGAGAAACCCAGACCCTGTGCGCCGACGGCCGCTATGCCAACACGGGGGTGCCGCCGCGGTTTCCCCGGGAATTCGCCAGCCTGCATGCCTGGCTGAAGGAGCTGGGTCTGGAGGAGCAGCTGCCGGAAGCCGTGTTCCTGGAGATGGGTGCGAATTGGGAAGGCCAGTTCGATCTGTCGCTGATCGGCACCGACGATACCGTCACTGCCATCTTCGCCGCTGGCAGGGAAGCGCTGCAGCTGATCGCGCGCTCGGTGCCCGCATATGATTTCTTCATCGGTTGCCAGCGGGCAGGGCTGGCGGTTGGGGTCATCTACTCGCCGGAAGAAGCCTTCGAAGACGAGCACTTCAAAGCGCGGGGATTTCAGGTGCAGGTGGAACACCCGGAGTTGGGTCGAAGCTTCCGCTACCCCGGCGCGCCCTACGACCTGCCGGCCAGCCCCTGGCGCATTTATCGCCGAGCCCCTGAGCTGGGCGAGCACAATGCGGAAGTGCTCGGCGAGCTGGAACAGCTTTTCAGCGGCTGAAGATCAGCTCGCCGCCGCGCACCGTTGCCCTGACCTGGCAGCTGTCCAGATCGAGGCGGGCCCGCTGCCAGGAGCGATCCAGCAGGCACAGATCGGCCGCCGCCCCCGGCGCGACGGGTCGCGGCGGGCCGCCGGGGTTCTCGGCACTGGAGCAGAAGCCGGCCAGCGACAGCTCCGGGCTCACCCGTTCGTCTTCCCCCAGCACAACCCCCGAGCCGGTCCGCCGCGTCACCGCCCCCTGCATGGCCCGCCACGGATTGGCGGATGTGAAAGGGGCATCGGAGCTGGCGGCCACCGGAATG
>CAMYJX010000175.1 GCA_947258825.1 uncultured Pseudomonadales bacterium
TTACTGCAGCAGCCGGTCAGTGTCCTATCCATCGATGCCGAACGTGCGCGTCCACTGGGCGAGGTTATCGAGATCCTGGAGCGTGTCTATTGCGGGACTCTGGCCAGCGAACATATGCATATCTCTGCTTTGGACGAGCGTCGTTGGATCGAGCGCAGGCTGGAGTCGACCGGTGGCAACTGGGCGTATCGGCATACCGATCAGATGCGTATCGATACCTTGAGTGATCTGACGGCTGCGGAGGGCCTGGAACAGTTTCTTCAACGTCGCTACGTCGGTCAGAAAAGATTTTCGCTCGAAGGCGCCGATTCACTGATCCCGCTGCTGGACGAGATTGTTCAGGGCGGCGGCAAACGAGGGGTCACCGATATCGTTATAGGTATGGCGCACCGCGGGCGTCTGAACGTCCTGGTCAACCTGCTCGGCAAGGCCCCCAGCGAACTGTTTTCCGAGTTTGAGGGCAGGCGGGGTCAGGGGCTGCGCGGGGGCTCGGGTGATGTGAAATATCATCAGGGCTTCTATTCCAATATTCAGACCTCGGGCGGCCCGGTCCACCTGTCTCTCGCGTTCAACCCGTCACATCTGGAGATCATTGCTCCTGTGGTGCAGGGAGGCTGCCGGGCCCGCCAGGACAGGCATGACGACGACGCCCTAGATCTCGTGCTGCCGGTGATCGTGCATGGTGATGCCGCCTTCATCGGCCAGGGTGTGGTGACTGAAACGCTCAATCTGTCAAAGACACCCGCGTACGGCACCGGCGGAACAATTCACGTCGTGGTCAACAACCAGATCGGATTCACCACCAGCCGTCCCCAGGAAGCCCGCTCCACCCTGTATTGCACGGAGGTGGCCAAGCTTATCCAGGCACCGATCTTCCATGTCAATGGAAACGACCCGGACGCGGTCTTGTTCGTGACCCGGCTGGCACTCGATTATCGCTTGACCTTTCACAACGACGTGGTCATCGATCTGGTCTGCTACCGAAGACAGGGACACAACGAAGCTGACGAGCCACTCATGACCCAGCCTCAGATGTACCAGCGGATCCGTCAGATGCAGACCACGCGGGCAATCTACGCGCAGCGCCTTGTGAATGAAGGACTGATAAATGAGCAGGACCCGGAGGCCATGCGTGAGGCCTATCGCGACTCGCTGGAGCAGGGCGAGGTGGTGGTGCGGGAATTTTTGCGCGGATCGCGTACCGGTTACGAAGCGCACTGGGAGCAATATCTGAAGGCACAGCCCAACGAAAAAGTCGATACCCGGGTTCCGCTCGAAAGGCTGCAAAGGCTGGGGGCGAGGGCCATACAGGTGCCGGATGGATTCGAACTGCAGCGAGGTGTCGCGCGGGTCGTGGCCGGACGCGAGGGCATGCTGGCCCAGGAAAGACCGATGGATTGGGGCATGGCGGAGCTTCTGGCCTACGCCAGCCTGCTGGATGACGGGTATGCCGTAAGGCTTTCGGGCCAGGATTCGATCCGCGGCACATTTTCACACCGCCACGCCGCATATCACGACCAGAAAACCTACCAGACTCACTTCCCGCTGACGGATTTTTCCGCCGATCAGCCACGTTTCGAGGTGATCAATTCATTGCTATCGGAGCTGGCGGTGCTTGGCTTCGAGTACGGCTATGCCACCTCGAGCCCGAATACCCTGGTGATCTGGGAGGCCCAGTTCGGTGATTTCTCCAACGGTGCCCAGATGGTCATCGACCAGTTCATTGCCAGCGGCTACCTGAAATGGGAAAGGCTGTGTCAACTGACCCTGTTCTTGCCGCATGGCTTCGAGGGCCAGGGACCCGAGCATTCATCCGCCAGACTGGAGCGTTTCCTGCAATTGTGTGCGGAACTGAACATGCGGGTTTGGGTACCCACCACGCCGGCGCAGTTCTTTCATTTGTTGCGCGATCAGATGATGCGGCGCTTCCGTCGGCCGCTGATCGTGATGACCCCAAAGAGTCTGTTGCGCCACCCCCTGTCAACGTCCTCCTTGGATGCCTTTACCTCCGGTGCTCTGGCGCCAGTGCAGCCGGAAATCGATGAGCTGGAATCGTCCGGCGTGCGTCGCGTTGTGCTGTGCAGCGGCAAGGTCTACTTCGACCTGCTTTCTGCACGCCGTGGACGGCAGATTTCGGACATCGCGATCATGCGGATCGAACAGCTGTACCCGTTCCCCCGACGTCGGCTGGGTCAGTTGCTGGCGGCTTATGCCAAGGCCACGGAGATTGTCTGGTGTCAGGAAGAGCCCCGCAACCAGGGCGCCTGGTATCAGATTCAGCACCATCTCAGGGTGCTGACGGGCGAAGGCCGGACATTGGGCTATGCCGGGCGGTCCCCTTCGGCCTCGCCGGCCTGTGGCAATGCGGACCTTCATCGAACCCAACAGCAGGCCTTGATCGACACAGCGCTCTCGCCGGGACGGGTCGACGACCCGGGTGAACGCCTGGAGGATACCGACGGACACGACCCGGGTTGGTG
>CAMYJX010000176.1 GCA_947258825.1 uncultured Pseudomonadales bacterium
CGCCGCCAGCGCAGAGGCCAGCCGTGTACACCGGTCGTGATATTCGCGGTAGGTTTTCCGGTGTGTCCCGTAAACCACCGCAGGTTCGTCGGCGAACACTCCGGCCGCCCGGCGTAGCGCCGACAGCGGCGTCAGGGGTACATAATTGGCCGCATCTTTCTGAAGCCCGCTTTCGTCCGCCATCCAGCCCATCGATCGCCCCCCTTGACTTGCTACCTGTCGTTGCTGAGACAGAATAATGCGTCGGCTTGCCGGCAATGGGAAGCCCATGGATACCGACCACCCGAACCGACCGATGACTGCCGCCTTGGTTATGGTTTGCGCCATGGCCATTATCGGCGTAATTGACAATTTTATCATCCGTTTGGCCGGTGAAATCGGGCTCTGGCAGTTTCATTTCGTCCGGGCATGGCTGGCCCTGCCGCTTGTCGCGGCCCTCTCGCTGGTCGGGCTTGGGCAGATCTGGCCCCGGCGGCTGTGGGCCGTGGCGCTGCGCAGCCTGATGGTGGCCACGTCGATGCTCTTCTATTTCAGCGCGCTGGCGCTGATGCCGATTGCTCAGGCACTGGCCGGGCTGTTCACCTCGCCGATCTTCATTCTTCTGATCACCGGGATTGCCATGCGCCAGCCCATAGGGCCCTGGCGCATCCTGGCGGTTGCAGTCGGTTTTTCCGGGATCCTGTGCGTTCTGCAACCCGATCCCGGGAACTTTGATGCCAAAACGCTGATCCCGGTTGCGGGCGGGTTCTTCTACGCGCTTGGCGCCATCGCGACCCGCAGCCTGTGCGCGCGGGAAAGCACGGTGGCCCTTCTGGCCGGGATGTGGGTCACTCTGGGGCTTATGGGGGCGATCGGGTTGATCTTCCTGGCGGTTGTGCCCCTGGACAGCGCCCAGGGGCCCGACGGGTTTGTCACCCGTGGATGGGTCTGGCCGATGTGGCAGGCCGCGCCCTGGGTTGTGATGCAGGCGATCGGGTCGGTTGCGGGGGTGTTCCTGATTATTAAGGCCTATCAGCTAGGAGAGCCGTCTTATGTCTCGGTCTTCGAATATTCGGTCATGATCTTCGGTCCACTCTTTGCCTGGGTGGCGTTCGGACAGCAGATCGGGCTGCTTCAGGTTATCGGAATCGCGCTGATCGCGGCGGCAGGCGGCATCATTGCGATCCGGTCAAAATAGGCTAGCCTGCCCGCATGATCATCAGCCCTGGCCGCGGATACATCTTCGTCCACATCCCCAAAACCGGCGGGACCGCCCTGTCGCTGGCGCTGGAAGCCCGGGCGATGCGCGACGACATCATGCTGGGAGATCTTCGCCTTCACGCTGGTGCGCAATCCCTGGGACCGGGCGGTCAGCTACTATCACTGGCTGCGACAGCAAAGCTTCTCGCATTCGGCCGTGTCCCTTGCGCAATCCATCAGCTTCGAACAATTTGTCACCGACCCGCAGATAAAGGCGTCGCTGCGCGCCAGTCCTGCTGCCAGCTACATGACGCGGGCGGACGGGCAGGAGCAGTGCAATGCTTACATTAGACTTGAGCATTTCCACCAGGATGCGGCCCCGCTGGTCGCGCATCTGGGCTTCGAGCTGAAACTGGCGCGGGTGAACGCCTCTGATCGCGAGCCGGGCTACGCGCAGTACTATTCAAACGCG
The DNA here is from genome assembly GCA_947258825.1 of uncultured Pseudomonadales bacterium. Taxonomy (GTDB): domain Bacteria; phylum Pseudomonadota; class Gammaproteobacteria; order Pseudomonadales; family Azotimanducaceae; genus UBA7803. Next base: position 1,652 of record CAMYJX010000176.1, read on the forward strand.
GCCGCCGATGCGATTGCGGAAAGCTGCGCCGAGGATATCACGCGCTTCGGATATTCCTTCGACTGAGGGTCGATTTCCGCAAATCACCGGATAATTCGATCAGATGCAAGCTACTGTTCAGGATCTGCGAACAATGGCCGATTGTTGCCATGAAGTCGACACGCTGATTGCCAGCGAATCGGGCGGGGTGGGGTCAGAAGATGGCGTTTTCGTGACACGCCTCAGCTGCGAAAAAGGAAATCCGATATGCCCCGGCTGCTAGATCATCGGAACGCGAAGCCTCAGGAGAGGCCGGTCGCGGCAAAAACTGCGACTGGCGACACGCTGGTCCGCGGCCAGAGCGGCCTCTTCAGTGGAACTCAGGTCGCAACGGATCAGGGTTGGAAAGTGGTCGAGGCGCTGTGCGTGGGTGACAAGGTTCTGACCTTTGACAACGGCATGCAACCGATCGCGCGCGTCCATCGTGAAGTGTTCTGGATCGAAGGCGCCAGCCAGGCCCATGCCTTGCGGCCGGTCCACCTCCCCGCCGGCGCCTTTGGTAACCGCGCGGATCTTTGGATTACACCTGATCAGGGCCTGTTCGTGGAAAGCGACACGACACGAGACCCCATGGGCGACCCCTTCGCAGTCATTCCCGCACGCGCCGTGATTGGCTATCGGGACGCCGTGGCCGCCATGCCGCGCGATCTGATCGAAGTGACGATCATTTCCTTTGCAGGCGAAGAGGTGATCTATGTCGACGGCGGGCTGCTGGTGCATTGCGCAGTGCAGGGCGATCTGCTGTCCGGGGTGACGCCGAAGACGGCCACTCTTTATGATGTCATGGATATCGCCGCCGCCTGTGACCTCGTCGAATCCATGCAAGATGACGAACCTAAGGCGCGCTTTTTCTACGATCTGGACGTCGCGGTCTGCCAGTCCTGAAAGAAAAAGGGCGCGGTGACCGCGCCCTCGAACTTTTGCTCGGGCGTGTCGATCACGCCGCTTTCTTGGACGAACCGAACCGTTCGTAGAACGCCTCACCGGTCTTAGCCATGTCCCGCAGCAGGGCCGGGGCGGCAAACCGGTCACCGTATTTGGCTGCCAGTTCGTCGCAGCGTTCGACGGCGTAAGGCGCCCCAATGATATCGAGCCAGCTGAACGGTCCGCCGGACCACGGCGCAAAGCCCCAGCCGAGGATCGCGCCGACATCACCTTCGCGGATGTCTTCCAGCACGCCTTCCTCCAGCGCGCGTACCGCTTCCAGCACCTGCGCGAACATCAGCCGCTCCTGCACTTCGATCAAATCGGGTTGGGTTGCGGCCAGCGGGTACTTGTCATGAATGCCCTTCCAATACCCGATCCGCTTGCCGTTCTCGTCATAGTCGAAATAACCGGCCTTCGCCTTGCGGCCCAATCGACCCTGTTCTTCCATCCAGACAATCAGGTCGTCGGCTTCCGAGGCCGGATAGGCATTGCCCATCGCGGCTTTGGTGGCGCGCATGATCTTGGTTGCCAGATCGATCGAGGTCTCGTCGCCCAACTGCACCGGCCCGACCGGGAAGCCAAGCTGTTGAGCAGCATGGTCGATCAGAACCGGAGCCACGCCTTCGGTGATCATCCGCGAGGCTTCGTTGCCATAGGGAATGACGCAGCGGTTTGCATAGAAGAACCGCGCGTCATTGACGACAATCGGCGTCTTGCGGATCTGGCGAACATAGTCCAGCGCCTTGGCCACGGCCCGGTCGCCGGTTTCCTTGCCCCTGATGATCTCGACAAGCAGCATCTTCTCGACCGGCGAGAAGAAATGAATGCCGATGAACTGCGCAGGTCGCTTTGACGCCTGCGCCAGTTCGCTGATCGGCAGGGTCGAGGTGTTGGAGGCAAAGATGCAATCGTCGGGAATGATCGCCTCGACCTTCTTGGTCATTTCCGCCTTCACGCCCGCGTCTTCGAACACCGCCTCGACAATCAGGTCGCAGCCCTTCAGTTGGTCCAGATCGGGCGTGGCGGTGATCCGACCCAGCATGGCCGCTTTCTTCTCGGCCGTGACCTTGCCACGCTTCATGCCCTTGTCCAGATAGGCTTCGGTATAGGCCTTGCCCT
>CAMYJX010000177.1 GCA_947258825.1 uncultured Pseudomonadales bacterium
CCGCCGGATCGCGTGGCGCATCAACCGGAAGGTTTCGTGCAGACTGTAGTGTCCGCGGACCATCTTGCGCCCTAGTCGAGTAGTTGGCCATTACTGGCTTCACCCTCACAGAACCGGACGAGCGGATTTCCCGCATCCGGCTCTTCCGAGCAGGTAACCCGGATTAATCGGGAGCCAATTGTCAGGCCGAGTGATGCGTGGCATCGGTAAAACAAAGCGTTCATTGAGCAGGCGCGTGATACGATCTTTGCGGCTGGTCTGGCCGCGGCGGCGCAGGCTGCCCCGCCACGTGTGCCAGACCTGGTACCGATATCGACTTAAGGCCGCCAGGTTGCCCCGGATGCCAAAGTACGCATAGTGACCGTTCAATTTGATGCTCAGTTGTTCCCATTGCCACGCAAGCGGCTGATGGCGGTGCCGCCGGCACCACCGCCGGACCTGTTCAAGGCTGCGTTTAAGCCGCTTCCTTGAGGTCCTGCGCTTGACCAGGTAACGCCCTGTTCGGTCCCGTCCAGCAATATGGGTCAGTCCCAGGAAGTCAAAGGTGTCGGACTTGCCTGGGCCGTTCGGTGGGTAGTTGCCCCCAAAGCGGACCAGCCGTGTCTTGGCCTGGTTCAGTTCTAACCCATAGGCACTCAACGTGGTTTCCAATACCTGTTGCAGTGCCTCGGCGTCGGCCTGGTGCTCGAAGCTCAGTACCGCATCGTCGGCATAGCGCACGATGTAGACTTCTCCTGTCGCGTGTTGCTTTCGCCAATGGTGGACGGTCTTGTCCAGGGCCTCATTCAGAACAACATTCGCCAGCAGCGGCGAGATCACCGCGCCTTGCGGCACCCCTCGGGTTTGCTTTTGGCGTTTGCGTCCTGCTTCCCGGTAACCGACAGTCAGCCAGATCTGGATCAGTCCCAGCAGCCGTCGGTCCACCACTCGTTTGCGGATCTCTCTCATCAATGCCTGATGCTCGATTCGATCGAAACAGGCCTTCAGATCCAGATCCAGTACCCAGTTCACCTGTCCTTTCTGCAGCACCGTCTGTAATGACTGCAGGGCCATGTGTTGGCTTTTGCCCGGGCGAAATCCGTAGCTGAACGGGGCGAAGTCCCCTTCATAGATGCTATTGAGAATTTCCACCACCGCGGCCTGCACGATCTTGTCTTCAATCCCTTGAAGGTGGATCGGGCGTTGGCTTCCATCCGGTTTATCCAGATAGACCCGTTTCGCCGGGGTCGCGCGGTAGCTCCCAGACTTCAGCCGACCCTGCAACTCCGTCAGTCGACGCTTCAGTCCCTTTCCATAGCTGGCCTTGGTCTCTCCGTCGGGCCCCGCCGCTGCCTTGGCCTTGAGGCCTCGGTAAGCGTGCAGCAGTGCTGCTTCGGTGAGATGGTGGGCCAGCGAGGTGAACGCTTCACTGCGATTCGCTCTCGCTTTATCCTGCACCCGACGCAGTGCTGGGGAGATGGGCCGCCATTTCTGTGTATGGCTCATCGGTCCCTGCCTCGGGTTCCCTGCCCGGCCGGCCCCTTCGCTCCACCCCGTCGCCACCTTGCGATCGCTTCCAGGGCTTCATCACTACTATGAATCGGTCCGACTCCCACAGTGCTTTCACCGCTTGACGCTTCGATCTTCTCTTGCATCCAGCCGCCCACCTCCGTGTGGTTCGCTGTGGGTCTCTCCTGTTCCGCGTGTTTCCTTGAAGTCTCGATATCAGCCCATGATCCCGGAAGGTCCGCAGGGCTCAGGCCATTTGACCCTGCAATGCTGCCTGCGGGTTCAGGCGAAACCATCGGCACCTTCGACGATAATATTTTCGGGATGAACCTCATACCTCGTTCTTCTTCCTGTCTACGCTTCGCACCCGCCATCGCTGACGCGCACGCAAGACTCGGTTACTCTCTGCCTGCCGGCTTTGAGAGGGGGGCCTTTCACCCACTTGGAAAGCACGCAGCTTTCAGGACGCACGCCTGCATATTTCACCAGCACAGGTCTTGAGATCGTTGCGGTTTTCGCCTCGGCGAAAGAAGCGGCGGGATCAAGGCCGTCCGTGCGTGGCCGGATGGATGGGCGAAACTGGGCGAGTCAGAATTGACGAAGGCGCGCAGGGGCATAGCGCAGGTCTTGAGCCTGTTACGATTTTCGCCTTGGCGAAAGAAGTGGCAGGACCAGGGCCGCCCGCGCGTAGTAGCTATGGTCCAAGCGGTTTCGTCGATTGTGGCCGCACAGATTCGTCCAGGCGCCGGAAAGCGCAAAGCGTCACCGCAGGCACGACCCCTGAACCCTCGTAACGCTATGATTGGAGGATGGCATTCAACGTGCGGGTCTGTTGCTGGTGAAATATTCAGGCTAGAGCCCCGACAAGTTAGACCGATACGATTGTTGCGTTAACCGGTTAAGCATCTTGGCTTCAAC
>CAMYJX010000178.1 GCA_947258825.1 uncultured Pseudomonadales bacterium
GTCGAACCAGACCAGCCACAGGCCGATGACGCCCAGGAACACGAACACCGTGTTAAGCAGTTTCTTGCTGGTCTCACTCAGGGCGACCAGATCGACATCGGGTTCTTCCGTCTCCATGGATGCCGCCTGGTCATGGGCGTGTTCATGGCCCCCTTCCTGCTCCTGCCTGGCCGCCATCCGCGCCCGGCGCTCTTCGACCGCCGCCTCATAGGCAATGCGGCGCTGGACAATCAACAACCAACGCCGCGCGAGTTCCCAGAGCAACCATACAGTGACCAGCAGCCCAGTGGTTGTTAAAAACAGGCCAAACAAGGTGCCCGCGGCATGCAGATAGCCCAACACGGCAATCACCCCGAGCGCCAGCGGTGCGGCAACTAGCGCCAAATACCCCAACCAGAGCAGACGCTGAGGATTGCCTCGTGTTTCGACGCCCGAGGGTGGCGCAAATATGCCCTTTGCGGGATGCATCAGGCGGTAGAAGGCAAACGACAGGGAGACGGCCAAAACGAGGAAAGCGATCTTTCCGATCGCCCAGCCCCCGTTCAGCGGATCCAGGCTAACAGCGACCGCGGCCACCAATGTGGCAGGCAGGAAGATCCAGGTAAGCCTATCCAGCTCAGACCGCAGCAGCTGTACGCGGGCTGCCGGCCAGCGGTAGTGTGCCTCTGCCAGCCCCTGCTCGATACAAGCCATACGGAAGAAACGGACGAAAAAGACTGTCGCCGCGACAAGCACGAGGGCACCACCCACCGCGAGCGAGAATCTGGTGCCTTCACTGGAGACATTGAGCTGCCAGCCGGCCACCAACATCAGCAGCGGAAGGCCGGCCGCCGCCACCAGCGTCAACCCGAATGCCTGAAGTGTGTAGGAAAACCGGTCGATCCTGGGTTTGCCCACCGAGGCACGCAGTGCCGGTATAGCGGCGATGATGCGCTTGCGCCGCCACAGCAGGGCACCAAGCACCAGTACCAACAGTGCAAAGACCGGACTAAGTGTCACCTGGTGGAGCAGCGATTGCCCAACCTCCCGCCACCCTGTAGGCGACAGCATCCGCCACACCTGTTCCGGCGATGCCCCCAGGCCCGCAAACTCGGCCGGCGAACTGCTCCGCACCCACAACAGATGCACGGCCATGAACTCTTCGAAGCCTTTTACCTGGCCGAACAGACGCTGCTGCGCCGACTCCAGTTCGCCGAGTTTGCGCAAATAAAGGTCATCGGAGTCGATGGCTTTCTCCAGCAATGCCTGACGCTCCCGTGCCAGGGCCCTGAGCTCATCGTCCAGCTGGGCGAGCTGATCCGGCGTTTCGCTTGTCACCAGCGAGGCGACGTAGGCGCCCACATCGAGCAGCTGTCGCTGCTCCTGACGGTGATTTAGGCGGCGAACACCGATCCTGGCGGCTGTTTTTTCTCGCTTTTCCACCTCGTGACGATACGTCCTCAGGTCGGGTAACAGATAGCGCTGTTGCAACAGCATCTGCCCCAGCTCCCGGCTCAGACCACCAATGTCCATGGTCTCCTTCGCGCTCTTGAAATCCGCCTCGATCCGACGCGCCCGCCTGTCCGTTTGCTCGGCCCGCTCGGTCAAGCCCCCCAGCACGGTCATCGTGCTGGCGATCTCCTCTGACAGCGCCGCATTCTGCTCCGCCTGACGCACAATCAAGGGATGCTTGCCTTCGGCGCTCTGGCGGATCGCCTCGGCTCGGGCGAGCTTCTGCTCTGCCTCCGTTTGACGTTTCCGGTTGACCAGGTCCTCTAGGATCTCCACCCGTTTTCCAGCCAGTTTCTTGCCGGCAAGCGCCTTGTCCCGCTCGATCTTCAACAGTTCCAGTCGTACCGGCTGGCTGAGCAACTCCTGGTCGAGCTTCTTGATCTCGGCATTGATTCTCTGAAACCGAGTCTCAAGCTCCCACTGGCGTGCCTGCGTGATTGCCGGATTCTCGCCGCCCGGGGGCGGCACTTTGAGCTGGGTGGCCAGCTCCTCCTGCTGCTTGCGCACCAGTGGCAGCCTCTGCTGGATCAGGGATGGGCGGGCAGACAGCTCCGCCAGGCGATTGTCAGCATCGTTGCTTTGGGCCCTAACCGCAGCGAGATCGGCCTTCTCCTTTTGCAGACGCTGGACAAGCTGCTGCAGGGGGTCCGTCAGAGCAGCATCGAGGTCGACCGCCGGGTCCTTGCCCTGCAGATCGATGGTTGCCTCGCGCTGTGCCTCTATTCGGGCAGGCGCCTCATCGATGATGCGCGCATATCCTTCCGCGGCCTGGATATCGGAGACCGCTGTCTTGATGTTTTCCAGCGCCTTGCGGTATAGGTCGAGCAGCTGTTTCTTGGCCTCTTCTCCCAGCCCAGACGCAGCCTCTGTTTCGGCAACCTTCGTCTCCAGTTTCTCGGTCGTCACCGATG
>CAMYJX010000179.1 GCA_947258825.1 uncultured Pseudomonadales bacterium
GCTGGCCCGGCGCGAGGCCTGCATCGCCCAGACCTCGCTTGCGGCACCCGCCCATCTGATGCACTGCCTGCAGACAGCGCTGGCCTTGGAAGGCCCGGCATTGCTGCACCTGCACGCACCGAGTCCACGACGTCATGGCTTTGCGCCCGAACACACGCTGCAGCGTGCGCGTCTGGCGATGGAGTCGCGGGTCTTCCCGCTGTTCTTATACGACCCCTTGGCCGAGGGCGTGTTCGGTTCCCGCCTCAGTCTGGAGGGCAATCCACAACCCCTTGCGCCGTGGGCCGGTGATGCCGATGCAGACGCCCCGACGCCGGCGTCCTGGGCCCTGGGCGAGCGCCGTTTTTCCGACTATTTCACCCCGCTGCAGGAGGCCGAACCGAATCCGCTCCCGATCAGTGAGTACCTCGCGCTCGACGATTCCGCACGTGTTGGCAAAACGCCTTTCGTATCCGGACCGGTGACCGACGGATCGGCCCAGCGATTCAAGGTCGCCCCCGACCTGGTAAACGTGAGCGAAGAATGCCTGCAGACCTGGCGCGTGCTGCAGGAGATCGCCGGGCTGGTCACGCCTTTCACCGCGCGTGTCGAACAGGCGGCAAGGGACCGGGTCGCCGCCGACCATGAGGCGGAACTGGCAGCCCTGCGCGCCGATTATGAGGCACGTATCGACGCGCTGCAGGTCGAGATGCGGGAGAAAACCCGCGTCGAGATGCGCGAGCGCATGATGCGGCTGGCGGGATACGCCGCGGGGGAAAAGGCCGGCCAGGGAGGCGGTACGCATTGAACGTGCTGCCGGCCTTCTTGCGACACGGCTTTGCCCACGGCGTCCATCCCGAGGGGTTCAAAGAGCGGACAGCGGACCTGCCAACCCAGCGCATGCCGTTCGTCGAGCGTTACGTGATGCCGCTGAATCAGCACCTGGGCGCACCGGCGACTCCCCTGGTCGAGACCGGTGAGCGCGTGCGGCGAGGCCAACGCATCGCCGAGCCGGGGGCCTTTGTATCGACCAGCCTGCACAGCCCTGTCACGGGCCGGGTCACCGCCATCGCCAACCGCCGTTTCCCGGGCGGTGTGTTTGCCCGCTCGATCGAGATAGAGACCGACCCCTATGCGACCCAGCGGCTCGATCCGAGGCCACCGGTGGACTGGCGGAACCTGACAAGCGAAGGCTTCGTCTCCCAGGTACAACATGCCGGCATCGTCGGCATGGGCGGGGCGGCCTTCCCCAGCCATGTCAAATACTCCATTCCAGAGGGCCAGCGCATCGATCATCTGCTGGTGAACGGCGCCGAATGCGAGCCTTACCTGACCAACGATCACCGCCTGATGGTAGAGCGGCCGGATGCACTGCTGCGCGGCATCGAGATCATTCTGCACAACCTGGGCGCACGCGAGGCGACCATCGGCGTCGAACTCAACAAGCCGGATGCGATCACCGCCCTGGAGAGCCAACTCAGGCCATCACAGCCGATCAGTATCGTGCCACTGGAAGTGAAATATCCGCAGGGCGCGGAAAAGATGCTGATCAAGGCCATCTACGACAAAGAGGTGCCGGCAGGCGAGCTGCCGCGGGATCTGGGCATCGCAGTGAACAATGTCGGCACGGTCGTGGCCATCGCCGATTGGTTTGAAACCGGGGTTCCCCTGATCGAACGCATCCTCACCGTCTCGGGACCGGGTGTCGTGAATCCCTCGAACCTGATCGTGCCCCTGGGCACCCCGGTGCGCGAGGTCCTGAACTATTGCGGCGGCCTCAAGGACGAAGCGATAGAACTCGTCATGGGCGGCCCGATGATGGGGATGCCCATCGCAAGTCTGGATGTGCCCGTCCTGAAGGGCACCTCCGGCATCCTCGCCTTCACCAAGATCGGCGACTCCCGACCCAGGGAATACCCCTGTATCCGCTGTGGGCGCTGCCTGGAGGCCTGTCCCTACTTTCTCAATCCGTCCCGGCTCGCCCGACTCGCCAAGGCGAGGCTCTATGAAGAGATGAACAACTATTTCGTCATGGACTGCGTCGAATGCGGTTCCTGCACCTACGCCTGCCCCTCGCGGATCCCGATCGTCCAACTCATCCGCACCGCCAAGTCGCAGCTGCGCCAACCCGGGGCCGCAGACCGATGAGTACGAAAGATCCGCGACTTCTGCTGCAGGCCGCACCGCTGCTGAAACAGCGGTTGACCACCCAGGGCGCCATGCTCGACGTGCTGCTCGCTCTGCTTCCGGCAACCCTGGCAGGGCTCTGGTTCTTCGGACTCAGTGGGCTGCTGGTGCTCAGCGCGAGCATCCTCGGCAGCGTCATGACCGAATGGTTGTTCACGCCGGAAGAGATGCGGCGCCCGCGTCTGCTCGACGGCAGTGGTTTCCTGACCGGCCTGCTTCTGGGGCTG
>CAMYJX010000180.1 GCA_947258825.1 uncultured Pseudomonadales bacterium
CAAGAACTACGGCCGTGCCGTCTACGAATGCCTGCGCGGCGGTCTCGACCTGACCAAGGACGACGAGAACGTGAACTCCCAGCCGTTCATGCGCTGGCAGAACCGATTCGAGTTCGTCATGGAGGCCATCCAGAAGGCCCAGCAGGAGACCGGCGAACGCAAGGGGCACTACCTGAACGTCACCGCGCCGACGCCGGAAGAGATGTATAAGCGTGCCGAGTTCGCCAAGGAGCTGGGCGCCCCGATCATCATGCACGACTTCCTGACCGGTGGCTTCACCGCCAACACCGGTCTCGCCAACTGGTGCCGCGACAACGGCATCCTGCTGCACATCCACCGCGCCATGCACGCCGTCATCGACCGTCATCCGAAACACGGTATTCACTTCCGCGTGCTGGCCAAATGCCTGCGCCTGTCCGGCGGTGACCACCTGCATACCGGTACCGTGGTCGGCAAGCTCGAGGGCGACCGTCAGTCCACCCTGGGCTTCGTGGATCAGCTGCGCGAGTCGTTCGTGCCGGAAGATCGATCCCGCGGCGTCTTCTTCGATCAGGACTGGGGCTCGCTGCCCGGCGTCTTCGCCGTCGCTTCGGGCGGTATCCACGTCTGGCACATGCCGGCACTGGTCACCATATTCGGCGATGACTCCTGCCTGCAGTTCGGCGGTGGCACGCAGGGACATCCGTGGGGCAACGCTGCCGGCGCCTGCGCGAACCGCGTCGCGCTGGAAGCCAGCGTCAAGGCCCGTAACGAGGGTCGCGAGATCGAGAAGGAAACCCGCGACGTCCTGACCGAAGCCGCCCAGAGCAGCCCGGAACTGGCGATCGCGATGGAGACCTGGAAAGAAATCAAGTTCGAGTTCGAGACGGTTGACAAGCTCGACGTGGCCTGAGCGCGTCTCGACGGACAATCGCAGCAACGACACTTGAAGAGGATTAAGCAATGACCGACATTCATGCAATAGGCGATTACCAGACCGCCCAAACGCTCGAGACCTTTGGCTTTCTGCCCAAGCTCTCGCAAAACGAAGTATACGACCAGATCGCTTACCTGATCGCCCAGGGCTGGACCCCTGCCATCGAGCATGAGCATCCGAGTCAGGCGACCAACCATTACTGGCCCATGTGGAAGCTGCCGTTCTTCGGCGAACAGGATCTGGGCCGCGTTGTGCAGGAGCTTGACGCCTGCCGCGCCGCGTACCCGGATCACCACATCCGCCTGCTGGGTTATGACAACTACACCCAGAGCCAGGGCCTCGCCTTCGTCGTCCACGAAGGCCGCGGTTGAGGCAATAAATACGGCCGCGCCTCGGGCGCGGCCGCTTCCAGAATTCAGGTAGTCAGTCAACAAGACAACGGGGATGGTAATGGCACAAACCGCGAACGCGAAAAAGTCCAGCGGACGCGAGCTGGCGCTGGCAAGGCGCCGCGCGATGTCCAGCGGCGGCAAGGCTGTTGTGCAGACAGTTCAGGCAAGTCCGAGTCGAGCGGTGAGCAAGACCGCTGCTCCGGCCAGGCGAGCAGTCGGCACTGCGGCTTCGTCGCTATCAGGCAGTGGCCGCAGCGCCTCGATGGCACGCCGCAAGGCGATGTCAGGCAGAGGCAAGTTGGGTGTAGCTTCCAGTGATCGTACCCGGGCCGGTGCACGCGGCACACCGGCAACGACCGCATCGCAGGCGCCCGCAACCGCGGCATCGGCGCAGGTCTCCGCAGCCAAGGACGAATGCGGTTGCGGATGCAAGGGTTCCCGCGCCGACAAGGCGGGTGTCGCAACGTCCGCAGCTGCAGTAAGGCCCCGCCGTGCGCGCGCCCCCGGCAAGGCTCCGCGTCGAGTCGCGGTCGCCATGAGCAGCGGGCGTGCAGCGTCGGTGGCACGGCGCCGGGCGTTGTCGTCGCGCGGCAAGTCGGGTGTCGGCAAGAGCGGTTTGTCCGCCGCTCAGACGGCGCGCGCCGCCAACCCGAATCTGTCCGGCCGCGAGCTTGCACAGGCACTGCGCAAACAGCGCAGCCGCAATGGCAGCTCGGGTAAGAAGGCGACCGAGTGCTCCGGCCAGCGTCGTCAGCGCAAGGCGCCGGCTGCTCAGGGTCCCGCCGAAGACGCCCCCTGGAAAGTCGGTGCCAGCGAAACCAGTCATGGTATGACGGTAACGGGTACCATGGTCGGCCGCAGTCACAGCGTGACCGGTGATGAGCCCAGCACCTGTCGTTCCGTGACCGGCACAGAATACCTGGGTGCGGATATTTTTCGGGACTTTTGCCAGGCAGAACCCACGGCTGCGCCAAGCAAAGTCAGGATCAGCCCGACCGCGCGCGGCACCACCGTGACCGGCAGTGAAGTGGGCCGCAGTGAAAAAGTGACGGGCGATGAACC
>CAMYJX010000181.1 GCA_947258825.1 uncultured Pseudomonadales bacterium
CTCCTGCTGCTTCCGCTCGGCGTTTACATAGCGTTCAATCACCTTTCCCAGCGCCTTGCTGCGCGTACGCCTGTGCAACCACTGATCCTGTTTACTCTGACGATCCTCGTGGCCTACCCTCACCAGGGTCTCCTGATGCCGAATTGCTTCGTTTAACCTGGCAAGAAACGTCTGATATTCCTGTAGCCTCGCAGCGGACATTCCCGCCTGTCCCGCAACCTTGAACTGCTCCAGATAGTCCTGACGATACTTGTGCAACTCCCGCAGTTTCGTCTCTGCCTCCAGCACCGACTGTTGGGAGATCCCCAGCCGCTTCGCCGCGCGTTGTTCCTTGTTCTTGGCGATGCTGTGAACCGGCTTGAATCTGTCCGAGGGCACCATGTTTAACCTTATCCAGTTAGGGAAGCTCTGTGCAATTCAGAGTTTCCTGCAGCACAGGAACGTGCTGTCGTTTACGGCCGGGCACTAGTTGACTTTTTCCAGCGCGTTAACCTTTGGCTGCAGGTCGGTCCGGCTCGCATCGTCCGCGAACAGAGTGTTCAGTTCCGCGAGACTCTGAGCCAGAGGAACGGGAACATGCATGTCCTGACGCAGAAACATCTGGAGTGCCGGATACGCGGCAATAGCCAGGTCGATCTGTTCGTCGCTGCCCTGCTGATAGGCCCCGACGTTGATCAGGTCTCGATTGTGCTGATAGAGGGAGTACAATTGCTTGAAGGAACGCGCAGCCCTCTGGTGCTCAGGCGTGGATATGTCGTTCATTGCCCGGCTGATCGAAGCCTCGATATCGATGGCCGGGTAGTGCCCTCCCTCAGCCAAATGCCGGGATAATACGATATGACCGTCCAGAATGGCCCGCGCTGCGTCCGCGATCGGGTCGTTCTGGTCGTCACCCTCTGTCAGCACCGTGTAGAAGGCCGTAATCGACCCGCCGCCCTTGTCGCCGTTTCCTGCACGCTCAACCAGCTGGGGTAGTTTAGCGAACACAGAAGGCGGATATCCTTTCGTCGCGGGGGGTTCATTGATCGCCAGCGCGACCTCGCGCTGAGCCTGAGCAAAACGAGTCAGCGAATCCATAAGCAACAAGACCTGGCCTCCCTGGTCGCGGAAGTATTCCGCGATGCTGGTTGCCAGCATCGCGCCGTGAATGCGGCGCAGCGGAGGATTGTCCGCGGGCACAGCAACCACGACCGCCCGTTGCAGACCTTCGTCACCAAGAATATTCTCGACAAATTCCTTTACTTCTCTACCCCGTTCGCCGATCAGTCCCACTACCGTTACATCCGCATCGGTATACCGGGTCATCATTCCCAGGAGCACGCTTTTACCTACGCCACTTCCCGCGAATAATCCGAGGCGCTGTCCACGTCCCACGCTAAGCAGCGCATTGATGGCCCGTACTCCCACGTCCAGGGGCTCCTGTATACGGCAACGGCTCAACGGATTGAACTGGCTGCCGTTGAGAGAGCGACGCTGTTCACTGTGAATGGGCCCCCCGGCATCCAGAGGTAGTCCCGCACCGTCGATGACGCGGCCAAGCAACTGGTCGCCCACGACTGCCTCACAGGCCCGCCCCCTGGGAACGACCCGTGCATCCTGCTCCAGGCCCCGCAGATCGCCGGTCGGCATGAGATAGAGGCTTTCGCCGGCAAAACCAACGACTTCGGCCTCGATGCGCTCCCCTGAGCTGCTTACCACGTCGCACTGGCCACCGATGGCTGCGCGACAGCCTACCGCCTCCAGCGTCAGCCCCACCATACGGGTAAGTCTGCCCTCCACTACCAGTCCTCGCGTTTCTCCCAAACGCTTGTGACAATTCTGGAGCCGCTGCCTCCAGATGCCGGCGCGGTCAGCCTCGGGCAGCGTCACGCTCATTCCGTCCCCTCGTCCGGAGTATCCCCGGAACGCTCTCCTCCCAACAGGGGGGCAATCAAGGCGGTCAGACGCGATTCGAGGGTGGCATCGACCTGTGAGGTGCCGGTGACGACCTTGCATCCGCCGCGGGCCGTCACAGGGTCCTCTATGATGTTCCAACCGAGCTCGGTCTCACTCACGGAATAGATCTCGCGCACCAGTTCAGCATCTTCGGGATGCAGAATCAGTTGTACATTCCTTGAGGCGACCGGCAGGATCGCCATGGCCTCTCGAACGACGCCGATGATCTGCCCGGGATCCGTACGTACTTCCCGCCGCACCAGTTGGCGTACCATGCTGATGACGAGAGTCACCAGTTCCTGCTCGACCTGCTCGTCCAGTTTCAGGAACGGGGTGTCCAAGGTCGAAAGCAGCGCCTCTATACGCTGACTGTGCGCCTGCATGGCTTTTTGGCCTTCTGCCAAGGATTCGT
>CAMYJX010000182.1 GCA_947258825.1 uncultured Pseudomonadales bacterium
CCTGTCCGCTGGCGGTGGCGCGCTGAGAGTGATCGCGGGGAGGCCGCCATCGGATGTCACTGATCCTAACGTGATCCAAACCATTCTGGCGCATCTGAAGCAACCTGCACCGCCCGGTGCTGCGAGCACACAAAACCAGTTCCAAAACAGGCCGTGGAATTGCAGAGAGGAGAACGGCTCCAGGACGGTCGGACGATGGGCCCTGGAAGGCGTGTTAAGCTGTCGCCAGTTTCGTTGTTGAGGGGGCACCGTGTTTCAAGCGGCGGAAGTGCCACAGAAGATCCCGAAGGGCGAGTTCGAACAGGCAGCGGAGCAGCTGCGCGTCGAACTCTTGAACGCCCAGTTCGACCTGCGCGAGCGGGATTTCTCGGTAATCGTGTTGCTCAGCGGGGACGACCGACCGGCATGTGCCCAGGCGCTCAAAGCCATGCACGAGTGGATGGACCAGCGCGAAATAGAGACGAACGCGCTGGCGCCGCCTGAAGGGCCGGAGCTCCAGTACCCGGCCTTCTGGCGTTACTGGATGCGCTTGCCGCGGCGAGGTCGCATCGGTGCCTTCATCGGAGCCTGGGACGTAGACCAAATCTCAGGACGTCTCCAGGACGACGTCGACACGACGGAGCTCGATCGCCACTTCGATCGCATCCGTGCCTTCGAGAACGAGCTGGCGGCCGATGGTACGCTCATCCTGAAATACTGGTTCCACCTGCCCAAGAAGAAGCTCAAGAAACGCATCAAGAAAGCGAAGAAAGATCCGGAGCGGGTGTGGTGGCTGCGTCCGGAGGACGAGATCATCTGCGACCGCTATGATCAGCTCATGCCGCTGGCGGAGCGTCTGATCCGCAAGACCAATACTGGACATGCGCCGTGGACCATCATCGGCAGCCAGGACGTCAACTACCGCAATCTCGCATTCGCGACCCACTTACGGGATCGGCTCGCGGAGCGGCTCACGGTGGGGGAACCTGAAAGAGAGGTGACGTCTGCCAGGGCCGTTGCCGAGCAAAGGGAACCGCGGCAGGGGCGCGTACATACCGTCCTGCACAGCGTCGACCTCAGCTCCCAACTCAAGAAGAAGGAGTACGACGAGCGGCTGCGTAGTCTCCAGGCGGACATCCGTCGTCTCACCTACAAGGCGCGCGACAAAGGCATCTCGAGCGTGCTCGCATTCGAGGGCTGGGACGCCGCGGGCAAAGGCGGAGTAATCCGCCGCCTGACGTTTCCCATCGACCCCCGGATATTCCAGGTCAACTCGGTGGCGGCACCGACCGAGGAAGAGCGGGCGCACCACTACCTGTGGCGTTTCTGGACGAAGGTCCCCCGCGCCGGACAAATCGCCGTCTTCGATCGAACCTGGTACGGCCGGGTCCTGGTGGAGCGCATAGAGGGCTTCGCGTCGGTTCCGGGCTGGCGTCGAGCCTACGCAGAGATCAACGACTTTGAGGAGCAGCTGGCCGCGTCGGGCGCGCTGGTCCAGAAGTTCTGGCTTCACATCGATCCTGACGAGCAGCTGCGGCGGTTCCAGGCCCGGGAGAACACCCCCTTCAAGAGGCACAAGATTACGGAGGAGGACTACCGCAACCGGGAAAGGATCGACGCCTATACCTGGGCTATCGACGACATGGTGGCTCAGACCAGCACCGACTATGCACCCTGGCACCTGATACCCGCCAACGACAAGCGCTTCGCCCGGATCCAGGTGCTCGAAACCTACGCGGAGGCCCTGCGCAAACGTCTGTAGGTTTGATCAGCTTCCGTGAATAGTGCAGAAGGGATGGCGCCTGCCAGTCGTCCGATTGCGGGCGCGAGAGCGGAAATTTCCTGCAGATTCTGTTCGCGCGGATTGCCCGCACTAGGGTCAGCAGCTCTGCCGTCCCGACCAATTTTCTACGTTGTTGCCCGGTCAAATGGTTTGCAAAACGTACCGAAGACATCGTTTACAGTTTGTCTTCTACAGGCCAGCATCAGGCGGTGTTGAACTTCCCAACGTTTCTCAGATCCACTTCCTTTGCAGTCTGTTCGAGGTCATAACTCGTCTGAAGGTTCAGCCAGAATTCCGGCGAAGTGCCAAAGAACTTTGCAAGGCGTAGCGCAGAGTTAGCCGTGATGGAACGTTTACCGTGCACGATTTCGTTTACAGCTCTTGGCGACATTCCAATTTCTCGACCGAGCCGGTTCTGGCTGATTTGGAATTCTTTGAGGAATTCCTCCAGCAGGACTTCACCAGGATGCCCGTTCTTTAACATGATGCGCCTTTAGCGATAGTCGACAATTTCTACCTCACTCGCAGAATCGTCGCTCCAAATGAAACAGATTCGCCATTGATCA
>CAMYJX010000183.1 GCA_947258825.1 uncultured Pseudomonadales bacterium
GAGCGCAGAGCAGCGGCGTTCGGCCAAGGCGATCAATTTCGGCCTGATCTACGGTATGTCGGCGTTCGGTCTGGCCAGGCAGCTGGGCATCGAACGCGGTGCGGCACAGGAGTACGTGGACCTATACTTTACCCGTTACCCGGGGGTGAAGGATTTCATGGTTCGCACCCGTGAGCAGGCGCGTGAGCAGGGCTATGTCGAGACGCTGTTCGGCCGGCGGCTTTACCTGCCCAATATCGCGGCACGCAATCAGCAGGTACGCTCCGCCGCGGAACGTACCGCGATCAACGCGCCCATGCAGGGTACCGCGGCCGACATCATCAAACGTGCCATGCTGGCCGTGGACGACTGGATACAGCAGGATAGGCCGTCGCTGAACATGCTTATGCAGGTGCATGATGAGCTGGTATTCGAAGTCGCCCCCGAGGAGCTCGATGCCGCATCGTCGAAGATCAGACAGTTGATGGAATCGGCCGCGCAACTGAGCGTGCCACTGGTGGTGGATATCGGAGTCGGTGACAACTGGGACGAGGCGCACTGAGTCCCCGCGGAGGACCGCCTATATGAGCAGTGCCGGCTCCATGCGTGAAAAGCGCCTGTTCTGGTTTGGCATGGGATTGATCGTCCTGGGCGCGGCGCTGATCGTGTTCGCCACCCGCGACGTTCTTATGCACGGCTTCGGTGGGCTGTCGGTCGTGTTTGGGATTTTACTGGCGATGCGTAATTCCCGGTTGTGAGTGTCCGGGACCACTGGTCGCTCGCTACATCCCCTGTTCCTGCAGCCAGTTCTCGACCAGCGTCGCTGCATCCAGCCAATGGTGGTCAAGCATCATTGCGTGGCCGAGTTCGTCGACGAATACGGCCTGGGTGTCGAATGCGCTTGCGGTCGAATGGACCGCAGAGGCAGGGATCAGGCTGTCGAGGCTCGCTCCCATCACGAGCGTTTTCACCGGGGAGGAGGCCCGGGGTTGCCCACCCAGGGGTAACGACATCTCGATAATGGCCTGCGGTGATTCAAGCTGAGCGCGCGCCACGTACTCCCTCACCTTTTCGTCCTCGAGGTGCGGAGAGAACAGCGGTCGCCGGCCACCTTCGACCCCGTAGAGTGCAAACACGGTCTGTGGCCCAAACCATTGCAGTAACTGGATCTGCTGGAACAACAAGGGGTTGGTCAATGCCAGCCAGGCTGTGGTTGGCAGGAGTCCCTGGGGTGGAACCGAGGCTATCAGGACGGCCGCCGGTGCGGACCGTTGCGCTATGTACCGTTGCACCAGGTAACCGCCCATCGAATGCCCGATCAGTACCGGGGATTCCCCCAGGCTTGCGATCGACGCCTCGATTTCCGCGATGTAGTCACTCAGGGAGGCGTGCGGTGTAAAACGCAGGTGCCCCCGACTATGCCGGCATAGATCGATGGCGTGGGCGCGGTAACCGAGCCCGGCAAAGTACGGCAGAAAATTTTCCGCCCAGCACCAGCCACCCACGTAGGCGCCATGCACGAATAGCAACGGCGGCGCGTCGCGCGGCGCGGCTTCGGGTTCATGCGTGATGACTCTGGAGTTCAAGGCTGTCCGTCCTCTCGCAATCGGCATGTACGCGACCTTAGGGTCTGCGCGTGACCGGGTCCGGGGTGTCTATTCCTGAAGCGCGTATCCGAACCACTCATCGAGTTTGGCGTGTGCCTGGTCGATTCCTGTACGTTTGAGTGACGAAAATTCCTGCACGGTAAACGCCGGATTGAGCTTTTCCAGCCCCGCGCGGACCTTGAGAACGGTGCTGCTGGCAGGCCCTCGCTTCAGCTTGTCCGACTTCGTCAGAAGCACATGTACGGACAGCGAGATGTGGCCGGCCCAGTCCAGCATCTGACGATCATAGTCTTTCAGCGGGTGGCGGATGTCCATCATAAGCATCAGGCCACGCAGGCATTCACGCTGTTCGAGATAGTCGGCCAGCGCGCCCTGCCAGTCCCGCTTGATGCCCTCGGCGACCTTGGCGTAGCCGTAGCCGGGCAGGTCGACGATGCGACGCTGCTCGTCGAGCGCAAAGAAGTTCAGCAGCTGGGTGCGCCCCGGGGTCTTGCTGGTCCGGGCGAGCGATTTTTGATCGCACAGGGTGTTGATGGCACTGGATTTTCCCGCATTTGAGCGCCCGGCGAAAGCAACCTCATAGCCTATGTCTGCCGGGGTCTGGGTCAGCTTCGCCGCGCTGGTGAGAAAGCTGGCCTGGCGGTACAGCGGGTTCATGCGTCGGGGAAATCGCTGCGCCGCCAGTGACCGGATTTGCCGCCCGCTTTCTCCTCCAGGCGCACG
>CAMYJX010000184.1 GCA_947258825.1 uncultured Pseudomonadales bacterium
GTGATCACGAGCTCCTCCGGAAGGTAATCGAGTATGCCGGCGTGCTCGTGCACGGATAGCAGCCGACTGCCCGCTGAGATTTCGGCACCGTTGCCCGAGGAGAGGAGGAAGCCTTTGCTGCCAGACCCACAGATGCGCAGAGATTCCTCCGCACGCAGCGCGCTGCGGACCGCATCCTGCAGATTCTCAGAGATGTCCGCCTCGTTTGCCATATCAGAATCGGGGCAGATTCGGGAACGGCACCCGACCATCGTGCACGTGCATACCTCCCAGCTCGGAGCATCGGGTAAGCGCAGGTACGGCTTTACCGGGGTTCAACAATCCCTGAGGGTCAAAGGCCGCCTTGAGCCGATGCATCTGCTCCAGCTCCGCCGACCCGAACTGCACGCACATCTGGTCGAGCTTCTCGACACCGACGCCGTGCTCACCGGTTACCGTGCCGCCGGCGGCGACGCAGAGCTCCAGAATTCGCCCACCCATCTCCTCGGCTCCGGCCAGCTGGCCCGGTTGGTTCGAATCATAGAGGATCAGCGGGTGCAGATTGCCGTCGCCGGCATGGAAAACGTTGGCCACGGCAAGGCCGTATTGCTCGGAAAGCTGAGCGATGCGGTGCAGCACCTCGGCCAGCTTCGCCCGCGGAATGGTGCCGTCCATGCAGTAGTAATCCGGGGAGATTCGCCCAACCGCAGGGAACGCGGCTTTTCGCCCCAGCCACAGCCGCTCCTGCTCCTCCGCGGTTACGGCAACGCGGATATCGAAGGCACCCTGGGATTTCAGCACCCGGTCGACGAGGGCAAGATCCGATTCAACCTCGGCGGCCACACCATCCAGCTCGCAGATGAGAACCGCGGCTGCGTCCCTGGGGTAGCCGGCGTGCACGAAATCTTCGGCGGCCTGCTTGTACGGCGGGACCGGCAGGAGCCTGACCGTAACCTCGGTGACGATGCCGAGCATGCCTTCTGAACCCATGGTCAGCGCAAGCAGATCGTAGCCGGGGGAATCCATTCGTTTGCCCCCCAGGCTCAACACCTGACCATCGATGCAAAGCAGCTTAACGCCCAGCACGTTGTGCAGGGTCAGCCCGTACTTCAGACAGTGGACGCCGCCGGAGTTCTCCGCCACGTTACCACCGATGCTGCAGGCAATTTGCGACGAGGGGTCCGGCGCGTAGTACAACCCGTGTGCCGAAGCGGCCTCCGTAATGGCCAGGTTACGCACCCCGGGTTGAACCCGAGCTACGGCGTTATCCAGATCGATCTCGAGAATCTGATTGAGACGGGAAAGCCCGAGCACCAGGCCGTCGGCCACCGGCCGGGCACCGCCCGAAAGGCCCGTGCCGGCACCCCGTGCGACAACGGGGATCTCGTGCTCGTGACAGATCGCCAGAACCGCCTCCACCTGAGCCTCCGACTCTGGCAGCGCCACCAGCCAGGGAACCTCACGAATGGCCGTGATCCCATCGGTCTCGTAGGGTTTGAGGGCTTTAGGATCGGTGATCAGGCCACGGCCGAGCAGCGATCGCAGGCGCTCTAGGACTTCGGGGTTATTCATGGTCCCCGATTATAGGTGACCACGTCGCCAGGGTCCCGGCGCTAGAAGTGGAAATTCACAGCTGCGTAGAGGCCGTTGATGTTGACGTCTGCGGCCTCCACCTGATCGAAGGCATTGACGTCAATGCGGAACGTTCGCCAGCCGAATTCAGCGCCCACGCCCAGGGCCGAGTCCCAGCCGAGCTGCGCGTTGGTATCAAACAGTTGATCTCCGTCGTAGGCCAGGGCCAGGGCCTGGGCGCCAATCCAGAATCCGGAAAACGGCAGATCCGCACGAAGCCGGCTGTACAGCAGGGGCAGGATGCTCTGAAATTCAGCCCTGCTCGACGACGATGCCGAGGCAACCCTCATTTCCCCCTCCATATAACGGGCACCGAGGCCCACATCGAAGGAAAGCGCGCTATCCACGACCTCGTAGTACAGAACCGCATCCGCCTGAATCAGATCCACGTCCGTTGCAACATCCGTGTTTACGGGGAATGGGCTGCCGTTGAATTCGATGGACTGGTCGAGCTGATTACGACCGGAACTGGACAGCTCGGAATACTGCGATCTGAAATTGGGCAGAACGGGAATGCCATGCTCTGCCCCCGCGTAGTAGAAGCGGTTCGTCTGCTCCTCGACGCCCAGATCCTCCTGCACGTCGACGGTTACCGAATCCGACACCACCTCGCCGGACAACTCCTGAGACCAACCGCCAGCGCCTCCATAGACGCCGAGCACCGAATCTGCATAGCCTGAAGCAGCCAGGCCGGAAACGACTACTGCGACCGCAAGCTTCGAGAGCCAGGCCATGCCGTTCTCCAAACTGAAAACTGGAGAAACAGTGTAGATCAGGGGCGGCCCAACGCTGTGACAGACCGCACACAGTCAGACAGAAGTCGGCTGGAAAACGGGAATGCGTTACAGTGTGGAGCACAGCAAGCGGAGGGCTGCCGATGAGCGGCGAATCATCCACACTGGGCCGCCTGACCGAGCTGGGCTGGCGTCTACCCCATCCCATGCAGACCGGCAGCCTGCCTTTCGACCTGGTGCGAATTGACGGCAATCGAGCCTTTCTCTCCGGTCACGTGCCGCTGGCGGATGATGGCTCGGTAGCCGGGCCGCTGGGAAAAGTGGGGGGCGAGCTTACACCCGAGCAGGGTTTCGCGGCGGCCCAGCGCGTGGCCCTGGGAATGTTTGCCAGCCTGCATCAGGCCCTGGGCGATCTCGACAGAATAACCGCCTGGCTGCGCCTGTTCGGCATGGTCAACGTGGCACCGGGATTCAACGCGATTCCCGGCGTCATCAACGGCGCATCGGAGCTGATTCTGGACATCTTCGGCAAGGAGCGCGGTGCCCATACCCGGTCTGCGGTGGGCATGGCGGAGCTGCCGTTTGGCGTTCCAGTTGAAATCGAAGCAGAAGTAGCAATCAGGCCCTAGGGAACCTCTGATTAATTCTTGCATACTCAGAGCGTCTCGCGTTTTTCCTGTCTAGAAGCGGGCCGCAGGCAATGTAGATCACCTTGGCAAGGCACCCTAGGGGAAGGTCATGAGCAAAACGTATCTGATCACAAACGCCCGCATCGTCAACGAGGGGACCGTCACCGAAGGCGACCTGCTGGTCCGCGACGGCCGCATTGCGGGAATCAACAAAACCGCGCCGGAAGGGGCCGAAATCGTGGACGCCGCCGGCGCCTGGCTGCTGCCGGGCCTGATTGACGATCAGGTGCATTTTCGCGAGCCTGGTCTGGAGCACAAAGGCACCATTGCCACCGAGAGTCGCGCTGCCATCGCCGGAGGTATCACCAGCTACATGGAGATGCCCAACTGCAACCCGCTGACCGTTACCCACGAGATGCTGCGGGACAAGCATGCGCGGGCCGCCGATCACTCCATGGCCAACTACGCCTTTTACTTCGGCGCTACCAACGAAAACCTGGAAGCCATCAAAACCGTGGACCCCCGCCTTACCTGCGGCATCAAGGTGTTCATGGGGGCCAGCACCGGTGACATGCTGGTGGACAACGAGGCGACCCTGGAAGGCATCTTCGCCGGGACCGAGCTGATCATCGCAACCCACTGCGAAGACACCCCAACCATTCTGGCCAACGAAGCCGCCGCGCTGGAACGCTACGGCGAGAACATCCCGTTCACCGAGCACCCTAAGATCCGTTCCGAGGAAGCCTGCTGGAAATCTTCTTCCCTGGCCGTCAGGCTGGCGAAAAAACACCATGCCCGCCTGCACGTGCTGCACCTCACGACGGCCAGGGAGATGGCGCTGTTCGAAGCCGGCGACCTCGCAACCAAACGAATTACCGCGGAAGCCTGCGTGCATCACCTGTTCTTCAACGAGAGCTGGTATCCGGAAAAGCAGGCGCTGATCAAATGCAACCCGGCCATCAAGACCGAGGCGGATCAGCGGGCGCTTCAGCAGGCGATAAACGAAGACCGCATCGACGTCATCGCTACAGATCATGCGCCGCACCTGGCCGAAGAGAAAGGCCGGCAGTACAGCAGAGCGTCAGCGGGGCTGCCCCTGGTGCAGCACGCGCTGGTGTCGCTGTTCGAGCTGCGTCACCGGGGGGTATTCAGCGTCGAAAAGATCGTTGAGAAAACGTCCCACGCGCCGGCGCGGCTGTTTGCCGTCAAAGAGCGAGGTTTCATCAGGGAAGGCTATCACGCCGACCTGGCGCTCATTGACGACACCCTGCTTGCAGACCCTCAAGAGATCCATTCGAAATGCGGCTGGAGCCCCTTCGCGGGCATCGATCTGCACGCCCGGGTCCAGGCCACCTGGGTGAACGGCGTGCTGCGCTACCACGGGGGCCGGTTTCTGGACGGTCCGAACGGCCAGGCGCTAACCTTCGAGCGTTAGGAAACGGATCGAACCGCTGATCAGAGGCTGGGGCCGGGGATGCCCGCCGGCACGGCTGGTCAGAGATACTGTTTCGACAGCTTCTCCAGGGTCTCGAAGAACTCGGCTTTGACCTCGTCGATGACCTCGGCAACCGGCCGCACCGCATCGATGCGACCTGCCACCTGCCCCGTGAGGGCGATGCTGGCTTCCATGTCACCACCGAAGTACAGCTCCAGCGCGGTGCCGAACTCGGTCATGGCGTTGACGTCCGGCTGATCTTCCAGCCGGGTCGTTTTCTCGGTGCGCAGCGCGCGCAGGGCCGGCGAGTGCTTGCGGTTGAGAAATACCGTATCCGTCTCGTGGGCTTCGACGATGGCGTCTTTCCAGTTCTGATGCACAGGAGACTCAGCCGCCGAGACCATGC
>CAMYJX010000185.1 GCA_947258825.1 uncultured Pseudomonadales bacterium
TGTTGGGTGACTCACCAGCGCGGATGTGACTTGGCGGCGATCCGCTCCGTCCAAAGTGAACATTGGGAGGCTCTTCCATTCGTGTAAGACGCCGGGTGTTGCAGCACCAAGGCCGCGCGCAGCAGGGCCCTGCCGATACTAGCCCGACTTCCGCTATTCGACTGAGAAAGAGGCGATCTTTGGGGGATTTCGTTTCCTAAGTTGTTGGTGATGTGGCTGCGGGTATCTGAAATGTGCTGTAGTGCAGACCAACCCTCTTTTTCTTTGCGTCGGCCCGTGCATAATCCAAGGCCAAGATGTTTCTCAAAGAGAGCAAGCGCATCAAGGACGGCAAGGAGCACCACTACTGGAGTTTGGTCGAAAACCGGCGTGTTGATGGGGGGCGCAAGGTGGTGCAGCGGCACGTGCTTTATCTGGGAGAGATCAACTCCTCTCAACAGGCTGCCTGGCGCAAGACGATTGAAGTCTTTGAAACCGGTTCAACCAAAACTCGCACCGTCGCGCTCTTTCCCGAGGACCGTTCTCCTGCAGTGGATGAGGACAAGATCGTCCGCATCCGCCTGGATCAACTGGAACTGCGCCGGCCCCGGCAGTGGGGCGCTTGCTGGTTGGCGAGTGTTCTCTACCAGAAGCTCGGACTGGACGAGTTTTGGAGCGAGCGACTGCCGGCCAGCCGCAAAGGCACCCGCTGGGATCACGTGCTGCAAACGCTGGTCAGCTATCGGCTCATTGATGCCGGCAGCGAATGGCGTCTGCACCGGGAATGGTTCGACAAGAGCGCGATGGCCGATTTGCTCGGGGCCGATTACCGTCTGGCAGCCGACGACACACTTTATCGGTGTCTGGATCAACTGGTCGACCACAAGCCGGTGCTCTTTTCGCATTTGCAGCAGCGGTGGAAGGATCTGTTTGCCGCGCGCTTTGACGTGTTGCTTTACGACCTGACCAGCACGTATTTCGAAAGCGATCCGCCCTTTGCCGAGGGAGACAAGCGCCGCTTTGGTTACAGTCGCGACAAGCGCTTTGACTGTGTGCAGGTGGTGATTGCGCTGGTGGTCACGCCGGAAGGTTTTCCGCTGGGATACGAAGTGCTTGCGGGAAACACCCAGGACAAGCAGACGCTGGGTCAGGCGTTGGCATCGATTGAGAAGCAGTATGGCAAGGCACGGCGGGTCTGGGTGATGGACCGCGGCATCCCGACTGAAGAAACGCTGGAGCAGATGCGTCAGAGCGATCCACCGGTCAGCTATCTGGTGGGCACGCCCAAGGGACGTTTGAGCAAACTGGAAGCGGCGCTGACCGAACGACCCTGGCACCAGGTGCGGGAAGGAATCACGGTGAAAGTGTTGCCGCAGGCAGGAGAATGCTACGTCTTTGCCCAAAGCGCTTCGCGCATCGACAAGGAAAGGGCGATGCGGCGGCGCCAACTCAAGCAACTGTGGAAACGCCTGCCCGAGCTGCGTCGAATGAAGCGGCTGACCCGGGACGAATTACTGATGAAGTTGGGCGCTGCCCGCCAGCAATGGCCGACGGCCTGGCGCTTGGTGGCCATACGCATGCCTCAGGAGGACGAAGAAGTCAACGAGCAGACTTTCACCTGGCGGCTGCGCAAGAAGAAGCTTCGGCAAATGCGCCGGCGCGAGGGTCGCTATCTGCTGCGCACCAATTTGACGGAGGAAGATCCGGCCAAACTCTGGGAATACTACACGCAACTGACGCAGGTGGAGGAGGCGTTCAAGAACCTCAAAGGGGATCTGGCGTTGCGTCCGGTTTACCACCAGAGAGAGGATCGGATTGAAGCGCACATCTTCGTGGCTTTCCTGGCGTATTGCCTGCATGTGACCTTGCGTCGCTGGCTGCGTGATCTGGCCCCGGGACTCACGCCTCGATCCGTGTTAGAGAAATTTGCGGCGGTGCAAATGATCGATGTTCATCTGCCGACGACCGACGGGCGCCACGTCATCCTGCCTCGCCACACCCAACCGGAGAAGGAACTTCAAGTCTTGCTGGACCGCATGAAGCTCAACCTCCCGGAGCAGCCGCCCCCTCGGATTAGCGCATCAGGCAGACTGGTCGAATGAGTCCCTGTAGTGCAGACCTTTTCGGTCGCTGGATTGATTACCAGCCATTTACGTGTTCATCCCACCGCGAATAGCGGAAGTCGGGCTAAGGATCCAAGAGGTTGTTTAACCGCGGATGGACACGGATTCACACGGATAGAACGGCTTAGGACCGGGGAAGGGCCGGCTGAAATGGAAGGTTCGCCCCGGTTTCTGTCGAGAAACACCTGCT
>CAMYJX010000186.1 GCA_947258825.1 uncultured Pseudomonadales bacterium
GCGGTTTCATCGAAAGAACCGGCGCTTTCGGGTTTTTGGAACACGCTGATGGAGGAACACCATCCGTTGGGCAGGGGGCCGCTGTGTGGTGCCCAA
Organism: uncultured Pseudomonadales bacterium; assembly: GCA_947258825.1. Taxonomy (GTDB): domain Bacteria; phylum Pseudomonadota; class Gammaproteobacteria; order Pseudomonadales; family Azotimanducaceae; genus UBA7803. Next base: position 97 of record CAMYJX010000186.1, read on the forward strand.
CAACGCTATCTGATTCACAGCGAGCACCTGGGCTGGCTCGGGGGTCTGGCCTTCAGTGCGGCGGCTTGGCACCTGCGCGAGCGCGATGCGTGGATCGGCTGGTCGCCCAAGACACGGCGCGCGAATCTGCACGAGGTCGTGGCATCCGCAGTAGGAACGCCGGTTGCCCGGCGCCCCCTGCACAGACCCCGGCGTGCGGTTTTCCCGCACCGGGTTCCTCGGTTGTACTCGCTTCGCGCAAGACATCCCCGTCAAGCCCACACCCGTCGACGGCCTCCCGCGACAATGCGGGGAGGCCGAAACAGGCCACGATTGACCGCGCGCCAGAAAGCTTCCTGAGAGAAGCTTTTGCGTTTACCGCCTCGCCGATTGAGCCATTTGTAAGTACATTCCGTGGCCCAGCGGTAGAAACGATTGATCGACTTTCCATTGCCGATGATCCCGAAGTAGTTGTAGTGCCCGGTCAGTCGGCGATTCAGACCGCTGACGAACTGGCGTTTGGGCAGGTGCCGATTGTCCTTGATCCACTCCTTGATTCGACGACACGCGCCTTGCAACTTTTTCGGGGCCGTACGCCGCTTCACGCGAGGTAAACCCTTGCGATCCTTATCCCAGTAGAACTCGAACCCCAGAAAGGTAAACCGTTTGCCCTTCCCTAGGTGGTGACGGCTGAACCGCAGGCAGTTCGTCTTCTCCTCTGCCACTTCCAGGCCGAATCGCTTCAGCCGCTTTGGCAGCGTACGATAGAAACGCTCCGCATCCGCTTCATGCTGAAACGCACACACCCAATCGTCCGCATAGCGGATGATGGCCGCCTTACCAGCAACGTGCTCCTTTACCGTGCCCTCGAACCATAGATCGAGCGCATGATGCAGGTACACATTGGCCAGCACGGGCGAGACGATCCCGCCTTGCGGCGTTCCTGTCTGCGGATGAATCACCTTTCCGTCCGTCTCCAAGACCCCTGCCTTCAGCCACTTGCGAATTAGCCCCAGGAACGCTCGATCATCAATTCGCTGCCCGAGCATCTCCAAGAGCACGTCATGATCCATTTGATCGAAGAAGCCACGGATGTCAGCCTCTACGAGGTAATGATACGGCCCGAACTGGAGTTCTTTGGTCAGTTCTCCCACGGCATCAAGCGCTCCCCGACCCTTCCGATAGCCGTAACTGCACTCCAGAAAGTCTTGTTCGTAAATGGCCGTCAGCACTCTCGCGCAGGCCAGTTGAACCAGGCGATCTTCTAGAGCCGGAATCCCTAATGGGCGCTGCTTGCCGTTGTCCTTGGGTATGTAGACGCGGCGCACCAGCTTGGCGCGGTACCGCTTGGTTTTCAGTCGCTCAACCAGATGCTGAATATTCGCATGCAAATCCTGCGCATACGCCTGCGCTGTTACCCGGTCCACACCGCTGGCCGCCCCTTTGTTCAGGTCCGCCCAGGCGTGAAGCAAGAGTTCAGCATCCAGACAACGATAAAGATCCCGAAACCTGTGTTGCTTGTTGGTTGCTGCCTTGATGGCTATTCCCCGCAGGAAGGTTGGCTCGTCTGATTCCAGTCCGACAATGTCCGGGACGAGTGGCCTTTGCGGGCTACGTACTTCCGTCAGGTCCTTCCCCATGTTCATGGCTTTCCCATGCGCTGAGTACTATGCCTGATAAGACACCCTGGCGGCATGCGGCAGTCGCCCGCCTGCCCGATTCCAGGCTTCCGCAATAAACGCTTAGACGGCTGCATAGTTCCGTTTCCGAGTTTCCTCTTCTGTGCCTTAGTATCAGTATGTCTTACGTCCATGCTTGTTCCTGCTGGGAGCCAGCCAGGGCTTCCCGAGTTCTACATCGCATCTCTTCCTGCATGCCACGGCCTGTCGACTCCGGCGGACCTTGACACCCTCGCCTTATCGGGTGCTTTCGTATTGCCTTCGGGGGCCATTAGACCCTCGGCATCCGCAACTATAAGATCTCGAAGCTGTTCCAGCACTTCAGGGTGCGCGTCACCCCTACGGCCTACAGGATGCTCTGTCTACGCTTCGCCCGCCTTGTTCACGCCTCCTTTTGCTCCGCCACGGACGCAAGACTCGATACGGGTGGCTGGCTAGACCTTACCCGACGGGGACTTTCACCCCGCAAGATGCGACGAGCTTTGCTCGGCGCGAAATGGCACTTACTTAAGC
>CAMYJX010000187.1 GCA_947258825.1 uncultured Pseudomonadales bacterium
ATAGTTCTCGGTCAGCGAATCGCGTACGAGCTTGCAGTGTGGCACGAAATCATCACATGGTTCCCAGGTAGCGGACAGCGGTATTCTTCGTTCTCACCCGAAGATAACTTCTCGAATCTGTTGGGCACCTACATGGGCGCCGATGCACTCAGAAGTCCAAAGAGCTTCGAGGACGGTGCGGTCGACGCAATCGCGGACTGGCTCACCAAACTAAAACCCAGCCCCAAGAAGGAGACACTGGACGCCTTCGCGGCGGTGAAGGGGCGCTGGTGGAATGATACGCTTAACCCGGTCGCCTCCGATGCCGTGTTACGTCGGCAGTTCGACGCCCTAGGGACAATTACTCCTTGGCAAGTTTCCGGATTCGCGCCATGCTCGGGGGAGACCGCAGTATCGCTGGATGTGCCGAGTAAGGGGCCCGCAAACGAGAACCTAACAACACTATACTCGCTTGAGTTCGGGATTCCTTCGGTCTTGCCGGTTGCGGTTGTGGCGCTGACAGGCGGAGGCGGACTAAGCCCGATCACTCCCGCAGACTTCCCGGCACTAATAACTCACGTACGGTCAGACGCGAAGAAACCTGCGAACTTCGGACCGGACGCCGACAAGCCGTAGCTGCGGCAGCCCGCGCTGTCGGAGGGGGAATTCTGGTGCCGGTCATAGCCTTATAGCTTTTTGGCCAAGAGAGTCGCCATTAATGTCGGGATGCGCCTCGGTAGCCTCTGTGGCTCGACGCACACACCCGCGCATCGGAGGTCGGGAGCATCGCGGAAACCCCGGATTCATGTCCCCGGCGGATTTTGCCGCGTTATGCTGCGGGGCAACTGCCGACAGGACGATTTCGACAACCAGAGAGATCGGGACCTGGAATATCGCGGTCAGAGACAAATTAGTTCTTGTCTAGAAGAAACGCGTCTCTGCGGCACCCCCGATTTAGTGGACACCCAGTCAGGAGGATAATGCTCCTGGGAGGTGTTCGATGGCGAAGCGTAAGACGTACAGCAGAGAGTTCAAGCTTGAGGCGGTAAGGATGCTGGAGAGTGGCCGAACGCCGGCGGTGGAGATTGCCCGTAATCTGGGCATACGGCGCAACCAGCTCTACAAGTGGAAGGCGCAACTGGAGGTCAAGGGAGAAGACAGCGTCTTTCCCGGACCTGGCCGGCAACTGGGTCAGGAGGCTGAGATTGCGCGCTTGAAGCGAGAACTCGAGCGGGTCACCGAGGAGCGTGACATTTTAAAAAAAGCGGCGAAGTACTTTGCGCGAGACGATCGGTGAAGTACCGGTTCATTGCCGATCAGAGTCGTTGCCACCGGGTAGCAAGGCTGTGTCGGGTTCTGGGCGTAAGGCGCAGTAGCTACTATGCCTGGCGTCAGCGTCCCGTGAGTCGGCGGGCGCGCGAGGATCAGCGGCTGCTGGGCAAGATCCGGGAAGTCCATGCGGCGCATCGCGAACATTACGGCGCCGACAAAACCTGGCATGAGCTGCGCGAGCGTGGCGAGCGCTGTGGCCGGCATCGAGTGGCGCGGTTACGCCGGGAAAACGGCATCGAGGCTAAGCGTATGCGTCGCTTCCGACGCAAGTACGACTACGACAAGCTGGCGCCACCGGCGCCTAACCGCCTGCAGCAGCGCTTTGCTGTAGCGCGGCCCGATACCGTCTGGGTGGCGGATACCACCTTCCTCACCACCGCCCAAGGCGCGTTGTATCTGGCCATCGTGCTGGACCTGTACGCCCGCAATATCGTCGGCTGGTCGATGAGTCCGCGTAACAATTTGGCGCTGACGCTGGGCGCGCTCAAGATGGCCATCGCTCGACGCCAACCCGGGCCCGGCCTGATCCACCACAGTGACCAGGGCAGTCCATACATGGCCGGCGACTATCAGGCGTTGCTACTTCAGCATGGCTTCCTGGTCAGCATGAGCCGGACCGGCAACTGCTATGACAACGCGGTGGCAGAGAGCTTCTTCAGCAACCTGAAGAATGAACTGACCTATCATGAACGCTTCCGTAATCGTGATGCCGCACGAGCGGCGATCTTCGATTACATCGAGGTGTTCTACAATCGGCAACGCCGACATCAGACGCTGGGCTACCACTCGCCTGCCCAGTTCGAACAGATGACCGGTGTTGCTTAACCCAGTGTCCACAAAAGACGGGGTACCTCAGAGAGTAATTTCCTCTAACAGGGAAACGTATCTCTCTGACCCCATTTTTTTCTGCCTACTCCTCCTCACATCCCTCGACTTCGTTGACGCAGAAGC
>CAMYJX010000188.1 GCA_947258825.1 uncultured Pseudomonadales bacterium
CCTATGCGCTCGAAATCCCGGTGGCGGTATCGCTTGAGGGACGCCACGCAGCCCACGAAGTCGTCGTTCACATGTCAGAACGAAAACAGACCTTCACCTTCAACCTGCCGGCCAGGCCAACTCGCGTCGACATAGACCCGCAGTTTGACCTCTTCCGCGAGCTGGCGATTGCTGAGACCCCGCCGGCTTTTACCGAGCTATTCGGCGCGAACGAACTGGTCGTGGTTTTGCCGCACCAGGCCCCTGCCACGCTGAGACAAGCCTGGAAGGCCTTTGCTAGGGATCTCGCCCATATGGGCCCGGAGCGTGTCGAACAGGTTTGGGATCGAGAGCTCGATGAGCTCCCCGCCGACAAGGCGGTCGCCGTGCTGGGCTGGCGCAACCGCTTCGCCGACCAGCTGCAACGGGAACTGGCCAGGCTTCACATCAACTTTGCGCCAGAACACGTACGCGTCGGCCCGGGTCAAACAGCCAAAGAACGTCACGCCTTCGCCTGGGTCATTCGGCATGGCTCAGGGGCTGCCAACGCATATCCACGTGCCCTGATCACCGCTGATCTCGCGATGGCCTTACCCGGCCTGGGGCGCAAACTTCCCCATTACCACAAATACAGTTATCTCGCCTTCGAGGGTGAAGAACCACAAAACCGCCTCAAGGGCCGTTGGCCAGTGACTGATTCCCCCATGTCTCGGGTATTCGCCGAAGGCACACCACGAGCCGCGCTGGCGCCCCAGTCTGCGCTGATAGACCCGGTGTCGCCTTTTGATGTAGGGCGCATGATGCAGACCGTACGGTTCCTCAGCGACACAAAACTGCAGGGACGTGGTCTCGGCGCGCTGCAGTTGGAGCGGGCCGCAGATTACATCGCTGGCGCCTTCAAAGACGCAGGGCTTGAGCCCGGTGGCGACAAAGGTAGCTATTTTCAGACCTTCTCGGCCGCCGATGAGAACGGCAGGCCGACGCAACTGAAGAACGTTATCGGTGTCATTCCAGGTCGACATCCAACACTCGGCGAGCAAAACCTGGTCTTCGGTGCGCACTACGATCACCTGGGGCTGGGGTGGCCCGACGTGCGCAAACAGAACCGGGGAAAGATTCATCATGGTGCAGACGACAACGCCAGCGGCGTCGCGGTACTGCTGGAACTGGCACGGGTCTTGGCCGGCAACTGGCAGCCGGACAGAGATATCGTCTTTGTCGCCTTCAGTGGTGAGGAGGCCGGCCGCCTGGGGTCGAAGCACTACGTCAGCCACGCGCATCAGCATCCGGTGGAACGCAGTATAGGCATGTTAAACCTCGACACGGTCGGGCGGCTGTTCGATCGCAAGCTGATGGTGCTCGGGGCGGAGAGCGCCTCGGAGTGGCCGCACATCTTTCGCGGTATCGGTTTTGTCACCGGGGTTCAGTCGGCGATGGTCAGCGAACCCCTGGATGCCAGCGATCAGATCAGTTTTCATGAGGTCGGTGTACCCGCGGTGCAGCTGTTCTCCGGTGCACACGCGGATTACCATAGACCGACGGATACCGCTGACAAGATCGATGCCGCGGGGCTGATCAAGGTCGCTGAAGTCAGTCGCCAGGTACTCGAATACCTCGCGGGTCGGCAAGCGCCCATGACCAGCCAACTCGACGGCAGATCAAAAACCCAAACCAGGATCGGCAGCCGCAAAGTCAGCTTCGGCAGCATCCCTGACTTCACCTACCAGGGGAGCGGCTACCGGTTGGATGGTGTGGTCGCGGATTCGCCGGCCGAACGGGCGGGCATGACCAGAGGGGATATCGTCCTTGCCATCGATGACGAATCAATAAGTGGCATTCGCGATTTCTCCAAGGTTCTGAAGACCCTGCAACTAGGCCAGGAGATACAGATCACTTATCGACGCGGCAGTGAACAACTGCGGGTGCGGGCGATCCTGGATAGCAAGTGACCATGCATCAGATTCCCTTGACCGGGCCCCGGATTGAGGCGCGGTTGCCAGCGGGATCAGCCCCGCGATATAGGAATCGAGCAGGTTCCGCAGCTCCGTAGGAATCATGTAGGCCTCGGCACCGGTAACCCGCGATCTGCAGCTTCGCCGCCTCGGACGCGCTGGCCTGGATGAACTCGACCTCCGGGCGAAAGTTCGGCTCAGCAAGCTCTCAACGCCGGATGGGCCTGTTTGAGAAAGCATTGATCAATTTGTCAAGGTAGGCTTCAATCCCATCTTTGCCTGCAAGCGGGGGGCCGGCTTGGACAGCAATGAGCCCCGACAACCACGTGCACATCGTCCGCGGCTCGCGCCAGTGGCACCGTGACGTGCGCCTGACCGGTGTGCACAGCCGCGCCGAAGCCAAGCTGCGAATCGCCGCGCGGGCAAAGAAGCTGGGCAAGGGCGAATGGGTGGTGGTCATGGGCGGCTTTACGCCGCAGCAGTTTGACGACGACAGATCACCCTTCACCCGACAGGAATTGGACGAGATCGCCCCGGACAACCCAGTGTTCATGCAGTTGCTGTTCGGCACCGGCTTCGCAAACACCCAGGCATTCCGTGCCATCGATATCCAGGAGGATACAGAGATTGCCTGGCTGGAGATCGCCAACGACATCGAGCTGGACGAAGAGGAGCAACCCACTGGTGTGGTGCGCGGTGCGGCCATGCGACGAATGCTCGCCAGGATCACAGAGCCGAACCTGGACGAGGCCAAAGAACGCGCCCTGGACCTGGTCGGCGACTTGAACGCAATGGGCCTGACCAGCGTCATCGACGCTGCCGGCTCCGGCCTGACACTGGACTTCTACAACGCCTTTGAATCCCTGGATAGGGAAGGTCGGCTCAAGCTGCGCATCTTCAGCCTCTATAGCCCGCCC
>CAMYJX010000189.1 GCA_947258825.1 uncultured Pseudomonadales bacterium
TGGGAAGTTGTTTCCAAACCGAGGTAAGGTATGAGATCCTTGCCGCCGGTCAGATGAAGAATAGTCGTTCCGGCCAGGTAACTTCCCAAGTTTCTAAAGCCTGGCACCCTGGAGGTATTCAATGCGAAGGCTCGTTGTCATCATCATGATTCTGCTCATTGTCGGCACCGTCGCCGCGACCAAGATGAAGGCCTATGTAGGCTACGACAAAAACGTAGACCTCGGAGCCATCAAGACTTTTGACTACCGCGATGTGCTGGCCACCTCCGTTGTCGACAAGGCGCCCCCTGTTCACGAGCTGATAAAACTCCTGATCATCGAGAAACTCCAGAACGGTGGGATGAAATGGGACAAGGAAAACCCGGACGTTCTCGTTACATATCACACCGATCAGGACCCGGCGATGAGAATGAACGTGACCCTGTACAGCTACAGCTACAGCGCCGGGTGGTGGTGGAGCCCGTTGTGGGGTAGCGGCATGGATGTCTCCTCTTGGACCCAGGGAACGCTGATGGTCGATATCTGGAACCCCGAGACTGAGGAGATTGTCTGGCGCGGCGCGGTCGTCGGTGTGGTCCCAGAGGACCCGAGCCCCGCCAAGGCCCAGAAGACGATCGAGAAGGCGCTCAATCTGATGAGCAAAGAGTTCCACAAGATGAGAAATCAAGAAAAGTAACGCTTGGGCTTTCGCCGCATGCGTGGGGGCGGGGTAACTCGCGGCCTGCGGCCGCGGTGACGCACCGTCGCCAGCGAATGGCCGATTGGCCGGCCTCCCCAACCCATCCGTTCCGGCCTCGGCCACACATCGCTGCCGCAGGCGGGGTTATGCCCGCCCGCAAGCATCAGGTTGCTGATAGAACCTCGCCAGTCAACGATTCAAAGAGTCATCGATGAATGCACTCAATGCCTCAAAGTAGGCATCGCCGCCGACCAGCCAGGTCTCGTTGTGGCTGGCGCCCATCACCTCGTAGAAGCGCTTCGGCTCCGTAGCTGTCTCGAAGAGCTCGCGCCCGAGCCGGTAGGGAACGACGCGGTCTTCGCGCGAGTGGATGAAGAGCTTCGGCATTGAAATGAAGGGAACCTTGACCGCCGAGTTCATCTGGGTCCGGACCAGGAACTTGGGGACGAACGGATAGTGGGCGCCCGCCATATCTGGAATCGAAGTGAAGCTCGACTCCACGATCAGCCCTGCCGCGGGCGCTTCCATGGCGAGGTCGACCGCCACGCCACCGCCAAGCGACTTGCCGAAGATGACGATGAGACCGGCGCCGATGCCGACCTCTTCGGTCAGGTGTTTCCACGCCGCCCTCGCATCCAGATAGAGCCCCGCCTCCTTTGGCCGGCCCTCGCTGCGCCCGTAACCACGGTAGCCAACAACAAAGACCGACGCGGGGGTCCGTGTCGCGAGTTCAATCAACAGGTCTGCGCGATGACTGAGGTTGCCGGCGTTCCCGTGAAAGAAGATCACGGCGCCACGCGACGGGTCCGCGGGGATGTACCAGGCATGGATGCGCTCACCGTCCCCGGTCGTCAAAGTCAGATCTTCGAACGCCAGGCCAATGTCCGCCGGATCGGAGCGGACGGCCCGCTCGGGTATGTCAGGGAAGTAAATCAGGCGATCCTGGCCGAAATACATGAATCCGACGATTCCCAGATACCCGGCAACCAGAACGACGACAAACATGCCGAGGGAGTTCACTGACCCGCGGGATACTGACGAAGCGTCAGCGTATCGCCGCGCTGGATCAGTTCGAGTTGCTTGAGAAAGCTCATGCCGAGAAGAATCTGCTCAACGCCGCTGCTGGGATTGATGGACCCGCCCACCCCGTCCAACCGGATGGGACCCAGTTCCACGCGGTCCAGCACGGTACGATAGACCCTGATACGACCGTTCGCGGTTTCCGCAATTCCGGGGGGGCCGCGGCGAAGACCCAGCCGCTCGGCCAGCCGCCCGGGGACCGAGACGCCGGTCGCACCGGTATCGAGCAGGAACTCGACAGGGATACCGTTGATCCGGCCTCCGGCCACGTAGTGCCCGCTGCGGTTACGCGCCAGGCGTACCTCTCGCACGCCGCCGTCGGTTATTTCGCCGTCGAGATTCGCATTCGGATTCCGCTGCCAATCCAGCAGACCTTGAAAAACGCCGGTGAGCAGCAGCAACGCCAGCAGCCAGGCAATTGTGATCATTATCCGACCCGTTCGCGCAATCCGCATGGCGGCCAGTTCCCCCTC
>CAMYJX010000190.1:0-590 GCA_947258825.1 uncultured Pseudomonadales bacterium
ATGTGCTCAGCGGGCTCACCCATATCAACTCATCACTGATCGCGGAGGGCGATCTGGCGGAGAGCTGGGACGTGTCCGCGGACGGGAAGAGCTACACCTTCCGCCTGCGCAAGGGGGTCACCTTCCACAACGGTGATCCCTGCAACGCCGACGACGTGCTGTTCACCTACAACCGCTCCAGGGATCCCGAGAAGTCCATCCATTCCAGGGTTCTCGGCAACGTTCAAGACGTGATCAAGGTAGATTCGCATACCGTGAAGTTCATGCTCAAGGCGCCTCAGGCCTCGTTCCTGGTCAAGGCCACCGAGCGCGCATCGGGCCGCGCACTGACCATCGTCTCGCGCGGTGCGTTGCAGAGCATGGGCGATGCCCAGTACGGTCTGACGCCGGTGGGTACCGGACCGTTCAAGGTGGCGGAGCACACCCTCGGACAGGGGGTCGTGCTGGTGAAGAATCCGAACTACTACGATCCGTCACGGCCGAAGCTGGACAAGGTGATCATCAAGCCCGTCGACGGCGCCGAGCCCCTGGCCGGGGCCATGGAAGCCGGCGACATCCAGTTCATCGGCGGCAACACGGTGCCGGCGCAA
>CAMYJX010000190.1:760-2970 GCA_947258825.1 uncultured Pseudomonadales bacterium
GCAGGCGCGATTCGGCCGGGGTGTTCCCGCGTACGGCTCTATCAACCCGGCGATGGGCTTCTACTACGACGCCGGCATCGCCGAAACAAGCGAGCAGGCCTTCGACCTGGATGGGGCACGCGAGCTGCTGGCAGCGGCGGGCTTCCCCGGTGGCAAGGGATTCCCCGCGCTCGAGATGATCACCACGCCCGGTACCAAGCGCGACGGGCAGGTGGTCGCCAACATCTACAAGAAGAACCTGGGTATCACGGTGAACGTGGTGCCGAAGGACTTCTCAGTCGGCATCGCGGACTTCCGCATCATGAAGTTCGATCTGCGCCTCGGTGGTTCCGGTGGTGACTACGACCCGGATGATGGCGTGGTGGACTGGATGCAGACCAGCTCGAAGTTCAACGGGCCGGGACGGGACAAGGCGAAGCATCCCTTCGGCTTCTTCTCCGAGACCCGGGCGGACGAGCTGATCACGAAGCAATCGCTCACCGCCGATCCGGATGCGCGCAAGGCACTGGTGCAACAGGCGAACAAGGTGACGTCGGACAAGGTGGCCTGCGCCTTCCTGTACCACCCGGTGGATATCCAGGTACGTCACAAGAGAGTCAACTTTCCGGCCGAGAGCCGGATCCCCGGACTCAACGACCTGGATCGGGTCACGCTGTCCTGAGACGGGCGGATGGTCGGGGCGGGCTCTTCGGAGCCCGCCCTCGCCGCCTCTCAACGACGCGAAGCTGAGCCCATGACACGATTTCTACTCAAGCGGCTGCTCGGATCCATTGTCGTGATGTGGGTGGTGGCGACGCTGGTGTTCATCATGCTCCGCTTGGTGCCGGGAGACCCCATCGCGGCCATGCTGGCTGACGTGGGCGGCGCGGAGGAGGTCGCCGCGCTCAGGCGCAAGCTGGGGCTGGACCAGCCCATGTACGTGCAGTACGCCAAGTGGTTCTGGAACATGCTGAGCGGCGACCTGGGCGCGTCGATCTACGGCAGCCGGGTGCCGGTATCCCAGATCCTTGTCGAATCCGTGCCCCGCACCCTGTCTCTGGCAACGCTGTCCGCGGTCATCGCCATCGCCATCGCGGTTCCGGCGGGCATCATCGCGGCCACGAAGAAGAACACCGCGGCGGACAATGCGGTCAGTTTTGCCGCCTTCCTGGGGCTGTCGATGCCGGATTTCTGGCTGGCGATCCTGCTCATCATCCTCTTCGCCGCCACCTTGCAGTGGATGCCCGCCATCGGCTACGTGCCCATGGCGGAGGGGTTCTGGCCGTGGCTGCAGCACCTGATCCTGCCCGCCATCGCGGTTGGCACCGGGTTTTCCGCCATCATTGCCCGCATGATCCGCTCGTCCATGCTCGAGGTCCTCAACGCTGACTTCATGCGTGTGGCCGCCTCGAAGGGGCTGACCCGGCGCATGCTGCTCATCGATCACGCGCTGCCCAACGCGCTCATCCCCGTGGTGACCGTGATGGGCATCGCCCTCGCGCTGCTGATGGCCGGTGCCGTGGTGGTGGAGAACGTATTCGCCATCAAGGGGCTCGGCCGGGTCCTCATCCAGGGGATCCTGAATCGCGACTACCCCGTGGTGCAGGGTGCGGTGCTGGTGGTCTCCGCGATATTCATCCTGTCCAACCTGGTGGTCGATGTGCTCTACGTGATCATCGACCCGCGTATCCGGTACGAGGAATGAGTTCCGCTTCCACATCAACGCTGGCCGAGGACGCCATCAGCCTGAAGCAGCCGTCGCGTCTGCGCACGGTGCTGACTGCCGACCGCAAGGCACAGTTCGGCCTGGTGGTGCTCTCGCTGTTTCTCCTGTGCGCCATCTTCGCCCCGCTCATCTCGCCGTTCGACCCGAACGCCATGGAGTTCGACATGATGGGCGGGCCGTCGGCGCAGCATCCACTTGGCACCGACGACCTGGGCCGGGATCTGCTCAGCCGGATCATCCACGGCACGCGGATCTCGCTGTTCGTCGGCATCTCCACGGTGCTCATCGCCTTCGTCTTCGGGGTTCTGCTCGGCCTGCTGGCCGGCTACTTCGGCGGCTGGTTCGACATGATCATCATGCGCTACATCGACCTTCAGTGGGCGTTCCCCAATTTCATCATCGCCGTGTACCTGGTGGCGGTCTGCCTGCTTCCCGACATACTTCGTGTGGTGTGGAACGTGCCGTTTTACTTCGGCGGCACTTCATTGCTGATCGTCGTGGTCGT
>CAMYJX010000191.1 GCA_947258825.1 uncultured Pseudomonadales bacterium
TCTTTCATCAGCGACTGGAAGTCTTCTTTACCCAGTCTCATCAAGATGCCATCGCTTAGCATGCTGACCGTCGCGCTGCGGTCGGCCCCGGAAAGCAACGCCTCTTCGCCGAACGTTTTGCCCGCTCCCAACTCAGCAAGATTGATGTTCTCCTTGCCGGCAGGCGTCTCGCGCGTGACCATGCAACGTCCACTCCTGATGACATAAAAATAGTCACCCTCGCTGCCTTGCTGGATCACTATGTCCCCGGCCTTGAAGTCAACTCTCTGCAGACGCATGAATATCATCTGGAGGTATTGCGGCGGGATCTGCTGGAAGATCTTTGTTTGCAAGAGCGTGGTCATCCAGTCGCCCTCGCCACCATCTGCGTCAGAACTGAACTCGCCGACTTCATAGATGCCGGTCTGGTCCAGCGTCAACGTCACATCCACCAGCTCGCTGTCTATGCTGAAGTATTGAACGTCGTCCAGCGCAACGGCTGTCTGCCGGCGCGGCAACAAGGGGGAGATGGGACTCCTGGCCTCGTCGGTGTCGCCCGTGATAGTGCGCTGGACGGAATCGTCACCGGACAACTCGATAGTTCCGGAGAGAAGATAGATGGAGCGCTTGTCCGAGTCGCCTACCGAGAATAGCGTCTGGCCGTGGCCCGCTTGATGGATCTCGACGTGCTCAACCAAGCGGCCGAGGTTTTTCTTCTTCAGCGCGTCGAACGGCGAGAATCCGCCGAGGCGCGCAGCATCCATGTGCTCTGTCATCGATGTATTAGCCTCCCAACGCAGGCGGAAGCAGAACCGTTCCGCAATGCGTGAAAAATCCTAGCATGGGACGTGCCCCGGGCTACGGCAATGTTGCGGCGACTTCTGGCTGCGCTTAATGGAGCCCCGCCTTACGGCGGCATGTGGGATAACAATACCACGCGGGGCTGCACAGGTGGTTTTCCCGGATCATCGACCGCGCTACGGGAATGGCCGCCGGAGAGTCCGGGCCGGCATCTCCTCAAGATTGCGCAGCGCATTCTGCCGGTTCATCGCCTGTTGAGCAGGAATCCCGCGACGAGCAGCACCGGCAACACGGCAAGCGTCGCCAGCGATACCGTCACGCCCGGATTGGCGAACGTGAATGACGACGCCGGAAACATGTCTGCACCCTTGAAGAAGAGCACGAAGTGTATGACGAGCGCCGCGGCCGAACCGCTCCACACCAGCGCGATGGGCACGCGCCGGAACAGCACACCCAGCAGCAGCGGCGGCGCCGCCGCGGCCGTCAGCCCGTAGACGCCCGTCTGCCCGAAGATGCCGAGCAGCTTGGGCGGCTGCAGGTTGATCAGGAACGCAGCGATCGCGATGATGACCAGCACCACGTGGCTGACCTTGAGCGCGAACGCCATCTGCTGTTCTTCGGAATGGTGCTGTTTTCGTTCAGCCAGATTCAGCACGAGGTCGTTGGCCGTGATCGTCGACATCGACACGAGCAGGCCGTCGAGCGTGGACATCGCGGCAGCGAGCAGGACCACGCCGACGATCGTGAACACCCAGGGCGGGAACATCGCCGCGAGGTACTGCGTCATGACCAGGTCCTGGCGGAACTGCCCCGTCGCGCTGTCGACGAGCGCTTCGGGCGGCACGGCCAGGTGCGTGAAGAATCCGACCAACCCGAGCATCTGGAACAGCAGGAAGATCACGGCGAACACGATCAGGTACTGCCTGACAGAGCGATCGTCCTTGACATACAGCGCCTTGGTCAGGATGTGCGGCTGGCACACGACGATCGCGCCGACGATGAAGCCGGCCACGTAGATCGAGAACACGCTGTTGAAGAGCTGGCCTTCGGTGTTGACCGCGGCCACGAGGTTCGGGTCCACCTGGCGCAGCGCGTCGACGGTCGAACCCGGCTGCTGCATCGCGAGCACGATGCAGGAGCCGAGCACGAGGATCGTCACGCCGACCATCAGGCTGCCCTGCAGCATGTTCGTCAGCACGTGCGCGTAGGTGCCGCCGATGAACACGTAGCCCGTGACGAACACGAGCGTGATCGTCAGCGCCACGACGTTGGAAATCCCGAGCAGCGACTGCATGACGATCGAGATACCACCGACGAGCAGCACGACGAACGCGAACGACAGCAGGTTGAGCACCGAGAAGTACAGTGCGAAGCCGGGGG
>CAMYJX010000192.1 GCA_947258825.1 uncultured Pseudomonadales bacterium
CGATCTTCGGGCGTCGCGTCAAACGCCTCAAGGCACGCGAAAACAGCGCCTACCAGGTCTTTCAGGAATCCCTCGCGGAAACCCTGGATGCCATCCAACAGATTCGGGCGAGCAACCGTGAGCGCCATTACATCCGGCGGGTCATCCATGCCGCAGAGACCATTCGCGACCATTCGGCCACCTTCACCTGGAAGAGCGATGCCGCAAATCGCCTCTCCTTCATGGTGTTTCTGTTCGGCTTCGACATCTTCCGGGCGCTGTCCATGCTCATGGTGCTGTTCTCAGATCTGACCATCGGCGAGATGCTGGCTGTATATGCCTACCTTTGGTTCATGATGACGCCCGTGCAGGAGATTCTCGGTATCCAGTATTCGTACCTCGCGGCCAAAGCGGCACTGGCACGCATCAACAAGCTGATGAACATCGGCCTCGAACCGCGTTACCCAAGTGAGGAAGACCCTTTCGCCAGATCCCGGACAACCAGCATCCGTGTCGAAAACGTGAGTTTCCGCTACGGCAACGGTCCTCTGGTTCTGGACAAGGTGAACCTGAAGATCGGCGCCGGCGAAAAAGTCGCCCTCGTAGGGGCGAGCGGCGGCGGCAAGACCACGCTGGTTCAGATTCTGCTCGGCCTGTATCTGCCAGAGGAGGGACAAATCTATTTCAACGAGGTCCCGGTGACCCGAATCGGCCTGGACGTGGTCCGCAACAATGTCGCCACCGTCCTGCAGCACCCGGCGCTGTTCAATGACACCGTGCGCAACAATCTCACACTGGGGCGACAGGCGGAGGACGATAAATTGTGGCATGCCCTGGACGTGGCGCAGCTGTCAGACGTGGTGCGAAGCCTGCCCAAGGCGCTCGATACCCTCATCGGCCGTAACGGCGTGAGACTGTCAGGAGGCCAGCGCCAGCGTCTGGCGGTCGCACGCATGGTGCTCAGCGATCCGAGGGTCGTGATCCTCGACGAGGCCACATCGGCGCTCGACACCACGACCGAACAAAACCTGCACCTGGCCATGCGCGAATTCCTGCACGGGCGCACTACGCTGATCATTGCCCACCGTCTGAGCGCGGTTCGTCAGGCAGACCGTGCGCTGGTTTTCGAGGGCGGCACCATCGTCGAGGACGGCAGCCACGAAGACCTGATGCGGAACGAAGGCCTTTACGCCAGCCTGTACCGCCATGCGGAATCCAAAGAAGCTTTCTGATGCCGCTGATAGAAAGTGCCTTCCAACCTGCCTGGTGGTTGCGCGGCGATCATGCCCAGACCCTTTGGCCGGCTTTTTTCCGTTGGCGCAGGAAACTGACTATTCAAAGGGACAGGCTGGAACTCGCGGATGGTGACTTCCTGGATCTTGCATGGTCCGGCCCCGAAGACGGACCGATCGTCCTGTTTTTTCACGGTCTCCAGGGAAGCATCGATTCACATTACGCCCGGGGGATGATGTACCGACTAAACCAACACGGGTTCCGCGTCTGCCTGATGCATTTTCGTGGCTGCAGTGGCGAACCGAATCGATTGCCGATCAGCTATCACAGCGGAAAAACCGACGACCCGCAGTTTCTGCTCGATCATGTAAATGACAAGTATGGACGAGCGCCCTATGCCGCCGTCGGCATATCGCTCGGCGGCAACGTGCTGCTCAAGTGGTTGGGCGAGCAAGGCCCGAGGTCCCCGCTAAAGAAGGCAGTGGCCATCTCGGTGCCTTTTCGACTGGACGCCGCAGCCGACCGCCTGGAGAAAGGACTTTCGAGACTCTATCAACGCCATCTCGTCAGCAGTCTGAAAAACGCTTACCGGCGCAAGTTTGCGTGCATCGAATCGCCTCTGAACGTCGACCTGGGAAAACTGGACACCTTTCGGCTGTTCGACGATCACGTCACCGCGGCGCTTCATGGTTTCAGAAGCGTGGACGATTACTATGCGCGTTGCAGTAGCCGGCAGTTCATCCCAAATATCCGAATCCCCACCCTGATTCTTCACGCCCGCCATGATCCCTTCATGTTTCCGGACACTCCCCCGGAGGCAGAAGAACTGCCCGAGCAGGTCACACTCGAGATTCCACAGGCCGGCGGTCATGTTGGTTTCGTGAGTGGGAATCTGCCGGGCTGGGGAAACTACTACGCCGAGCAGCGCGTGGCAGAGTGGCTAAC
>CAMYJX010000193.1 GCA_947258825.1 uncultured Pseudomonadales bacterium
GACGGCATGGCGATCCATATCAACGATGCGCCGGTGGTTTCCATTCCCATCGCGCTGTGCCTGTTCTTCATGATGTATCCCATCATGGTGAAGATCGACTTCCACGAGGTCGTCAAAGCGGGCAAGGCTGTGCGCCCCGTCGGGTTGACGCTGTTCATCAACTGGGCGGTCAAACCGTTCACCATGTATTTCATCGCCAGCTTCTTCCTCGGGACCCTTTTCCTCGCATTCATAGGTCCTGATGCAGTGGATCTCGTCAAGATGCCGCTGGGAACCGATCTGTCAGTGGGCGATACCTATGGCGCGGGGCATGTGGTTCTCGTCGATGGCGTGAGGATGCTGGAAGTACCGCTCTGGCGCAGCTACCTGGCCGGCTGCATTCTGCTGGGGATCGCGCCTTGTACAGCCATGGTGCTGGTCTGGGGCTATCTTTCGAAGGGCAACGACGCCCATACGCTGGTAATGGTAGCCATCAACTCGCTGACCATGCTGGTCCTGTTTGGAGTCTTGGGTGGATTCCTGCTGGGTGTCGGCAGGCTGCCGGTGCCCTGGCAGGCGTTGCTGCTGTCGATCAGCATTTACGTCGCGCTCCCGCTGGTAGCCGGCTACAGCTCACGAAAGTGGATTATCTCGGCTAAAGGAGAACGATGGTTCAAGGAGAGGTTCCTGCACTTTCTGACCCCCGTGACCATCGCCGCCCTGCTGATCACGCTGGTACTGCTTTTTGCGCTCAAAGGAGAGTCCATCGTCCAGAACCCGCTGACGATTCTATGGATCGCCATACCCCTGACCGTGCAAACCGTGCTGATATTCGCGCTGGGCTACGTGCTTTCCAGGCTGCTTGGGCTGACCTACGAGAACGCTGCGCCAACCGCCATGATCGGCGCATCCAACCATTTTGAGGTTGCCATAGCAACGGCGGTGATGCTCTACGGTTTGTCGTCCGGAGCGGCCCTGGCCACTGTCGTCGGCGTGCTGATCGAAGTACCCCTCATGCTCATGCTGGTGAAATTCTGCCTGGGCACCCAAGGCTGGTTTCGTAAGGAGCCGCGACAGGTTTCAGAAAGGGCCTGAGTCGGGGCGTCCGGGCGTCTCGGGATCTCGCCGATTGGGGCGAATCAGGCCGCTGCGGAATTCAGGCGATTTTCCGATAGACGGAAACGTGCATCTTGCTGGTCGCCGTGAAGGGTGACCGGTCCCACCCGCCCCAGCGATGCTGCAGCTTCATCCCGGCGACCCTGGCCATCAGATCGATCTCGCCTGGCCAGGCGTAGCGAATCGGCAAAGGGCTCAAGTTCACGCCTTCGTTGGTCATTCGAACTCGCTGATATTCCACCACCTGCTGGACCGGGTCGTGAACCGCTGCTTCGAGCACGGCAGATTCCATGTCCACATGCAGCGTACGCACGCTTTGGCCATCGTCAAATCGAGTTACATCGGGAACAAGGGTCTCTACCAGAAACTGCCCGTCGCTGTTCAATCGTTTGGCGACGTTCTCAAAGCATCGCACCTGCGCATCCTGTGATGTCAGGTTGAACAGCGTATTGAATATCAGGAAGACGAGGTCGAAAGAGCCCTCGATATCCACATCCGCGAAGTCTCCTATGGACACTGGGATGGCTTCCCCGCCGGGCTTTTCCCGCAGCTTGGCCACCATCGCCGGCGATCCGTCTATACCGTGGACCGTCAATCCCCGCCGTGCCAGTGGCAGCGCCACTCGTCCCGTACCAATGGCCAGCTCGAGGATTTTTCCTGTGCCCGCGATCTCCGCCAGCCGCTGAACAGCTTCAGCTGTGGTACCTGGATCATGCTCTACATCGTAATCTTCGGCATAAATCTCGCCGAAGGTGGCTGAGCCAAAGCCTTTCACAATTTCCTCCACCGGCTTCCCTCCCCATGACAAGCCACCGCATGCCCATTGCAGCCTGAGTCGTTAACCTGGTTCCGGCGGCAGCCACTGGCCAATCTCGAAGGCAATCTCGCGCACCCTTTTTCGCACGCCTGTTTTGTGCCGGAACCAGGCCTCGTTGATGTGGATGAACTCCCTGGATGCTCGAGGCACTTCCTCATCGGGATAGATGGCGTTCACCACGCAGGCCTCCATGCAC
>CAMYJX010000194.1 GCA_947258825.1 uncultured Pseudomonadales bacterium
TTTCGATCTGAACGGAAACTACATCAAGCGTGCCCGATTTACCGGTGCCACGCGCGACAAGGACGAATTCATGCTGCTCGGAAAATACGTGGTCGAAGGGGCCTACGAGGAGGAGACCTTCACCCGTTACAAACGCTCCGCCCGCTGATGAGCCGAGGTCTGAGCCGGGTCCTTTTGGGACTGGTCCTGGTTGCTGCCGGACCGGTACCGGCGGACGAGCTGCTGCCGCTGCCCGAGCCCCTGTCGCTCCAAGATGCCTTTGCGCTTGCGCGTCCCGACCTTCCGGCCATAGAGATGGCACTGGCCGCGCGGGAGGCGGGGGCGGCCGAACTGGCGCAGGCGAAGTCCCTGTCCGGCATTCGTTTGAGTGCGATCGGCGAACTGCGCGCGGTCGAGCCTTCGTATCGCGCCCTGGATCGGTCCAATAACGACAGCAGCTTTCGCGTCGCTCTGACCAAGCGGCTGTACGATTTTGGTTACAGCGAGGCACTCGAGGAATCGGTGCGCCTGGCCGGCGACGGCAGTCAATGGCGGCATCTGGGGGCCCGGCAGAAGGCGCACCTGGAAATCATGCGGAGTTTCTACGACGTCATCCTGTCCGACCTGCAGTATGCGCGTGACAACGAGGCAATGGCGGGGGCCTTCATCGATGCAGATCGGGCGCGCGACCGGCATGAACTGAAGCGGGTTTCCGACGTCGACCTGCTCGAGCTGGAGGCGACATATCAGGAGGCCTTGCGTGTAAGGACGGAGAGCGAGGCGCTGCAACGCGCGTCGAGGTCACGGCTGGCGATCGCCATGGGCCGGCCGGATGATCTGGTCTCCGCGCTGGTATACCCGCCGGCACCGGATACGGAATCGCCACTTCCCGAGTATGAGGCCCTGCTTGCCGAGGTCATGCAGGGCAACCCTGAGCTCAGGGCTCTGCGTGCCGGGGTCGAGGCGGCGGAAGCCGGCGTCGAGGCCGCACGCATGGGCCATGGTCCGGTGCTCAGCGGTGAAATCGATGCCTCCGTCTATAACCGCACCACCAATTCCACCCATCCCCTGGGGGCGGGCCTGGTACTCGAGGTCCCGTTGCTGACCGGGGGTGCAAAAGATGCCGCCATCGCGGCGGCGCGCGCAGAGCTGCGCAGCAGCCGGGCCAGGCTGACGGCGACGGAGCATGCCCTGCGCCAGAAGGTACTGGAGCTGTGGTTGAGCCTGGGCACCCTGAGACGGCAGCTGGAGGCACTGCGGGTTCGGGGTGACTACCGCGAGCTGTATCTGGATCGCAGCCGGGCGCTTTATGAAATGGAAGTAAAAACCGACCTTGGCGACGCCATGACCGAGATTTCCGCGCTCCGGCTGGACGTGGCATATGCCGAATTCGAATGGATGGTGGCTCAGGCCGAGATGGCGGCGTTGGCCGGCCGCCTGGTCCCCGGGGAACAGACGCAATGATGAATTTGAAGCACTGTATGGCAACGTTCCTTTTGGGGATCTGCCTGTCCTTTGCCGCAGTCGCTGCGGATGTCACGGCGATGATCGGGTGGTCGCAGAAAGTCGAGCTTGGCACCCTGGTGTCCGGGGTGGTTGGCGAGGTCCACGTGCGACCGGGTCAGGCCGTCAGCAAGGGCGATGAACTGGTCAGCCTGGACGGACGCAGCTTCAGCAGCGAGGTGAACCGTCGGCTGGCCGCGTACAAGCATGCCAAGGCAGCACTGGAAGAGGCAGAGCGTGGGGATGAACGGGCCGTCGAGCTTTATGATCGCACGGTGCTCTCGGACTTCGAGCGCAATCAGGCCCTTATCGCACTGCATTCTGCACGTGCGCGCGCAGAGGCGGCCCGCGCCGAACTGGACGAGGCCAGGCTGGAGCTCGAGCGCAGCGTGGTGCGGGCGCCTTTTGACGGCATCGTTCTGGCGGTCAATGTCTCTCCGGGCCAGACGATCGTCAGCGAATGGCAGAGTCAGCCCCTGGTGATCGTTGCCAATAACCGAGTTTACCGCGCGCATGCCCAGATCGATGCCAACCTGGCAGGGCGATTGGAGCCGGGAAGCGCGTTGCGTGCCACACTGCGTGGAC
>CAMYJX010000195.1 GCA_947258825.1 uncultured Pseudomonadales bacterium
CCCGATGCGTAGAATTCGGCGATTGTGCCGTGCCCGGACTCGCCGGCGTTATCCGAGAACATGTCCAGCGCCTCGACAGTTGCCAGCGCCTCGTCGTTGCTGATGTCCAGGGTCTTGGCGGCGCTCAGCGCCGCGGCGTCCACCAGGTTCTGCAGGCGCGTCTTGCTCAGCATGCCGTGGCTGCCGTCCAGCGCCAGGCCGACCATGCCCAGCATGGCCACCAGGCCGAGCACGAACAGCACCATCATGGCGCCCTTCTGACGCTGCCCGAGGTTTTGTCCGTTACGCCTGTTCATGTTCACTAATTCCTTTCGACTGGAATCGTGTTGACGACCGGAGCCGGGTCACCCACCCGAGTGCGGTAGACGCTGAGCACGCTCTCGACGCGCTGGCCGTCGGTGCCCGCAGGCGCACCGTCGGGGGGCTGAGGCTGCATGCGCTGGTCGGCGATGGTGCTGCGCACCGCGTTGCCGAACTGCGCCTCGGTCTGGCTGGAGGCGCAACCGGTGAGGGTTGCGCCGGTCAGCAGGGCCGTGAATGCGAAAACTGTGCGAATCATGGGTATCTCCCTTTACTGGATCTGATGGCCGTACCGGGCCAGTGTGGTGTCGGTGTCGGCGCTTGCGCCGCTGTCCTCACCGTCGCCTGGAGCGGGGGCCGATTGCGGGTCCGCGGCAGCGGCGTCGTTCGACGCCGGCGGCTGCTTGCGGCGGCCTTCCAGCCGGCCCAGCAGGTAGAACTCAAGATCGCTGGGTTCCACGAAGGAATCGGTCGGCAAGCGCACGTCGTCGCCGTCGATCGGCTTCGCCAGATGCGGCGTCACCATGATCAGCAGCTCGGTTTCGTTGTTGACGAATTCCTGGCTGCGGAACAGCGCGCCGAGCACGGGGAGCTCGCCCAGGCCCGGGAACTTGGTGACGATCTCGCGCAGGCGGTCGTTGATCAGGCCCGCGATTGCAATGCTCTGCCCTTCCTGCAGCTCGACCGTCGACGACGCGCTGCGCTTGTTCAGCGAGGGAACGATGAAGGCGGCGTTGGTTTCGGCGGTGCGGATGCCGATCGTATTGGAGTTGACCAGCTCGCTGACCGCGATGTTCAGCTTGACGTTGATTTTTCCGGAGCCGAGCACCACGGGTAGGAATTTCAGCTCCACGCCGAACTCGCGATACTCGATGGTGATGCCGTCGTCACCGCGGGGCACCGGTATGGGGAACTCGCCGCCGGACAGAAACTCGGCTTCCTCGCCGGTCAGCGTCGTCAGGGTCGGTTCCGCCAGAATCTTGGCCAGGCCGTTTTCCTTGGCCGCGTCGAGCGCCAGATTGAACAGCGTGTTGTCCGTCAGGAAACTGGCCCAGAGCCCCTGATTCTGGATGCTCATTGGGTTCGGCGCGAACTCGTCGATGGCGGGGCCCCAGGGGGCGACCTCGTCGAATACCGGGATGCGGCCATTGATCGGGTTCGTGAACTCGACGTCGGGGAAGGTTGCGCCACCGTTGACAGCGCCCAGGTTCCAGTTGTTGTCACCGACCCCGATGACGTTGAACTGGGCATTCAGGCGCTTCAGCTCCTGGCGGGAGATTTCCGCGACCTTGACTTCCAGCATGACCTGCTGGGCGCCGCCAACCTGCATCAGGTTGATGACCTCGCCAACGGTCTTGTCTTCACGGCTGGACTGGTTTTCCTGCTCGAACATGGTCGCTTCGGTGCCCGACTGTATCTGAGCCAGGTAGCCGTCAGCGATCCGCAGCGCCGCGTCCATGGCGCCTGGGCTGGATACCATGCCGCGCAGCACGATGGAGCGCTGCACCGAGTGCACCTCGATGGGCTCGTTGGGCAGCAGCTGGTGCATCTTTTCTCTGAGGCTCACCAGATCGTGGGTGACCTCTACCGAGACGTTGCCGACCAGCTTGTCGTTCTTGTCCCAGAGAATGACGTTGGTGGTGCCGAGATCCTTGCCCAGCACGTACAGCTGGCTGGCGCGCAGGATCAGGATGTCGGCCACGTCCGGGTTGCCCACGGAAACCCGCGTTGCCGGCCCGGAGAGGTTGAGCACCATGGGTTGCCCACGGAAACCCGGGTTGCCGGCCCGGACAGGTTGAGCACCATCGATTTGAACAGCGGTACCTGCACACGGGTCTCTTCGGACGGGTCCACGAACTGTGCCTTAGCCTGGGTGCTCAGCAGCAGCAGCGCTGCGAATAGCATGGCCTGGGCCGGCAGAACGAAAACAAAACAGAATCTTTTCATGACTACTTCCTTGTTCCTGGCTCAGATCTTGGCTTTTTTCTTGTCTACCCGGGTGCCGCGGATGATCTGAACCTCCGCGGTGCTGGGCGACCAGCGTCGTCGTGGTGCCGGCTTCGGGGCTGCCTTTTTGCCGGCGACCTTAGGCACTTCGGCGACCTGAACTTCTGCAGGATTGCGCAGCGTCAGCTGAATCGAGCCCTCTTCCCTGGCTTTCACGAGAGTTTCGGACTGGTTCGGCGTGACCTCGAGGGTTACCGCTCGAACGATGACAGGCTCGTTTTCATCAGTTGCCGCCTTCTGGTCCACGGCCAGCACCTTGATGTTCTTGAGAATCGTCTCGGTTGTCGCTCGCTTGGTTCTCATGTCCAGGCGTGCAGAGACCACATCTACTGCGTTGCCGGGAAGCAGGAAGCCTGCAACACCCACAACGTCGTCGACGCGAACCGTGATGGCGCGCATGTTTTCGCCGACCAGCGCGGCCAGGGTGCTGCCTGCGTGGTGATCAGCGAGACGGCCAGAGAGCAGCACTTCGCCGCGCTGGATCTCGAGCGTCGCCACCTTGTCTATGGCTTCTTCCAGATTCAGGAGGGCGCCTTCAGGGATGCCCTCGGCTGGCATTTCCATCATGCGCACGTGACGATCTTCGATTTTGGTCCCGTAGGGTATCTCCATCGCGGCTGCCACGATCTTGGTGACGTTGGCGTCGTCCGACTCGCCGGCGAGCCGTCCCTTCACCCAGCTGTTTGCGCCCCACGCCGCTGCCAGGCCCATGGCCAGAGATAGCAGGACCAGGACGGTTCCTCGACGTTTCATCATTGCTGTACTCCCGTCTTAATGTTCGGTTCGTTGGCTTCGTCGCTTCTCGCGAAGTAGTTTTCCCATGCCCAATCCAGCATTTCCGGGTTC
>CAMYJX010000196.1 GCA_947258825.1 uncultured Pseudomonadales bacterium
GTGAGCGCCTCCCGCGTCGGTGATCCGGTGAGGGTCGCCGACGGCGATGTTGTCGTCAATATGAACTACCGTTCGGACCGGGCTCGGCAGATCACGCGCGCCTTCATCGAAACTGATTTTGACGGCTTCGAGCGCGCGGTGAAACCGCAGATCGGTGCGTACGTTTCGCTCACCGAGTACAACAAGGATTTCGACATACCGGTTGCCTATCCGCCAGAAAGACTCGAGAACACGCTGGGTGAGTATCTCGCCAATCTAGGTCTGCATCAGCTACGCATAGCCGAGACGGAAAAATATGCCCACGTGACTTTTTTCTTCAACGGCGGCGTCGAGGCCCCCAATGAAGGTGAGGAACGCATACTGGTACCCTCGCCCCAGGTCGCGACCTATGACCTGCAGCCGGAGATGAGCGCCCCCGAGGTGACGGACAGGCTGGTCGAAGCGATCGGCAGCGGGCGCTTCGACGCCATCATCTGTAACTACGCCAATGGCGATATGGTTGGGCACACGGGCAATTTCGAGGCCGCGGTGAAGGCCGTCGAGGTTTTGGATCAGTGTCTCGGGCGGGTAACAGAGGCAGTGCTGGCGGCAGGGGGCGAAATGCTCATAACCGCCGATCACGGCAACGCCGAGCAGATGACCGACCCGAAATCGAAGCAGGTTCACACCGCGCACACGCTCAATCCCGTTCCCCTGATATATGTGGGCAAGGCGGCGCCAGGCCTGATGGAAAATGGCGCCCTGTGTGATGTCGCACCCACCCTGCTGCAGATCATGGGCCTCAGACAGCCGGCGGAAATGACCGGGCGCTCTCTGTTAATGGCAGCGGATGCCGACGCCGCCTGAGCACCCGCACAGGCGATTGTCGGCGCAAAGCGCGAGGTGGCGCTGACAATGGTGCCGGCATGAGCTCGAGCCTGGTGCGGATTACGCGCACGTCCCTTCTTTCGATGCCCCTGCTCGCGCTGCTGGCCGCTTACCCGGCGGCGCCCCGGGCAGCCCCGGCGGCTCCTGAGGCCGAAGAGCAGCGTACCAAGCTTGATGCCCTGCGCATGCGGATCAGCGGTCTGCGTGCCCAGATCCAGTCGAAAAGCGGCGAGAAGAACGAGCTTTCGCGACTGCTGCAGGATGCGGAGAAACAGATCGGTCGTCTGGCCCGCAAGCTGCGCGTGATCGATGGCCGCCTTTCGCGCCAGCGGGAATTTCTGGAGGACCTGCGGACCGAAAAGGCCACACAGCAGCAGGCCCTCGAACAGCAGCGCCACGAGCTGGCTCGTCAGGTTCGCGCCGCATACGCCATGGGCCGCCAGGAGCGCGTGAAGATTTTGCTCAACCAGCAGGACCCGGCGACGGTGAGCCGGGTCATGGTCTACTACGATTATCTGAATCGGGTGCGTGTGCAGAAGATGGAAGCGATCCTCGGGCACATGCAGCGGCTTGCCGCCACCGAGCTTGAAATCGTCGATGAAGAGCAAAAGCTGGCGCGTCTGCTCGAGGAGCAGCAGGCGGAGATAACGGCGATGAAGCAGTCGCAGGATCAACGCCGCGACCTGGTCGCGCGTCTGACCCGGGAACTGAACGATCAGGGTCAACAGCTGGATCGACTACAGACCGACGAACGGGATCTGAGGACCCTGATCAGCGGTCTCGAGCAGGCGCTGGCCGATATTCCGGCCGAACATCCGCAGCAGGTCAAGTTTGCCGGCCGTCGCGGCAGTCTGCCGTGGCCGGCGCGTGGCAGGATCGTCAATCGTTTCGGCGCGCCAAAGCTCGGAAACCTGATTTGGGACGGTGTTATGATTTCAGCGCCCGAGGGTCGGGAGGTTCGCGCCATTCATTATGGCCGGGTGGCCTTCGCCGATTGGCTCCGAGGGTTCGGCCTGCTGCTGATAGTGGATCATGGCGACGGTTATATGACCCTTTACGGCCACAACCAGAGTCTGTTCAAGGAGGCCGGGGACTGGGTCGAGGTCAATGAGCCGGTTGCCCTGGTCGGTTCCAGTGGCGGTCGCGAGCAGGCT
>CAMYJX010000197.1 GCA_947258825.1 uncultured Pseudomonadales bacterium
GCGCCCCGATCCCAGAGATTTTCGCTCGATACGGCGAAGAGACTTTCAGGGCCGCCGAAACCGACGAACTGGTGCGGTGCGCCGATTTGGCTGATATTGTGGTGGCCACCGGAGGCGGTGCTTTCTGCAGCGAAGCCAACCGCGAAGCGATCCACCGGTCTCGTGGCGTTTCGGTATTTCTCGACCTTCCGTGGGCGGTGCTGCGGGAGAGGCTGGTGCGGGATCACTCTGACCGCCCTATGTACGGCGAAACCGACCAGGCGATGCAGCTCTTTGAGGAGCGATTGCCGCACTACAGGTGTGCGTTGGTGCAGGTGCCGCTCGCCGGGCAGGAGGATCCCGATGAGGTTGCGGGACGCGTGCTGGAAACGCTCAGGGAAGCGCCATGCGCTATCTGATCCTGAGCGATATTCACGCCAACTGGGAGGCCCTGCAGGCGGTTCGAGCCCACGTTCGCCGTAAACGGTTTGATCGTGTCGTCTTTCTCGGAGATGCCGTCGGCTACGGTGCCTCACCGAACCGCGTGCTGGACTGGCTGCGGTCCCTTGGAAGCACGCTGGCCATGGTGCGCGGCAATCATGACCGGGTGTGCGCAGGTCTCGACAGCGCGGAACACTTCAACCGCTATGCCCGGCAAGCGGCGGAGTGGACGCTGAGTAACCTGGAGGAACGCAACCTCGAGTACCTCCAGTCCTTCCCCACGGGCCCAATCGATCTCGAAAAAGATGTTGCGATTTGTCATGGGTCGAGCGTCGACGAGGACGCCTATATCTTCTCGGCTTACGATGCGCAGCTTGCCTTCGCCGCCACATCCCAACAGCTGATCCTGTTCGGTCACACGCATGTACCCTCGCTCTTTATGCTGCGGGAAGACAACGGCAAGCAAACCCTCAGGGTTCGTCTGCTCACCGGGCGCCGGCTGGTCCTCGATCTCGACCCGGGAAACCGCTACCTGATCAACCCGGGATCGGTCGGTCAGCCGCGAGATCGTGACCCACGCGCTTGTTACGCCATCCTCGATAGCGAGCAACGTCGAATCTATCTCTACCGTGTCATTTACCGGGCTTCCGTTACGCGGCGGCGAATCCTGAATGCTGGTCTCCCACCTGTGCTCGGCGACCGTCTTTTGTATGGGGCATGAGTTTTGAGGGATAACGGCAGCCCTGTTCAGTCCAGTCTGCAGCCGAGACGGCTGCACCACAAAATGAATCCCAGACCTTTCTGGTGCGGGCGTCCCGCCCGCACATGCCGGCGTTTGTCCAAAAACACCCGAATCGTCCGAGCACTTGTTCTGACGTCTCTTCTCGCCGCAGCGGTCGTCGCCGCCCAATCCCCGTCGAGCACGGCGTCACGCCGGGCGTTCCTGTGGCGTGCGCTTGATAGTTGGTCCCTTCCGATTTCGCAGGCCGTGATCATGCAGCAGGACCCGTTCGCGTCAGTGCGGGCGCAGGCGGCCGGTGTGATGGCATCCAATGTTGATACCAAGAAGCTGCCGCTGCTTATCCGATACATGAACGACGGTGACGCCCGGGTTCGGGAGCAGGTGATGCTGGCCGCAGGTCGAATGGGCAAACCGGGATTTCGGCTGGCTGTCCACGGTCTTGCGGATTCGACGCCGTTGGTGCGACAGGCGGCGGCCTGGGCGCTGGCTCACGGCGGGCCGGAGGCCTTTGAGCCGTTGTCGCGGCATCTGGCGAAGGAACGCAGCCGGGCGGTGCGCGAAACCCTCCTTGCGAACCTCTGGCGGCTCGAGGGTGCGCCCTGGCAGGCCAGCGCGGCCTCGTTCGCCAGCGACGACGATGTCCACCTGCGAAGGGCGGCCGCCTACTCGTTGTCGCGCTCCGGTGACGATGCTGCACGCGCTGCGCAACGGCGGCTCGTCACTGATCCCGAGCCGGTTATCCGAGCTACGGCATTGCGCGGTTTTGAGAAGGGAACACTTGACGAAAAGACCCTTGCGGCGCTGCAGACGGCACTCGATGATGCCGACTGGCGGGTGCGTGCGGCGGCGTGCCGGGCG
>CAMYJX010000198.1 GCA_947258825.1 uncultured Pseudomonadales bacterium
GCGTCGCGATGCCGAGAATGATGAAGCCCACGACCGCGAAGATGACGATCCCCAGCGGCAGGATGTTCACGACGATGAGCTTCAGCTTGTCATTCTTCGACACCGACTCCACGTCGTACGCCGGCGACGGTGAGGTAGCTGAGCCGGGCCGGGATGCGGCCGAACAGGGCGTCCAGCGCGTCGAATACCCGCATCGCGAGTCCGCTGTGAAACAGCAGTGCGCCCATCAGCACGAACATGGGCACGGCCACCAGCGTGAAAGTGGTGATCAGCGCGGTGGAGTTATCCACGAGCTGCAGCAGGCCGGGCAGGCCGCCCATGATCAGCACGGCACCGACCAGGTTCGCGCCGAGAAAGGCGAAGGCCACCGGCACGCCGGCCGCCATCAGCAGGGCCACCAGGGCGAACACCAGCAGGCCGGCGCCGGTACCGTCCATCAGAAGGTATCCGGCCGTTGCGCGCCGGCGAGGGATTCACCCAGCACCAGCAGGCGCAGGAACTCCGTGCCCATCAGGCCGAAGCCGACAACCAGCGGCAGAAACAACAGCCAGCGCGGCGTGTCGAGGGACCGCACGTCGATTTCACCGCGGCTCCAGGCTTCGACGGCCAGCATCCCTGCCAGGGATGCCATCACGACGCAGATGACCACGCACAGCGTCAGCACCGCGCGATCCAGCCAACGAGTCTGCGCCGCGCCGACTCTTCGGTACAGCACTTCGACCAGGATGTGTCCGCGCAGGCGCACCAGGTAGGGCGCAGCAGCCATCGTGGCGCGCCGGATCATTGCGCGATCCCTTCGGGATAGAAATACGGTTTCAGTTCGCGGGCGGCCTCGGGCGCGCGCCGGGCCATCCGGCCCCAAACCACATCGTTAGCCAGGTCCCGGTAGGCGTCGCCATGGGGAGCGGGGATGGGAGCCGACTGCAATCCGCGTTCGGCAAGCAGCGCAACCTCGCGGTCCTGCAGTTCGAAAAAACCCGCGCGGCCTCTGGGCTCGTAAGCTTCCGCCTGCTCTGCAAGAATTTTTTGCGCCTCGGGACTCAGACCGTTCCAGCGGTCCAGGTTGATCTGCAGGCAGATGGACATTTGCAGGAACGACGGGTCGATGCGATAGCGGATGAAATTCTCGACGCCGAGGTCCGGAATGCCGGTGGTCGTGAAGGCGAGACCGTCCACCGTGCCCCGTTGCAGTGCCGTGTAGATCTCCTTCACCGCAATCTGCACCGGGCGGCCACCGAGCACGCTCAGCAGTTCGCGGTTCGATGGCGATGTGCGGATCTTCAGCCCGGCAAGATCGGGCATGCCGTCTGCGCGGAAGCGCGGTTCGTCGGTCAGGTAGATATTCACGCCGACGCCCGATTGCATCCAGCCGAGCAGGTGCGCGTTGATTCGCTTTGCCCAGTAAGCCTGCAACGCGTCAAACCCGCCGTTACGCCGTGCGTCGGCAGGCGTGATCGTGGACGCGAAAATCGCGTCGCCTTCGGGCAGCACGCCGCGATAGTAGGTGATCGCGCCGAATGCCATGTCGATCACGCCCCGGCGCAGCGCGTACAGCAGTTGTGCCTGCGGGATGACTTCGGGCCCGCCGAGAAAGTCGATCTGCACCACGCCGCGGCCCGCCTCGTTCACTGCGTTCACGTAATCCATGAACAGCACGTTGAAGTTCTGCGGCTTGCTCCAGCTGCTGACGAGCGTCAGGTGCTGCTCTTCGGCGTGGACGATGCCCGCCGCGATCAGCCAGCCCAGCAGTGCGAGGCACCGCAGCGGAGTCTTGGCGAATTGCTTGGTCACGACAGCACCGGACGGTAGCATGAGACAATGAGTATTCTGCAGTTTCCACCTGGTGGAAAATGTGGAATGTCCCCATTGGTTCATTCCCGTCTGGAGACAGTCGCAGATGCTTTCCACCCGATCCGGCATGAGGGGTTCTCCATTGCCCAGAAACAGGCTCGTGTACTGCTTGTGCGTGATTCTGCTGCTGCTGGTTAGTGGCTGCTCGCCTGAGCAGAACGATGTTGCTTCCATCGAGGCGGCGGCTGATAGATGGATAGTGGCTTTCAAAGCCGGCGATATTGATGCGCTGATGTCGCTCTATATGCCCGGGGCCTTCGTCGCGCTGCACGGGCAGCCCGCCCTGCGCGGCACCGACGAGATTCGCGCCTACTTCGCACCAAAGATGGGTACGGCCGACGTGGAGTTCCTGCTCGAGTACGAGCAGATCGAGGTGCACGGTGACGTCGCGCACCTGGTCAGCAAGTACTGGTATACGGGCACGCCGAAAGGGGGTGGAGAGCCCTACCGTGACGCGGGACGTTCTGCGCTGATCTACAAGCGTGACACGGACGGCCGCTGGAAGATCTACCTCGACATCGACCAGGCCACGCCCGATGTGAGCTTTCCGGCACCTTCGATTAAGGCACGGTAGGAGCGGCTTCAGCCGCGACCTCTTTCGTGGCCCACTACCCTCGTGATCGCGGATTTCGAGCAGCTGGTCGCGTGTGTCAGCGCTTTTCCTGACCACTTCTTCTACCCGGCCGTTCAACCGGGCGTGATCTTCCGGGGTCAGGGTCTTGGCCGTGACGACCACCACCGGAATGTCTTCCCACTCTGGCCGTTCCCGCATCTCAGCCAGAAATTCGAAACCGTCCATCACGGGCATCATCAGGTCCAGCAGCACCATTGTCGGCGCTTGGGTAGTCATGACGTGCAGCGCTTCACGGCCATTGCCGGCTTCAGCGACTGTCCAGCCCGCTTTCTCCAGCGTCCGCGACATGAGTTCGCGGGACTCAGCGTCATCTTCCACCACCAGCACCGTGCCTGCAGGCTCCCCCTGGCCGCAACGCTCCAGCGCCTTGTGCAGCTGCTCGCGATCTACCGGTTTGGTCAGGTAGTCCACCGCGCCCAGCGAGTAACCGCGGGTCCGGTCATCGATCATGCTCAGCATGATGACCGGGATCTCGCGGAGATCCGGATCGGCCTTCAAGGCTCGCAGCACCGACCAGCCGTCCATCTCCGGCATCATCACGTCGAGGGTGATCGCGGTGGGCTGCAGTTGGTGTGCCAGTTGCAGTCCCTGCTCACCACTCAAGGCCCTTACGACCGAGAAGCCGTCTTTCTTGAGATAGCGACCGATGATTTCGCAGGCTTCCGGATCGTCATCGATGATAAGGATTGTTGCCCCGCTCCCGGCATCGCCCGCGCTCGCTGTCTGAACCTCGGGTTTGACGATTGCCGGCTGCGGTGAGGCTGCCTGCCTGAGTTTCGTTCCCGGCGCGTTAGCCGGCAGGCACACGGTAAACGTGGAGCCCTCGCCTACGGTGCTCTCTACGCTCAGTTTGCCGCCCAGCATCTGGCAAAAACGCTGCGATATAGCCAGGCCGAGTCCGGTGCCGCCGTAGTCTCGCGTGGTGGACTCGTCGGCCTGGGTGAATTCCTGAAAGATGTGCTCGAGCTTGTCTGCCGGAATGCCGATGCCGGTATCGATGACTGCAAAAGTGAGCCGGTCTTTGTCCTGCTCGATCTTCCGGTTGACCCGCAATGTCACGGTGCCGTTCTCCGTGAACTTGGAGGCGTTTGACAACAGGTTGAACAAGGTCTGCCGCAGCTTGGTGACATCCTGGCAAATGATCCCGGCGGCCCCGGTTCGTTCCACCAGTAACTTGTTGCCGTGTTTCTCGACCAAGGGATGTGCTGTAGCGCTGACTTCGTCGATCAATTCGTCGAGATCGATCTCTTGCGGGAATACTTCCATTTTGCCCGACTCGATTTTTGACAGGTCGAGAACGTCGTTGATCAGCGAGAGCAGGTGAGCACCGGCACGATTGATCTTCTGCAGGTCCGGGATGAAGTTTTCCTGCTCCAGTTCCTCGGCTTCCTCCATCAGCATTTCGCTGTAACCGAGGATGGCATTCATCGGCGTACGCAACTCGTGGCTCATGTTGGCGAGAAAAGCACTCTTGGCCTCGTTGGCCGCATCAGCCGCTTCTTTTGCGGCCCGCAACGCGTCTTCCGCCTGCTTCTGTTCGGTGATGTCCATCTGGATGCCAGAAAAACGCAAAGGCGCGCCGTTGGTGTCCCATTCCGTGATCTTGCCGATGCTCAGCATCGAGCGGTAGCTGCCGTCTTTAGCCCGCAGGCGAAATTCCTGGCGGAGCAAAGGCGTCCGCTCCCTGGCGTGTTCAGCGAAGCTGGCAAATGCACCGTCGATATCGTCAGGATGCACAATCCTGGTCCAGTCCTCGACGCGGCCGGTCAAGTCCGCCCTCTCATAACCGAGCATTGAAGCCCAGCGATCGTTGACGACATACTCATCGGTCTCAGGCCGGTAG
>CAMYJX010000199.1 GCA_947258825.1 uncultured Pseudomonadales bacterium
CTGCTGGCGTCGATCAGCGCGAGCGCCGGCTGGTTGGCGACGGCCTGGCTGCCGAGCTGGAGATTCAGATTGGTGACGTAGCCGTCGACCGGCGCCCGGACCCGGGTGAATTCGAGATTCAGCTCGGCCTGCCTGACGGCCGCTCGGGCTGCACGGATCTCGGCATTGGCATCGCCCGGAGCACCCAGGTTGGCGCGCGCCTCGGCCAGGGCGGCTTCCGCCTGGTTCAACGCGGCCCGGGATTGGGCGAGACTCGCGACGGCTCCCTCACGCTCCTGGACAGATACTTCGAGGTTGGCCATGGCCCGTTCTACGGATTTCTGCGAGGTCGCATTTTGCGGCAGCAGTTCCTGCTGTCGCTCGAACTCTGCTGCGTTCTTTACCATTTCGGCATCCAGTTGCCTTATCGCGCTTTCCGCCTGGCGGATCGCCGCCGTGGAAGCTTCGACCTGCGCCTTTGCGGCCTCGACCTGTTTCGTGAGGGCCAGGTTATCGTCTCCAGTCCCGTCGTACTGTGCCCTGGCTTGCGCCAGGCTGGCCTCGAACGTGCGCGGATCGATTTCGAAAAGCAGGTCGCCTGCTTTGACGAACGCGTTGTCGCGAATCGGCAGATCGACGATCGGACCGGACACCCTTGGCGTCAACTGGAGGACGTCAGCACGCACCTGGCCGTCGCGAGTCCAGGGGTTGGTGGCGTAACTCCAGTACTTGACGAAGATGACCAGCAAGGCAATCAATGCGACGCCCCCGGTGTACAGGTATTTCTGCGGTATTTTCACTTCACCCCCAAAAAATCAAGGTCTCGATCAGGACCGTGTAAATAATCAACAACGATATCGATACTGCCGGTGGGTAGAAGAAATACCGCGAGACCCGGTAGCGATTGAGCAAATGTGTTGTGACCACGGTTGCTATTGCCGCCAGTATTGCGGCAACAAGCATGGGCGGCATGTAAATACCGCCGATGGCAAACTCGTGGGGGATCAAACTCATTTACCGATTCCGTTTGCTGGTCATGCGAATCGTTCTTCCTTCCACCGGTCCCAGTCTATTACGCTGGCGCTTGCCCCGTAATCGACCAGCGATTCCGAAACGCTCCTGCAGGTGCCCAGAAGACGATAGAAGTCCTCGTCACTTTGCTGGTCCGCGGCGACGTCTCCCATGGTACTCCTGATGCCAGCTTCCAGGCGCCTCATGATCTCATCCAGTCCCGCGCGAAATAACTCTTCCCGGGCGGCCGCCGGGTCCGACGACAGATTGCGTAGGCCCTCCTGAACCCCGACGTGCCAGGCCCGGGTATCCGCGCGCAGGGCCCGCGCCAGGATCCCTGCTTGCTGATCGTCACGCTCCTGCAACAGCGCTTGCAGGCGGCGACTCAGGGTCTGCAGGCTGGCGACCAGCGCCTGCACCTGTTCTGGCGAGGTGCCGGGTAACGCCTCGGGATCGATGAACTTGCCCCAGACCGCTAGTTTCGTGGGCAAGGTGGATACGTCGCGCACATGAAAGGACAGCTTTCGCTGCTCCCATTTTGATTCTGCTTTTTGCGTGTCCCAGCGAGTGGCGGCGATGACGTGATCACAGCTTCGGAAGAAGCGCTTCAACAGTCGCTGGAACGCCTGTTCGGGTCGCGGCGAAAAGGGGATGTAGGCCGTAATCGCCAGGATCAGGAAGGTCAGCGCGAAGGCCAGCGCCGTCGTCGTGACGCTGAAAATGCTATAGGTCTGCTCGTTGGAAATACCGGCAATACTGACGAACATGGCCAACCCGAATGCCCTGCCCAACGCCTGCTGAGGCGCGGCAAACACGTAACAGAAGAAGAAGGTCGCGGCAAAAATCAGCAGCCCAAGACCAATGAAACTGGAAAGGTGGGGCATAACAAAAATGTACAGAACGCTGGCGAGAGCGACGGCGGATGACCATGCTTATCCGGTCGGGATCCGGCACGAATCCAGGGCGTGGCGCGGCCGCCTTGTCTACCTCGTCGCCCGCTGCGGCAACAGCCCCGATACCAAGGTCGATGTCGAGCAATGAGCGGGTCAATCGTTCCAGGTCTCGAAGATGGGACAGCGCGACGGCCAGCGCGGCCTTTTCGAAGTGCGCCAGGCGTTCCCCGGCTTCTGCGTCCAGGGCGAGATCGAGGGGCGCAGGGCGCTTACCGGGAGGCTCCCCGGACAGCAAGAGTTCGATGCCGGCGAAGCGTGCGTCGATCTCCTCGCCGAAGGCCGCCATGTTCGGTACCAGAGTGACTATGTCCAGTGCCTCGAGGTCGGCGAGACTGTCCCTCCAGTGTTCCATGGCTTGCGTAACCTGGGTCATCTGGCGCTGGTAACGTCGCCATGTGTGCCGCTTTTGCCGGACCTCATAACTGTCCGTTTCAGCCGCATCCAGCAGCTGGTTGAAGCTGGTCTGCGCCTGCGTCGCTGCCGCGCTCGACGCCTGCATACGCGCGGCATCTCCTCGATGACTCATCAGTTCCAGGATGCTCTTATAGAGCTCGTGCTGAGCTGATGCCAGCTTGCTCGCGGCGCCCTCAAAGGCCTTCCGGCTGCTGCTGGGCCAGAGCAGGATCGCGACCAGGCTGTAGACCAGGAAGCCCAAAGCGGTTTCCTGGAATCTCAAGGTAACGATCTTGAAGGCGTTGACGGCATCGGGGCCCGCGTCCATGCAAATGATGATGCATACGAAGCCGCAGACGTTCCAGAAGTAGTTTTGTTTCGGCCCAGCCATCATGTAGGTGCAGAATCCAACCCAGCTCGAAAGCGACAGCATGAACAACCAACGGTCCTGGGCGAAAAAGGCGATCAGCGTCAGCCCGACGGATGCCGCGACAAACGTGCCGAACAAGCGCATGGCGGCCTTGTTGAAGGACT
Source organism: uncultured Pseudomonadales bacterium (assembly GCA_947258825.1). Lineage (GTDB taxonomy): Bacteria > Pseudomonadota > Gammaproteobacteria > Pseudomonadales > Azotimanducaceae > UBA7803. The sequence continues at coordinate 2,871 of CAMYJX010000199.1, forward strand.
GGCCGATCGTCGCGAGGCTGGTAAAGGCCACCGCAAACGCTGCCCACTTGGGATTTTCCCAATCCATACTGAGGGCGATGCCATAGGCGACCGTCATCGCCAGCGCGGTCTTGATGGATTCCTTGGTTCTTCTCGAGATGGCCATCGTTGCGCTTATCCGAATCCAGCCCGGTGTTTTGCCAGCGGCCGATGAGGGCTCTGAGCGTTGCGTTTCTTCTTAGTCAGACTCTGTCATTCTGCACACGTTATTTGCGGCTCTACACTAGTCGCAGTAGGGCATCCTGTCCAGCCGTCTGGTGTGTGAGCACCGACGCAGTGTCCATGAATTGGCGTCGTTGCATACGCATGAACCGGTATTGATTTCGACGAACTTCCCCGACTATCGTCGCGTTT
>CAMYJX010000200.1 GCA_947258825.1 uncultured Pseudomonadales bacterium
CTGCAGTGTTCAGCTGCAGTTGCCGAATCTTGAACGGGCCGCGGCGCTGATAATTCCGGCACATCATGGCGATTCCCACGGTTTGCGCGCCATCTTTCAGGCAGACAAAGGTGGGGTCGAGTTCGTGACCAAAGACCGCAAGCCAGGCGTCAACCCATGTACTGGAAAGAAAGAAGGTGGGTGACATGCTCGACGTATGGAGGCGTTCCCACTCCGATCGCAGATCAGACCACTCAGCCGCATCGACGCACATGACCGAAATGCTTTTGCAACCAGGTTTTGTCATATCGCGACACGCTCGACCAGGTTGTCCCTGTGCTTAGAAAGCCGGCTTGATATGCGCCGGGCATGTCCCTCTGTCCGCAAAGACGCGCGAAGAAGGCGACCCCTGGGCGTGAGAATGATTTCGAGATCCGCTTTTTCGTACCACCCGCTTGCCCAGCGACGCTTGTAGGATTCATCTCCGCATTTGAAATCGAAACGCCGAACCCCGTGACGTATCAGATTTTCAACGGTGTGGTAGAGCAGCAGGGCACCCGGGCTGAATTCCGCAAAACGCGGGTCGAAGCCGGTCATCAGGAACAGGTAAGTGCCGGGTGCGCGCATTCCGTAAATGGAGCCAACTACCTTTCCTTCATGAATCGCTTCGGTGAAGCACGTCGTGCAGGAGCCGGCAGACGCCTCACGGGAAAGGTACTGATGGAATCGCTGGAAATCCGCCTTCAGGAAGAATGATCTCCTGTTCAGGGCTTCGAAGCGCAGCCTGTGCAGACGTTTCAAATTGTCCATTGCCTTTGGAATGGTGTAGTTCGGGGGTAACCCCTCCTCGGTTACGAAGCGAAGACCGATACCGTGCGCGTCGGCCTTTCTCAGCTGGCGGCGAAGCTGACTGCGGAAGTTGGATCGGTAGCGGGCCCAGAAGGCCTCTACGGACTCCGGGATGTCGAGGAACCAACCCCGCTGGCGACTACCGCGTTTGATCGTGCAATTGTGTAAACGCGATCTTATCTCGGCCCCGAAATCACCTGTCACCGATGCAGCAATCAGTAAGTCCGGCCTCAGCGCTTCAACCAGATAGTCGCCGAATGCTCTGACGATTCCGGGACGATCGTTCTGATTGATCAGTGGTTCGATATGATCGGCGGTAGGTGGCGCATAGAGCTCGATTGTCCTCCCCAACATGCTGTCATCGATCCGACAGACCTGAAGAAAAACGAGGCTGTTTCCCTTGTACCCTACGATCACCTTGAGGGCTTGAGCGTTGGGCCAGGCCCGAACGGCCGCGTGCACAAAAGCGAAATCGTAGAATAGATTGGTGCCGGCGCTCGCCTGAAACAGACGGTTCCAATCCCTGGCATCAACGTCTTCGAGCTGTCGGCAGGAAAAGGCAACCGGGCAATCGATCGCGCCATCGGGCGTCGGCCTGTTCAACTCAGGATTCACGCGAGAACCACTCGATGGTGGATTGCAGGCCGTCCCTCAATGAGGTCTGCGGCGACCAAATCAGAGTCTGCCGTGTAGAGCTGAGGTCGGCGCGACGGACCTGCTCCATGGGGCGGTCCTGCGTCGCCCCGAAATCCGGCATTGCCGGTGCGCCCATCAACTCGTGGATCGTCTCTACCACCTTTCGCACGGAGGTCAGCTCACCGCTCCCTACATCGAAAGTTCCACCCGCCGCACCTGGTGCAACCGCGGCGTGCACGAAAGCTTCAGCAACGTCCGTAACGTATACCCAGTCCACCTGGCGCGTGCCGCTGGAGAATTGTGGTTGGTCGCCGTTCAACAACGAAGTGATGGTATAGGGCACCAGCTTCTTGGCATCCTGTGGCCCGGGGCCGTACACCATGACCGGCGGCAAGCTTCGCCGCCGCATACGGCGAGCTGGGAACCGGCCACTGCAAAGACGGTTCGGGTTCCTCGAGGGAACCGGTCAGCACCACACGTTCGCAGCCATGCGCTTTTGCCGCCATCAGCAGGTTCACCGTGGAGGTCAGATTGCTGTGCAGGGTGCTGAGCACGACATCGAGGGAGCGCGCGCCCACGACGTGACTGGCCAGATGCATGACGTAATCGGGCTGCACCGTCTCGAAAACCTCATTGGTTGCCTCTGCGCTCTGCAGATCGGCAACCAGTTGGTAATCATCGCTCACCGCCGGCGGCGTGCGCCCCACGGTGTAGACTTGCGCGCCCAGCGCGCGGAGCCGAGCGCTCAACGCGGCACCGACGAAGCCCCGGCCACCGGTTACCAGAACCCGCTTACCAGCCAGCGTTGCCTGGGGATCGATATGGAGCTGCTCGACCATCAGCTTGTCCGGACCGGGGTCAAGGCGTTGCGCGCGCGGCGAGCCGCACGGCGTATTCGGGCGGTTGCGGAGCCTCGGTCCTGCGCAGGGCCATCTACCTCAATGAAGTTCAAAGGGATCATGGAGCCGACATGTCGCCGACTGGCTCTTGGCGCATCAATGATGAACCGCTCCCTGTCGAAGAAAGGATAGTCGTCAAATGGCCAGGTCCAGCACTCGTGTTCGCGGTAAAGGGCCTCAATCGATCTTGCCAGCTCCACATCGGTCTCGAACTGCTCACTTTCGCCGCGCAAACCGCGAATGTGGCGCCGCATCAGCGGGAAGGCCCTTTCACTGCAGTAGTTGGAATACCACATATCGAAGCCGAGCGTTTCCCTGACCTTGCTCACCGCGCGATAAACCTGAACATGATCCTCGTGCCCGTACTCCCCCCAGGGATTGTGGGTCAGCACCGTTTCAACGCCCTGCAGGCGATCAGTCAGGATGTCGACCAGCGTGTCAAAGTTTGCCCGGTAGCGGGCGGCATCAAACCCGGGAAGGATTCCTTTGCGACGGCGCACCTCCAGGCCGTACGGCGTCTCGACGGGGTCTCGCCAGTCAGCGCCCTGGAACGCGACGGACTCGGTTATTCCGAGAAATTCCGTGTTCTCCAGCGGAAAATGCCGCGCCAGCGATTTACGGCCCGCCGATACGGTGGCGTTCTCCGGCAG
>CAMYJX010000201.1 GCA_947258825.1 uncultured Pseudomonadales bacterium
TTTGATACGCCGTTCGCCGGAACCCTCAGCGTCAAGCAGGAGAACATTGAGCGCATCGTCACTGCGAGCCCCGTAACCGTCCAGATGGATGACGGGCAGGTCTACTACGATCGAACCATCGACGACCGCGATGGCAAGCTGATCGTTGCGGGGGGCGGCGAACCCGACGCCGTTTTCACGACCAGCGACGTCGATATGATCAATCCGCAACCCTGGAAGCTGGGAAGGGGTTACAGCTGGACCGGTGATGTCAGCGCCGCCCTCGAATCGGAACGCGGCAACAGCGATACCGATGAGCTGGACATCGCGGCCAAAACCGGATGGCGCAGCCTCGTGGATCGCTACAGCATTGCCTACGCCCAGGAACTGGACAAGAACGAGGGCACCAAAACGACCGACAACTGGAACGCCCGGTTACAGTACGACCGGTTCCGGGCCAGCACGGGCAACCCGACCAACTACTGGGGGGGCAAAGTCTGGTTCGAATACGACAAATTCCAGGATCTGGATCTCCGAACCACAATTGGCCCCCACATCGGCCGACAGTTCGTCGACAAGCCGGTGTTTAACCTGAAGGGTGAATTGGGCCCGGTTTACGTAGACGAACGATTTGATGTCGCTGAGGACAATGACTACTTCGGCGCGCTGTGGCTGTTCGAGGCGACCAGCGACATCCTCGGTTTCGGCACCACCCTGTATGCGAACCATGATGGTGTTCTCAACTTCGAAGAAACCAGCAACCTGCTGCTCAACACCCGACTGGGTATCAGGATGCCGCTGATCTTTGGTTTCCAGACGAGTTTTGAGACGTTCTGGGAATACGACGGCGGCGCCGTTGAAGGCGTTGACGAGTGGGACAAGACCTACAACTTCCGCATCGGTTACGCCTGGTAGCGCGGCCGTTGTGATTTCTGCTGGCTGATCAGGCCCGGGCCTCCAGCAGCTTCTTCCCCACCCAGTGACGCGCGAAGTGCTGCGCCGTCCGCCCGCTGCGAACGCCGCGGGCCAGCGCCCAGCGCAGCGCTTCTGCCCGTACTTCCTCGCTCCAGGTTTCCGTCAGCCCGTGGGCCACAGCCAGGGATCCCACCCAGTGCTGCACCACCTCCAGGTAGGCCTGCTGCTTGAACGGATAGAACGACAGCCACAGGCCGAAGCGATCGGACAGCGAAATTTTCTCCTCCACCGCCTCGGACTGATGCAGCTCTCCCTGCACGTAGGTTGCCTGCTCGTTGTCGGACATGTACTCCGGCAGCAGATGACGCCGGTTCGACGTGGCATAGATCAGCACGTTCCCCGACGCGCGAAACACCGAGCCTTCCAGCGCGCTTTTAAGCTCCTTATAGGAAGGGTCGTCGGCTTCGAACGACAGATCGTCGCAGAACAGCAGGAAGCGGTAAGGCTCATCGCGCAACCGCTGGACGATGTCCGGCAGGGAGGCCAGTCGACCTTTGCTGACTTCCACCAGCCGCAGCCCGTCGGGATGGTAATTGGCGGGCAGGCCGGCGAGAAACTGTTGGGTGTTACGCTCGATCTGCGCCTTCTGGTCATCGATCCACAGCAGATCGTCCAGGGCAATGTCATCCAGCTCCGGATGCGCGACGAAACCCGCACCCCAGGTCCCCGCCTGCCACACCGCCGCCGGCGAGGCCTCCCAGTCCACGCGCTGGGCGCGGGGAACGATCGCAAGCGCTCGGCCAACCAGCTCTCTCGCTTCTTCCACCAGGTGCTCGAGGTTCTTCTTCATGCAGCGAGATCCAGCTGGACAACGCGCGCCATTGTACTGATTTCAGTGAGCGTTTCAGGGGGAAAGTGGTAGAATTCGCCGATCTGTTACAAAGCAGAGCCAAGCCGGAAATGCCCCGAAAAGACGGCCCGGAAAAACGCAAAGGCCCTAAAGAAAGACGCGCTGTGCAGAGCGAGCGCCGGAACCCGGAGCGTTCGGCCGAAGACTTCACGCCAAGGCGTAATCCGGATCAGGCAGATCGCAGAAAGCCGACCTGACCCTTCAGGCGGGACGGCGCAGCGGAACGACGTTGGCCCGCTGCTTGATGTAGATGCGCCGTTCTCGACCGGGCCCGTGGATGCCGATCTTGCCCTCTTCGAACAGGCGCACGTCCAGCGCGTTTACGTCACCGCCGCCTTCGGGCTGCAATACCAGCTCGTGGCCTTGCAGCCACCAGCGGCCCTGCTCTTCGTTGCCGCTTTCCGAAAAGCAATAGCGGCCCTGGTCAAGCTCGCCTTCCAGCTCCAGGGTGCCGGCGTGGTCCTGCCATTCCCAGCGACCCGGCAGGTCCAGCCGGGCAAGCCAACGCTGCCTATTGCGGCGCGATGCGCGAACCCAGGTGATGCAAAGGGCCGTGACCACCATAACGACAAGCAGTGAATTCATCGCCTAATACTCTCCGAGAGCGGATTTCAGTTCAATACCACAGGATTCGAATATCCGCTGCCACGACGCCGCGTGGGTGACGACAGCGCGCCGGGTCCGAGACCACTCGCTGCCAACGGCCACCGGATCCAGGGTCTGACGATACCAGGTGGCAAAGGGCGTCGGGATCACCTCGTACAGGGCCAGCACCAGCGTCTGAAGCTGTCGAACCCAGGGCTCCTGACGGCTCAGCGCGGCTGCCAGCGCGGGTTGAATGCCGCCGGCATAGTAGCGCCGGAATATGTTCAGCAGACGCCGGCTGCGGGGCGTCGGCCGACCGTTCAGGCACAGCCGGGGGCGCGCTTCGTCCAGCAGCAACTCTGCGGCTTTCAGATGGTGCCGCCCCAGCGCCCATTCCTGACGGGCGTAGCCAACCCAGCTGCCGGCCCGAAGCTGACCCAGGGTTGCCTCGAATACCACACCGTCAAAACCCCCGCTGTCGAGAGCCGACAGGGCGTCTGCCAGGGTGCGCAGCAGATAGGCCAGGTCCGCGTCGCTGCGCGGCCCTGAACGGCCGAGGGCGACGCGCATTTCCGGCGCCGCGAAGGTGGCATTCCAGAACAGGGCCGACAGCTGGGCCACCTTCTCGTCGGCAACCTGGATCAGCCACGGCGGCGCGTCGGCGCATCGCCGCGCCGCGCCCAACCAGGCCAGCTCGTAGCCCAGCCGCTGGCTGGCCGGCTGCACGCGGCCCAGCGGGCTGTTGCGATAGCCGACCAGCGCGCCCAGGTCGCACTGGTGCAGCTCGATGAACTGAGCCACGTCGATGTCGGCTTTGGGAATGGCCAGCAGGATCTCGCGACTGGCTGGATAGGCAGGCAGATGGTCTGGGGTCCGGGCC
>CAMYJX010000202.1 GCA_947258825.1 uncultured Pseudomonadales bacterium
GTAGACATAACCACTGGGATTGCGCTTGATCTTCTCGTTGAGCTCGAATCGCTCCTGATCCGTCAGTGCGGCCGGATCGTAATTGGTCATGACGATACGGCCCGACTGGAGTCGGCGCAGCTCGTAACTGCCGTCGGGGTTCTGGCGCCACTTGAGACCCTTGTCGAAGCCGGCCGTGATGTCCTGGGACCGTGGCACGGCGTCGAATTCATGGACCATCAGCTCCTCGAAGACCAGCGTGCGCACGAACAGGCCACGTGTGTCGAGGAGCCATCGCAGGTGGACGGCGAGACGACGAAATTCTTCATATTCGGCCGGGCGGTCCGGATCGTTCTCTATCAGCCGGACAAAGCTGCCATCGGGATTCTGGAACTCGAAGCCGTAGCCCATCAGTCGCGTGATGCGGTCGATGGCCCCTGCCTGATAGGCGAGGACATGGAACGCCGTATCGGTGAAAGGAATCAGGATCCTCTTGGTGAATTCCTGGCCCGCGACCGGCCGCAGGCTGAAGGTGGGATTCTCGGAGGCGCTGGCGCCGAGGTTGAAATTAAAAAAGTCGGTACCGCTCGAGTCTTCGAGACGTCCAGTCGCGTCCAGAGTGGCGGTCCAGTCGAAGGTCGCCGCGATACTCGATGTGGCCGTGAAGTGGACCGGCTCGCCTCTGGCCGAGCGCGCGATGTTCAGCAGCAGCAGGTCCTGCTCGATCTCGGAGATCACCTCGTCGTAGCCGATCACCTGCCGCTTCAACACAGGCGGGCCCATGCACCCTGTGAGAATAGTCGCGCACGTAATTGCCATGAATACCAGAGATCGCATCGTCATTGACCGTATGGCGAGAAGACAGGAAGCGCCTCGCTTGTGCATGCGGCGGCGCGCTACACCATTGGAAATTTCTCTTTGCAGAATACGGCGCTTTAAGCCGTAAATCTGGCCATTTCGCGCCAACGGAGTGAATGGGACAGCGGTGCGCCGGACAGAGGTCGAAGGGTCTGTGATCCCCGCAGGCCGATCCCCCAGGCTGCGCCTAGAATGCCAGCCGCGCTCGCAGGCCGAATACCCAGAGCGTATCATCATCCGGATTCAGCGCCGGGTCGATCAGCAGCTGCGCGCTCGGTGTGATCGCAATTTCTTCGGCCACTTGCCAGCGGTAGTAGACCTCCGTTGCATATTGGTCATCCAGATCTGGACCCAACAGGGCATCATTCGGCCGCCCCCAATTGACGCCGAACCCAAGCTGGCTTCCCGATCCCAGCGTCGCCATGCCGCCGGGCGTATAGCCGCCACCGATGCTGACCGACCGCTCCAGCAGGCTGCCGCTGTCCTCCGCCCACCCGGCACGGACGAACGCCAGCCATTTGTCGCCGATGGTGTGGTTAAAGGACAGCACACCCCCCCAGCCGTCTTCTACGCCCAACTCGTCCCTTTCATCCGCGTGCCACAGGGTCAGGTGCACGTTGTTCAGATAGAAGGCCTCCTGTGAAGCGCCGGTCCAGCCTATCTCGAAGTGCTTGAAGTATTCTCGGTCATTGTAAAAAGTGTCGAACCCGTCAAGGGGATCGGTCCCATCCGCATTCTCGTCAGCGAAGCCGGCCATGGTGTAAACGTTTTCTGTCAGCCAGGCCCCACCCGCAAACCCGAGCGCGGGATCGCTGGCCAGATCGAGGGCGCCAACGCCGATGCTGAATGCATAGTTGAAGAAGTCTGTCCAGGGGCTGACCAGCGGGAAGACATCGAGCCGCCACCCTTCGTCGTTGTAGGGAAGGTTTGAGATTCCGGCATAGCCCAGGCTCTCACCAAGGAAGGAACTTGGTCCCGTATCGGTATATTCGTCCGTACGCTCGACAAGAAAACTCAGGTGACCCGGGTGAGTCGAGCCCCGGCCAAACGCCTCCCAGACACCGCTGAAGCGAAAGATGCCGCCCGCTGCGTCGTTGTCGGTACCCGACTGGTTATCGCTGGACCTCAGGTAGGTCGTGTTGTACTCCACCCCGAAGGCCAGGCCGTACTCCTCTTGGAGCTCGTCTTTCCATTCGTACCAGGAGTTCAGGAAATTCAGCTTGAGAGGTGTATCTGTTGAAACGCTGTCAGATTCGATCCGGTTCAGTGTGGCATCCGGCCCGCCGAAACCCCTTGACCGCTCTTCGCTGCTCACGTCTTGAGCGAAGGCGGTCTGGGCCGCCATCAGTGCCCATACGACCATGACGAAAAATCGACATAACAGTCCGCGCGCACCGGGGTTTTCGAAGCGCTCTATCATCCCAGTTAACTCCAGGTTGTCACTGCAATCTGCTGCTGATGGCCGTGGCAGCCGGCGCAAGGGCACCGGCTGCCACAACCTTGCCAGACTGATCAGGCTTCTTTCACATTTGCTCGCACATCGAAGCTTTCAGAGCCAAACCACTCCAGCATCCGTACGTTGACGTCGTCCGGGTGATCCAGCATGGACCAATGGCCGCCTTGAATGAATTCAATACGGCACTCAGCATCCACACGTGAAGGA
>CAMYJX010000203.1 GCA_947258825.1 uncultured Pseudomonadales bacterium
TCAGGGTGCCAAAGGGGAAGAGCGCGGCGGTCAGATAGGTTCTCGCGCCCTGCTGCATGCCCTTGGCGATCGCCTGATTGATGGCGTCCGCAGGGTCGAACTCCGGGTTGCTGATGTCGCCGCCGATGGGCAGCTTCAGCTCGATGGTGCCCTCCCTGTTTTTCAGGACGGCCAAGCCCGTTGCCAGGGGCAAGGTGGTCTTCGGCTTCACTTTCTCTAATTCTTCCGGGTCCAGTTTGACTACTTCGAGCTTGTGAATCTGCAGCCGGTTGGTGCCCGACAGCCTTCCCTCCTTGATATGGATATCGATGTCGGCGTCCATTTGTCCACTGGTCAGGTTGTAGCCCAGGGCGGAGGCCGTGTAGGGCGAAAGGGGAGGCAGCGCCAGGGCGTCGAGGCGGCCGGTGATGTCGCCGCTGATCCGCTCCGCAAAGAAACGGGCACTGCCTTCGACGTTCAATTGAGCGTGTCTCCCGATCATGGCGTTCAACTCGAAGGGGCTGCTCTGCTCGGGCCTGGCGCTGTCGAGCAGGCCAATCTGCAGCTTGCTGAAAGCGAGCCTGACCTCATAGGGAGGAGTCACCGCTTGGTCAGCGAAGGTCAGCGAACTGTCCCCCACGGCCACTATCTCGTCCGCTCTGACCCGTACGGCTTTCGCTGGGGTCCCGGATTCTGCTGCTGGCCTTGGCTCACCCGCGGCGGTTTTGACGGCATCGGCGCTGGTGTCGCCCGCCAGCACCTCTACGAGAAGTTCGATTACCCCCACCAGGTCGAATTCTCCCGTGGGGGTGCGCCGAATGATGGCATGTATATCCTGGTGTTCGACGCGCTTGACGTAGAAGCCCTCGGTTTCCGAATACAGGACGTCACTGAGATGAGAGCGCTTGCTCTGCAATACGGTAGGTGGGGTGTCCTGGCCGGCCTCGTCAGTCGCCTGACGTTTGGCGAAGCGCAGGTTTTCGAAGGTGATGGCCGCGACGTCCAACAGTTGCGGGTTCTGGATGTGGATGTCCTTGAGCGCCAGGCGGTCGAAGGCGAGCAGCTCTTGCTTGTGTCGTGGCGCATCGAGAAGCAGTTCGCCCAGATCCAGATCGCCCCTGGTCTCGATCTGTGTCCGCCCGTCGGCAAGGCCGTAGCCGGCCTTGCCCGTCCACTGCAGGCTCGACTGGTTGAGGGCCAGGTCCCTGCCGGGCAGGGTCAGCTCCAGGCCGTTGCCGGTCAGGGCGCCCTCAGTGGTCAAGCGCACGCTCTCCGCGGAGGATACCAGGGTCAGGTCTCCCTGCCAGAGCAGACGGCCGTTTTGCACCCGCGCCGAGGCCGCGGGCAGACGCAGATCCAGGCCGGAATGTTCAAAATCCCCCTGCATTTCCACCCGGGTCGCGGCCGGCGTTAGCAGGGTGTGGATCTTACCCTGCCAGGATAGTCCCGAGTCCTCATAGCCCAACGAGTCCGATGCGAGCTTGACGGAACCCGCTCCCTGAGCCAGCCGGCCGTTGGCTGACAGGCTTACCTCGTCGGTTTCCGGCGCGACCTTTACATTCAACTGTCCGTCCCAGGCGAGTCGTTGATAGTTAAACTCCCCGGCGGCGGCTGCGATCTGCAGATCTGCCAGCGACAGCTTTCCCGTTTGTGCGACGTTGAGATCCCCGTTCTGGTCCAGGTCCAGTCTGGCGTCAAGGGAGGAGTCGACAGAAAGCCCGCCGCGGAGGGTCGTCAGTTGCGGCCTGAGCGCACCGGAGAAGGTTTCCAGGCGCAGGTCATTCAAGTGGATCTCGCCTGAAAAGCCGGGGCTCGCGGCAAACGGCGAGAGACTGCCTTCAATGCGCAGATCGGCCTGGTCAATGGCCCCTTGCATGCTCAGTTTCGCGGCCTGCTCCGGGTTCCAGCTGGACAGGTCTGAAAGCTCCAACTGCCGGACATGTACGGTAGTTTCAAGTTGCGGATCCCGATAGCGGATTTCGCTCTCGCTTATCTGCAGGCGGTCGATCGCTATGCCCCAGCCCGGGGTCGCGGGTTCGGTATCCGGGCTTGCGGGGATGACGATACCTCCCACGGTCAAGGTGCCCGCATCGGAGCGTTCGATGGATACTCGGGCGTCCTTCAACACGAGCGCCTGGATACGAATCCGAGCGCCCCACAGTGGCGTCCACTCTACGTCTCCATCGAGCGCCGGGAGCACCAACGCAGCCTGGTCTTTGCCGGTGGCCTGCAATCCCCGCAACACCAGGGTGCCGGTGAACGGATTGAAGTCCACATCCTCGATTGCAACGCCGGTGGCGTTGTTCTGAAGCAGCCAGCTCTTTAACCCGTAGCTGATGCCGAGGGGCAGCAGCACCAGCAGGGACCCAAGCAGCAGCGCAACGGCGACGGAGACAACAAACCAGCGCCGGCGATAGATGGATCGCCCGCCCGGTTCTGCGGTTGGTTCTGCGGGATTCACCATGGTCTCTCCAAAAGCATGTACAGCGTTGGGATCGCGTCGTTCAGATCGCCGACTCGCGGTCCCCCTGGTCGCAGGTCTTAAGCAGCTCGATTGGCATTAGCGTTCCTAAGTCGTTGGTAGTTCCCCGACGACGTCGAGATGGC
>CAMYJX010000204.1 GCA_947258825.1 uncultured Pseudomonadales bacterium
CAGAAGGTGTTGCGCTCGTCGCGCTTCGAGATCGACTCTTCGCTCATGCCGGGGCACTGCCTCGTGAACGCGTGAAGGTACTAGGCTAGCACTCGGCGCGCAGGGTTGAATATCCAGATCACGTCAAGTTGCAATGTGTTCATCTAAACATGGCTCCCGCTACAAGATCATATTATCGCCGCGATCGCACTTTTATGGCAGGGCTGTGCAGGCACCGGCGGCGCGACCCTGAAGATCGATGCACGGCATGTAATGGGCCTTTGGTATATCCCGGATGAATTGATTGGGATCTCTCGATGCTCGATGTCCCAGTAGCGGGTGAATTTGTGCCAGCAGATCTGCACCGGTCCGGTGATCAGGTTTGGCTTGTCGGTGGGTTTTCCCGCGGCCTTGCGCTTGGCCTCCCAGCGCCGTTTCATCGCCATGCCACCAAGCATCGCCGCCTCGCTCGAGCCGGTGGCGGAGCAGCCCACGCCATTGTCCCCTCCCGGTGAGTTCCACAGGTCGGACAACATATGGACACAGCGCGCCTCGATTTCCGCTGTCTGTGGATACTCGTCCTTGTCGACCATGTTCTTGTCGATGCATTGGCTCATCAGAAGATGAATTTCCGGTTCTTCCCAAGTCTGGCAAAAGGTCGCCAGGTTCTGGCGCGCATTGCCGTCCAGCATCAGTTCGTCACGGACGACCGCGTAGGCATGCCTTGGCTCCCGCTCCTCTTGTGGGAACTTGTATTTCGGCATCGTGACACTGACGTCCACCGATGCGTAGACATCGTCATTGATATTTCCTTGGATCGAGTTCTTGTCGTGTATGGCCATATGATTTTCCTTACTTGTAGGACGGACTCGTCGTTTCATGTTCAGCCGGCTGCCGACTTTGTTTCATTTCCCAGCGTGCGGTCCAGGAGGAGCTCATACAGGGGTTTGCTGCCGACCAGTTGGGCGGTCAGGCTGGCCACCAGGCAGGTGATGATCAACGGCGTCAATAATTCAAAACTCGCGGTGAGCTCCGCCACCAGGACAATGCCGGTCAGCGGTGCCCGCACGGTCGCCGCGAACAATCCGCCCATGGCCGCCAGGGCAAACGCGCCCGGGTGCATGGGCAATGCCGGCAGAAGCTGATGAGCCAGACTGCCGAAGCTCATCCCCACGAGCGCACCCAGCGCCAGCATCGGCGCAAACACGCCGCCGGGAACGCCCGCGGAGTAGCTCAGAAAGGTCATGCCGGCGCGAACGACGAGCATGCCCACCAGCAACCCCAACGTCGCCGACGTGGAAAAGACCGCCTGGACCAAAGAATCGCCGCCGCCCACAAACCCGGGCGCCAGCACCATCAGTGCTCCCGCCACTCCGCCCAAGGACGAAGCGAAGACGAGCATCGTACGAAAACTCAAGCGGTCGGTAACGCGGAGGCACGCCAGCAAGATCTTATTGAAAGCGGCACCACAAACGCCGATCAGCACGCCGAGACCCAGACACAAAGAAACGAAAACGATGATTTCATCCGGTAGGGGAACCACCCTGGAAAGTGCGATCTTCAGCTGGATCGGCAGCAAAGGTCCCATGCCGAACACCTGGTCGTCCATGAGCTTGGCGGTGATGGAGGCGAGGGCCACGGCGTGCAGTGAGACGAAGGTGAGCTGGAACCGGACAGGATGGCTGCCAGGGGAGCGCCGAAAGCGGCACTGAGACCGGCGGCCGCACCGGCGGCGAGCAGCGTATTCATGGTTTCGCGCCCGGCCCGGGCCTTCTCGCCGATCATCCGGCCGACGCAGCCGCCCAGATGAACCGTCGGTCCTTCCCGGCCGAGCACCAGCCCGGCACCGATCGCCAGCACACCGCCCACGAATTTGACCGGCATCACCCGCAGCCAGCGCACGGGCCGCAGCCCCGCCATGGCGGCTCCCAGCAACGCCGCCGCGAGGGCCGCGATCCCCGTATCGCCCGGAAACAGACCGGCGACGGCGGCGTGCAAGGCAAACGCTTTTTCCAGTAGATAGTGGAAGGCGGAACCCAACGATCCGGCGATCACACCCACCAGGACCGCCAACAGGCAGGTGCCCAGCACTCCGGCGACGGCTGAATTCCGACCTCGCCCGGCTTCGTCCATTGTTGTTCCCAGTAGTAAAATGTTCGTCGGCAGTCGATGTAGAATGGGCGCTCTTGCCCGTTTCACATTTGACGGGCAGTAGTGCGCGTTCTACCACGCCGCCTTGCGTTTCTCTCCCCCTTCCTCTTCCACGATCGCGTGGTACTTCTTCTTTATCTCGTTGATGTCGATCGTCGGTTCCGGAAACTTCATATCCAGGGACTCCAGGGTCTCGCTGACGATCCTCGAGATGGCGAGGTTGCGGAACCATTTATGGTTGGAGGGGATGATGAACCAGGGGGCGTGCTTGGTGCTGCACTTGCTCAGCGCGTCTTCGAACGCTGCAGTGTAGGCATCCCAGAACGGGCGTTCCGCGTAGTCGCCCTCGCTGATCTTCCAGTGACGCGCGGGGTCGACGATGCGCGTCTTGAAACGCTCCAACTGTTCCTCGGCATCGATGTGCAGATAGAACTTGAGGATGTGGGTGCCGTTGTCGTAGAGCAGCTTCTCGAAGTTGTTGATGTGCTCGTAGCGCTGGGACCAGACGTCCTTCGGCACCATCTTGTGCACGCGCACCACCAGCACGTCTTCGTAATGGGAACGGTTGAAGATGGCCACCTGCCCCCTGGACGGTGTGTGCTGATGATAGCGCCATAGAAAATCATGCGCCGCCTCCTCCTTGGAGGGGACCTTGAAGCCCGTGACCGGGCAGCCCTGGGGGTTCATGGCTCCCAGCACATGGTTGATGGTGCCGTCCTTGCCGGCGGCGTCGCGCCCCTGCAGGCAGATGAGCAGCGAGCGCTTGCCCTCCGCGTACATCAGGTACTGCAGGTCGTGCAGCTTTTGATTGTAGGCCTCGATCTCCGGCAAGGCGTGCTCGTGGGATTCATGCTGGTCCTTGAAGCCGGCGTCGACCTTGCCGAGATCTACCTTACTGCCCGGGTCGACACGGAATCGTTTGATGTAGTTCACTGTTATTACCTCCTGTTTCGGCTTGCGGGGAACGCGGTCGTTCCGGGAGCTTCGCGAACCCGCTTCTGCTTTTTATGTGCACACTTGCCCCCGGGCGGCACTGGAGGGCCACCCGGGGTCCTGCGAGGCTACTGTGCTGCTGCTGTTGCGGCAGCACGGCCGGCCTGGGCAACCGTATGCGCTGCGTGCCGCCCTTTAAGAAATCCCGTATACCAATGCGGCCGACCGGCACCCTGTTTCACTCTGCGAATAAGCGCCAATTTGACCCCATCGAGGACAAACATCCAGGCCAGCATGTAGAGCCATACCAGCCCGATGATGGTCCAGGGTAGCGCCGTCACGAACCAGCCGAAGCCGCACATCAGGACCGCGAAGATCTGGGTGCCTAAAACCGCTAACAACAGAGGCATCGCCGGCCAGGGACGGCTGAAGAAAAATTCGCGGCTGCGCATCACGAACAGCAGCAGGTGGCCGCCCGCGACGATCTGCAGGAACACGGCGGTCTGGATCTGATCCTGGGTCAGCTTGATCCAGGACTGCCACTCGGGATTGCTCAGCCATTCCATGCCGATGAGCAACAGACCGAAGGTTTGCGCCACTGCCATCAGACCCATGAAGCTGGATACGAACAACAGCTCCCGCATATGCCAACGCACCGGTTCCTTGGGCAGCAGGGTATTGTCATAGGCGATGGTCATGATCGGTATGTCATCCAGCAGGGCGATCAGGATGATCATGACCGGCGTCAGCGGCGAGAAGCCGAAGAACACCGTCGCCAGCACCACCACGAACATGATGTCCAGGGTCATCGCCACCCGGAACAGG
>CAMYJX010000205.1:0-1237 GCA_947258825.1 uncultured Pseudomonadales bacterium
CCCGCTCGACGAATATTGCACGCTCCCGGCCTGCGGCTGGACAGTCGTGAAATGCGCCGAGGCCAGACGCTTCGAAATAATGACCATGGCCCCACATCACCCAATTAGGGTGACGCCCTATTAGTTCCGGCTCGGACCTCAAAGGCCGCCATTAAGTTCAGCTTTAATTGTTGAATTTCAATCAGCTACAGGTTTATAGTGCTGAGCGTCTTAGCTTCTGCGAAGGGGTGTCGCCAGCCAGGACAAAGCGGCGGTCTGATAGATATTCCGCCGGGCACTGCGTGCCATTGAAAGCGAAAGCCCAGCATAGGGCCAACCGCCAGTAAACTAGATTAGGAGAGAATCTGATGACCGGAAGTCTGTTCCGGGGCTCGCTGCGATGCTTGCCCGCCATTGTGCTAACTACCTTTCTCTTGCCAACTTCTCAAACCGCGCTTGGGGCATCGGCAATCGAAGAAATCGTCGTCACCGCCCGTAAACGCGAAGAGTCGCTGCAGGAAGTCCCGGTGGCCGTCACGGCGCTGAATTCGGAGCTCATCGATCGCCAGCAGCTGGAAAACCTGGCTGACGTATCCCGCTACATGCCAAACGTCAGCCTCGGTGACGGACAGTTCACCGCCGGCCAGTTGGCGGCCTCCATCCGCGGCACCAATTTTTCCGAGGTGGAGAAAAGCTTTGAGTCGTCCGTCGGCGTGATCATCGACGGCATGTTCCTGGGCACCGGTACCGGCGCCTCGGTGCAGATGCTGGACGTGGAAAGCGTCGAGGTCCTGCGGGGCCCACAGGGCACCCTGTATGGACGTAACACCATCGGTGGCACCATCAACTTCCGTCGTACGCGGCCCACCGGCGAATGGGGCTACAAGGTCAACGCCCAGGTCGGCGCCAACGACCGCCGCAACTTTGGTCTGGTGGTCAACCTTCCCGAGTACGCAGGGTTCTCGACCAAGCTTTACGCCTTCAGCAAGGAAGCTGACCTGGCTGCCAAGCTCGAGAACGTCGGCGACGAGGACGGTCAGGACTGGTTCTCCGGTGGTTTTTCCGTGCTCTGGGAACCCACCGACACCTTCTCTGCACAGCTCACCGTCGACCGGGTAGACGATCAGTCGAACTACGAACGCCAGTACGATCTGACGCTGTCGGCCGCCGAGAGCGCGGCTGCGGGCATCATCGCCGAGGAAATTCCCGCAGTAACCACCTGCGACATCTTCGGCGGCATCGAGCCGAGCGCCTGCTA
>CAMYJX010000205.1:1271-2835 GCA_947258825.1 uncultured Pseudomonadales bacterium
GGAAAGCTGGACCGGCATCCTCGAGCTCAACGCGGACATCAGCGACGAGCTGTCGCTGACGTCCATCACCGCGTACCAGGATCTCTCCGACAAGCTGATCGAGCCTAACGTGGGCGCCCGACCGCTGGCAGACGGGATCTGGGACCTGTTCTGGGCGGAGCGGGACCAGGACTACTATCAGTTCAGCCAGGAACTGCGTTTCACCAGCGATTTCGCCGGGCCGGTGAATTTCGTGGCGGGCCTTTACTACCTGCGCTCTCAGTACAAGCTGGATGGCGATGGTCCGAAATCCGTACCTCCGAGCACCACTTCCCAGGGGTCGCCCTCGCCCTCCATCTTCCTGGCTGGCACCCCGGCGGGTGTATTCCGCTCGAAGCAGGATGTCGACGCCTACGCCGGATTTGGCGAGCTGTACTGGGATGTCACCGATAAGTGGCGGCTGACCGGGGGAGCGCGCTGGTCCTATGAAACGAAGAATTTCTTCATGGACCGCTGGTTCGTCGATGCCGGTACCGGTGCGACCCTACCTCAGTTCACGTTTGACGACGAAGACAACTGGGACGAAATTACCTGGCGTTTCATCGCCGATTACACCTTTAACGAGAACATGATGGCGTACGGCAGCTATTCGAAGGGCTTCCGTTCCGGAGGGTTCGACGGCCGCGCCACGACGCTGGTGCAGCTGCAGAATCCGTTCGAGCCGGAAACGGTGGACAGCTACGAGATCGGCATGCGGATGGATCTGTTCAACAACACCCTGCGGCTGAACCCGACCGTCTTCTACACGAAGTACGATGACAAGCAGGAAGAACGCCTGTTCTCCTTCATCGGCCCTGGCGGCGTTCCCGAGACCGTGACCGTCACCGTCAACGCGGCAGAAGCCAACCTCTGGGGCGTCGAGCTGGAGTCGATCTACGCGCCGACGGACAACCTGTCCTTCCGTGCGGCAGCGGGTTATCTCCATGCGGAGTACGACACGTTCGACAGCTTCAACCCGATCACGTTCGAACCTGAAGACATCTCCGACACAGCCGAGCTGCGCCGGGCTCCGGAGTGGACCTACAGCATCGGCGGCGAGTACCGGCTGCCAGTGGGCCCGGGCGAGCTGATCGGCACGGTACATCACAGCTATACCGACGAGTTCTACAGCTCGCCGGTCAGGCGGCAGAAAGATCCGCTCGAGCGCGACGTAGCGCCCGATCATCATCGTACGGACTTCTTCCTCAGCTACGACATGCCCATTCGAAATGACGGAACGATGCTGAGCGCCACGGCGTTCGTCAAAAATGCGTTTGGTGACGACGTGCGTCGGGTTGGCGCCGTAAGCGCGGGTCTGTTCTGGTTCGGCCAGCGGGCGGCCGAGCGTGAATGGGGGTTGGAGTTCACGCTGAGTTACTGAGCCCCCCGGTCCGGCCCGACTTCCGGGCCGGATTCTGAATCCAGACGCCAGCGGCAATATGCCCGCTGGCGCCTGACCCATGCAGACCCAACCGCCCCTCTCAGTCCACCACACGGCAGTCGATCACTCTAACCGCGCAGCCGATTCCTCCCCAGCCCATCGTGG
>CAMYJX010000206.1:0-1561 GCA_947258825.1 uncultured Pseudomonadales bacterium
GTTGATGGCTTCGTCCAGCGTCTCGGGGACGGGCAGTTCCAGGTACTCGCTGCCCTGTGCGAGGACGATGCTGTAGTCGGGCAGGACATAGCGCGGTTTGTACGGCGCGTGCCCCTCATACATGTCGCAGATGACGCGCTGATCCAGCGCTTCCTGCGTTTCGGCATCCAGCGTTGGGTAGGGCAGCATGTTCTCGGCTTCCAGCGAGAGATAGTGCCTCTTTTGCGCCGGACTCAGCGTCGCGTCGTTGGCGATGCTGCGCAGCTTCCGGATAGTGTCCTGCATGACGTCGCTCCATGGAGTAATGACGTACGGCTCTATTATAGCTGACCGGCTGATCTGCGAAGGCTATTGGCTGAAAATCCGCGTGTCGGTGGTTCGATTCCGCCCCTGGCCACCATTCTTTTCAATGACTTACAAAATTGCAGGTTGGCGACCTTTCCGTTTTGCGTGAGTTTTGCGTGGGTTTGCGTGAGTCCTAACTAACATTTAGTCGACGCAACACCACTAACTCAGGCTTGTTACCGTTTCTTTCACACACTGTGTTGGCCGCTTCAATGAGCTTGCTAAGCTCTGCTGCCGAGTAGTGTGTCGTCATTCGTCCTGAACGGTGTCCGAGCAGGTCCTGTCGATCTTCAAAACTCACACCGGCCGCTCGTAAGCGACGGCCGAATGTGTGCTTCAGGTCATGAACACGAACCTGCGCTAGCCCGACCTTCTCCCTGACCCGGCACCAGGAGCTGTTTAGCATCCTTAGTATCGGTTTGCCTTTGAATGCGAATACGTGCGTCGGGTGTTTCCCTCGGCGCGAATCCACGACTCGCTTGGCAATGTCGTTGAGTACTACCAGTCGTTCTTCGCCGTTCTTGACGAATTTTCCCGGAACAATAAATACAAAGGTATCAAGTGACGCGACTTTGACCTCCCACTCCCATTGCAGTCTGCAGACTTCGGAATCGCGACAACCGGTGTTAACGGTGAACAACGCCATTTCTGCAAGATGCGACGGTAACTCGGAGAACAAGACCTGCTGCTCGGCCCAACTCATCGGATAGGGTTGCCGTGGGTTGGGGTTGGGCAGCATGCGGATACGCGGCGCACGCTCCAGCCAGGTCAGTCCGTGTTCATCCATCCACTCGTACTCGGCGAGTCTCAGGATGCGTCTCACGACTTTCAGCCCATGATTGATTGTTGCCGGTGCTCTTCTCTCCTCCCGTTTGAAATCGACCCACGGATCAAGTGTTCCTCGATGAACCCGGTTCAGCGCCAGGTGCCCGATGAACGGCATCAGTTGCTTTAGCATGCAGACATCACGATCCAGCGAGCGCTTGTGTTGGTTCTCTCGAACGAACTTGGCCGCTGCCTGTTCGAATGTCCGTTTTGGTCTGACCCCGTAAACTTCCGCTTTGCGGATGCTTTCCCTCAATCGTGCGAGGTAGCGCTCCGCTTCGGCGATTTTATTTGAGCCAGTGCTTTGGCAAACTCTCCGCCCTTCGATCCATTTGTCGATGTGCCAAACGCCCGACCTTTTGACGAGGCCGGGCGATCTCCTACTGCGTCC
>CAMYJX010000206.1:1611-2325 GCA_947258825.1 uncultured Pseudomonadales bacterium
TGATCCGCCCAGGCGTCCAGTTCAAGTCGGTCGAAGGCGATGCCCTGCCGGCCGATCGGAATTTTGGTGAGGTAGGGCCGCACCTCCGCGTTGAAGCGGTTGCGGTCCATGCCTAAATAGAAAGCGGTGTCGCGCAGCCGGATGAACCGCGGCAACAGTGCCGTCGATGGGGCTGCGGGATTCATTGCGGTGCGCGACATGCTCAGGAGCCTCAGCGCGCTGGCGGGGTCGGTTCGAGAATCGGGCGGCCCGATTTGAGCGGGCCGCGCACCCCGCTTGGCCGTACCCACGGTCCGTCGAGCCGCTCAATCCAGCCGTCCTTATCGAGACTGAAGATCAGCAGTCGCACCGTCAGCCAATGTCGGTAACGCGTGCTGCTGGCGACGTCGTTGGTCTGCTCCACCAGGTACCAGCGCAGGTGTTTCAGTTGCCATTGGTAGGGCCCAACGTGCCAGCGCCGCCAGATGGTTGCGGCAATGTGCGCTGCGCGCTCCAGGTGATGGCGCACGGTGCCGCGCTTTGAGCCAGGCAGGCGCTTTGCCAGGAGGGCACGCGCCTGGCGACCCGCGGCTCGTTGATTGGCAGGCCGGCTCATCGGGAACTGCCCACGTAGGTGGCAACGACGGTCCGGCGGGCGTGTCCCAACTCGGCTGCGATGACGTCTCTTGCCTTGTGATCAGCTTCGCGGCTCGCCGGCCGTTCGCCGGCGACCAC
>CAMYJX010000207.1 GCA_947258825.1 uncultured Pseudomonadales bacterium
CCTTCTCAAGCTCGATGATCGAGGCCTGGTGGCGCACCCTCAAGCACCAGTGGCTTTTCCTGAACACACTGGACAGCGCGGCCACCGTGAGACGGTTGCCACCCGGGAGTGGTGGATTGGGGCGTTTTCAGACGGTTTTTAGCTCGCTATTCATAGAATCATAGCGAGAAGTAACATTTAAAACTCCCCTTAACTAATTGTCTTAAAGGGCATATATGGAGGTTGGGACCGGAATCGAACCGACGTAGACGGCTTTGCAGGCCGCTGCGTGTTGTTACTAAACAACGAGTGTCGCGCTGGCACCATCCGGTCATGGAGCACACGGACCACAGCGATCCCGTACTCTGCCGGCCGAAAGTAAATCACGTGTCGCCCTACCCGGCTGCGCCGATACCCTTTACGAATGTGATCAGCTGCGGTCGCGATATTGGGGTTTGCCGCCAGAAGAGCAAACGCTTCTGTTAACTCGTCGGTGTAACGGTGTGCCTGTTCCAGGCCCCATTCTTCGAAGGTGTAAAGCCAAATAGTTTCCAAATCACGCTCGGCTTCCGGCGCTAAGCGATACTCAGCGGGTCTTGCGGGCATGTTTAGCTGCCATTCGCTCTTTGAATTGCTTCGCGTCAAACGGCCGTGGATCGCCGCTTTGTTCGCCTTTGATTAGCTCACTGCGAATCACGTCAACTTCGAACCCTCGGGCTTGATCGCGACGGATTAGATCACGGATGTATTCACTGTCATTGGTGAAATCGCCACCCTCAATCTGCGCCTTAATCCATTCGTCTTGCTGATCAGTAACGGTGATGGTTTTCCGGGTTGTCCCCATTTCACATTCCTGCTTGTTTGAGATAAATCATACTATTGCATCACAATAGCACCTTATTGCGCATAAACAAGACGGGACACCCTCTGTCCGTACCGAATAATCGTCCGCGTTGATCTCGTTGACTTTTTTCGGATGCGGCGCTCGCCACCTCGGGGACTTGCTGACCGGCCGGAGCGCTGCGATCGTGCTGCCTGGTAGAGCCTGATCCGAAGCCATCATGAGAGTCCTCTGTCGCGCCCTCGGGCACTTCCTCACCGCTGCGTTCCGCGGGCGGCTCTCTTAAGCAGCTGGAGATTGTTGCGCTGCGTCATCAGCTGTCGGTCGACGAGCGAAGCCGACCGCGGCGATTCCGGATTGAGCCGGGAGACCGGGTGCTCTGGTCGTGGCTCGCGCGGCTCTGGCCGAAATGGCGCGACCGAGTCCGGTTCGTTCAGCCACGGACGGCTTGCTCGCCTCTGGCCGGAATGGCGCGATGGAGTCCGGTTCGTTCAACCACGGACGGTCCTCGAGTGGCAGAAGCGCCGCTTTCGCGACCACTGGCGCCGCAAGAGCGAGGGTCGGCCTGGGCGTCCAGCCATCGACCCGGAGATCCGCGCTCTCATCCGACAGGTCTCGAGAACCAACCCAAGCTGGGGCTCTCCTCGCATCGTCGGCGAGCTGGCCAAGGTTGGCATCGTCGTCGCGAAGTCGACGGTCGAGAAGTATCGGATCCGCGCCACCGGCTCTCCATCACCAACGTGGAGGACGTTTCTCGAGACGCACATCAAGGACCTGGTCTCCATCGACTTCTTCGTCGTGCCGACGGTGAGATTCGAGATCCTCTATGTTTTGATCGTCCTCGCGCACGAACGCCGCCGGATCGTCCATTTCAACGTCACTGCAAATCCGACGGCTCAGTGGACGGCGCAGCAGATGGTCGAGGCGTTCCCGTTCGATACTGCGCCGCGGTATCTGATCCGTGACCGCGACGGCATCTACGGCGCCGCGTTCCGTCGGCGGGTGCGCAGTCTGGACATCGAAGAGGTCCTGACGGCGCCGAGGAGCCCCTGGCAGAATCCTTACGCCGAGAGGCTGATCGGGACTCTGCGTCGCGAGTGTCTGGACAATGTCATCGTCCTGCACGAGCGCCACTTGAGCAGAATTCTGCGGGGGTACGTCGACTTCTATCACCGGTGGCGCGTGCATCAGTCACTGGAGATGGACGCGCCCGAACATCGCCCAGTGCAACCACCCGAGCTCGGGGAAGTTATCGAGTTCCCCGATGTCGGCGGCCTTCAGCGGCACTACGAGCGGC